>NZ_JAAUVO010000010.1:0-158172 GCF_012030385.1 Microbacterium sp. B19(2022)
GTGTGAGAGGGAGGGTCGGCGAGCCGGGTTAGGGTCGAAGGGTGACCCCGGAACTCGCTGCACGCATCGTCGCGGACTCTCGCGACCGCGTGGCGTGGATGCGAGCACGTTCCCGCGGCATCACCGCCACCGACGTCGCCGGGCTCACTTCCGAGAAGTCGATCGCTCGCGCGGCGGACTCCAAGCTCGGCGGAGGCCCCCGCTTCGGCGGCAACGCCTACACCGATCACGGCCGGCGGCGCGAGCCCGAGATCGCCGCCTGGGTCGCCGCGACCCACGGCATCCTCCCCTCGTCCGCCCTGTTCCGCGCCGAGGTCGAGCATCGCCACCTGGCCACGCCCGACGGCATCGCGGTCGACGCCGACGGGCGCGTGAAGCTCGCCGAGATCAAGACGACCAACAAGGCGTTCCGCGGCATCCCGCGCACCTACCTCCGCCAGATCTGGTGGCAGCAGCACGTTCTCGGCGCCGAGCGGACGCTGTTCGTCTGGGAGGAGCACGTCGACTTCTCCCCGATCCACGACGAACCGCGCTGCGTGTGGATCGACCGCGACGACCGCGAGATCGCCAAGCTGGTCGGCCTCGCCACCAACCTCATCGACGAGCTCTACCGGCGCACCACCGGCCGGCAGGTCCCGAGCAGCACGCCGGACGATGCCGCAGCCAGCCGCCGCGAGCAGCTCCGCGAACGCGATGCGTTCCGCGCACTGGCACTCGCCGACTGAGCCTTCGGATTCCGCCTAGTAGCTGGCGGTGGTGCCCATCGTGCACTGCGGGTTCGCTCCGAGCAGCCCCATCGTGGCATTCGCCACGAGCCAGTCCGACTTCCACCCGCCCGGCCCGGTGAAGCGGATACCGAAAGTCTTCGTCGCCCCGAGAAGTCCCGTGAGCAGGCCGCCGTCGATGACGGTGACATAAGCGGCCGCACTCCCCGTCGTCTTGACGTTCCCGAGGAGGTCGCTCAGGATCGGCTCGAGGAGCCCCTGATTGACGATCTGCCCGAACTCCGCCTTCGTCAAGTCGTATCCCGTCGCGGCGGCGGGCGCCCGCCACGAGATGGTCACCTTCGGATTGGCGCCCAGCAGCCCGCTGCTCGCCACACAGCCCGGAGAACCCGTGGCGATGGGCTCCGGAACGTTGATCGAAGTCCCGGTCGCGGTCGCCCGCTCGGCATCGAGCCACGCCGCCTCGGTCGACGGGACGGTCGGGACGAGGCCGACACCGATGAGCACCGAGATTCCGAGCACGGCACCCGCCGACCGCAGACGCTTCGCGGGACTCACCGGTCACCGCCGGGTTCCCACGGCTCGACGCCGATCGCCACGGCACGACGCCGCCGAGCCGCGAGCAACAGACCGACGACGACCAGCGCCGCCCCTCCGGCGAGCGCCCAGGGCGGCAGCGGAGAAGGACCGGTCGCTGCCAGGCCGCCACCGGGACCGACGATCACGTCCTCGCCGACGCCGCTGGCATGGAGCCGGAGACTCGTCGAGCCTGCCGCCGCCTCCTCACCGAGCCCGATGGAGAGCCGCACGTGCGCGACGTCGGTGTCGGCGACCTCGCCGAGTTGCACCTCACCGCCGTCGCGCGGAACCTGCCAAGCCGAGCGCACGATCACGGCGCCACCGGGGCATGCGCTCCCCTGCCAGGCGCGCAGGCAGATCGACACGTCGAGGACCAGCGGCGCTTCACCGGTGGCGCTCAGCGCGATCGTCACGATCCCCGGATCCGGGGCCTCTGCGCTGACGGCGACATCCCATCGCACCTGCTGCCCGGGGAGCAGGGATCCCGCGGCTTCCCAGTCCGCAACCGAGACGAGCCGCAGGATGCGTCCCTGGATGACCTCCGTGGTCGGCGACGCCCATGCGGGGGCCGCCGAGCCGAGCAGCACGAAGAGCACGATGACTCCGGCGCCCAGGCGTCTCATGAGCGCCGATCCCTCCGCCGCTCCCCCGCCACGACCAGCGCTTCCGGAGCCGCGGGCTCTTCGGCAGCCGCGAGCCCCCCGACGTCTCCTGAGGGTTCCTCCGCCGCCGCACGCTCTCGCCGCGGCCAGAACGCCCACACCACCAGCAGCGATGCACCGAGCGTGACCCCACCGAGCACCCACGGGCTGCCGAACCAGACGATCACGTTCGCAAGGGCGGGCACCGAGCCACGGACGATGCGGACGTCGGACACGGTGTACGGCGCCGGATCCTCGACGTCGTTCGCGTCACCCTTCATCGTGATGACCCGCTGTTCGCCCTGATCCGCCTGCTCGACGCCGGTGACGCGGTGCGTGATCGGCAGGGCCGCATCCCGATCCACCGTCACGACGTCACCGACCGCGATGTCGGCGGCGGGAATCTTCTGCACGAGCGCGACGGATCCTGCCGGGATGGTCGGCGTCATCGACCCGGTCTTGAACATGATGAGCGAATAGCCACCGGTGAAGGCCAAGATCACGAGCAGTATGCAGATCACGCCGCCGACGGCTGCCAGGGTGAGCAGCACCTCCCGCAGTCCCCGTGCCACGGCGCGGGCGCCGCGTGTGATGGTGGCCATGTCGTCGCTCAGCTCGTGCTTCCGGTGAAGGTCCAGGTCGGTTTCACGGTGCCGCCCTGTGCTGTTCCGGTCGTGTCTGCCGGCAGCTCGAGCACGACGCAGTAGGTGATCGTGTTGAGCGGGCTCACGGTCAGGGTCTGCGCGGGGAGCGCGGGAACCGCGGTCAGCGCGGCCGTCGCGGTCGCACTCGTCGTGCAGTTGGCGGGAGCCGCGACCACGGCGATGTTCACCCTGATCGCGTTCTGCAGCGCGAGGTCCGCTCCGGTCGGCGCCGTGCCCGCATTGTTCGTCACGGCCACGGCGGTGAGGTTGACGGTGCCGCCCAGGGTGCCCGACGCCTGCACCTGCACATACGCCGCCTTCTTCACCCCGGGATAGAGGCCCGACGCGTCGAGAGGTACGGTGAGCACGGTCTCGGTCGGTCCGTGCGACGCGAATGCCCCCTGATCGGACCGTGACGCGATCGAGAAGCTCCCCGCACTGACTGTGCTCGTCGCAAGCTCCTGGTCGGTCCACGCCGCGATCGTCATCGTCGCGCCGACGCCGAGAACCAGCCCACCGGCGAGCAGCGCCCGCACGCGCCGAAACGTGCGCGAGGGCCGCCGCGGGAGAGTTGCACGCAACGAGCGGCGAGTGGGCGCTACGGCTGCACCGAGGTCGCGTTCCACTGCCATGTGACGGTTCCCGTGTCGCCCTGCTCGATCCCGCCCGCACCGGAGGCGGCTGTGACCTGGATGCACAGGTTGACGTCGGTACCCGGCGTCATCGTCGCGGGTACCGCGGTTCCCGCGGCGAACGCGGTCTCGTCGCAACCGAACGTCGCCCCCGTCGACACGACGTCGTAGGTCAGCTTGCTGCCGGTGGCGAAGTCGCCTGCGCCGACGGGAGCGACGGCATCGAGCGTGGCGTCATAGGTGCCGCCGAGCCGCAGGGCGTAGGGCGCGTACACCACGTCGCCCGGGCTGAGGTTCGTCGGGTTGAGCTCGAAGGTCAGCGAGGCTGCCGCGTCGTCGGTCGCGTGCTCGCTGAACGTCGTTCCGTCAGTGGAGCCCGTGAACGTGAAGGAGCCGGCGGTGAAGGTCCCGTTCGCGAACTCGGAGTCGTTCCAGGCGGCGAGTGTGACCGCCACCCCCACCCCGAGAACGAGCCCGCCCGCCAGAACGGCGAGAACCTTGCGCTGCGTGTCTTTGGTTGCCATCGGAGTCCCCCTCAGGAATCAGGCGATCGCGTGGATGCCTGAGAACGACCGCCTCGCAGAGGCCCACATCCCCGCCGTGCCCTCATCCTCACCGACCCCTTCCCGCAGAACAAGGCGATTTCGCGCACGTCCGAGGCACATCGCGCGCACCGCGCGTCGCCTCGCAATGGTTGACGTAGATCAACGATTCACATATAGTTGACGCAGTTCAACCATCTTGTGCGCGCCAGAGCTGTCGCAGCATCCGTCCTTCCGACCGCGAAAGGTCTCGCATGACCACGGACTCCCCCGTCAAGATGACGCATCGCCAGGTTCTCGAAGCCCTCACCGGGCTCCTCCTCGGCATGTTCGTCTCGATGATCGCCACCACGGTGGTCTCCACCTCGATGCCCGTCATCGTGCACGACCTCGGCGGCGACCAGGCCGCGTACACCTGGGTCATCACCGCGACCCTCCTGACGACCGCGATCTCCACCCCGATCTGGGGCAAACTCGCCGACCTCTTCAACCGCAAGCTCCTGATCCAGATCGCGATCGTCATCTTCGTCGGAGCGACCGCCGCGGCCGGCTTCGCCCAGGACACGAACACCCTCATCGCCTTCCGCGCCATCCAGGGGATCGGCGGCGGCGGGCTCGCCGCCCTCAGCCAGGTCATCATGGCCGACATCATCAGCCCTCGCGAGCGCGGCCGGTACATGGGGCTGTTCGGCGCCGTGATGGCCGTCGCCACCGTCGGCGGCCCGCTCCTCGGCGGTTGGATCACCGATGTCGCGAACTGGCGCTGGAACTTCTTCGTCGCGCTCCCCTTCGCCGTGGCCGCGCTGATCATCCTGCAGAAGACGCTGCACATCAGCACCGAGCGCACCCGCAAGGTGTCGATCGACTACGTCGGCATCGTGCTGCTCTCGGCCGCCGTGTCGCTGATCCTCATCTGGATCACGAACGCCGGCTCGACGTTCGACTGGTGGAGCACCGAGACCGTGCTCATGGTCGGCGGCGCCGTCGCCTCGGCCATCGCCTTCATCATCGTCGAGCTCAAGGTGCGCGAGCCCCTCATCCCTCTCACGCTGTTCCGCGGTCGCACGTTCACCCTGTCGGTGCTGGCGTCGATCTCGATCGGTGTCGCGATGTTCGGCACCTCGGTGTACCTCGCGCAGTACATGCAGCTCTCCCGTGGCGCAACGCCCACCGAGGCCGGGCTCATGACTCTGCCGATGATGGCGGGGCTCCTGATCTCGTCGATGGTCATCGGCCAACTCGTGACCCGCTTCGGCAAGTGGAAGGGCTACCTGATCCTCGGATCCGTGCTGCTGATCGCCGGTTCCGTGATGCTGTCGACGCTGCACTACGACACGAACTTCATCCTCGTCTCGATCTACATGTTCGTGATGGGCGCCGGCGTCGGCATGACCATGCAGAACCTCGTCCTCATCGTGCAGAACGTCGCGAAGCCGAGCGAGATGGGCGTCGCGAGCTCGGGCGTGACGTTCTTCCGCAGCCTCGGCGGCACGGTCGGCGTCTCGGTCATGGGCGCCGTACTGGCGAACAGCCTCACCAGTCTGTTCAGCGACGGCAAGGAGCGCATCGGCGCGGCGATCGCGCAGCTCGGCGACAAGGGCGCCGACGTCGCCGCACAGCTCTCCAGCGGGACGCTGCCCGAGGTCCGGCTGCTTCCGGAGCCGGTGCGTTCGATCATCGAGGACTTCTACGCGCAGGCCATCTCGCATGCGTTCCTGATCGGCATCCCGCTCGCGGTGATCAGCCTCATCGCGATCCTGTTCCTGCCGAACCGTCCGCTCACCACGATGACGACGAGCGAGCGGGCGCAGGCGGATGCGGCGAAGGCGGACTCGGCCGCAGACGACGATGCCACCCCGGTCGACGACGCGGCAGAAGTCGCGATCGCCGATGCCACGGCGCTCTCCGGTGCACCGACGACCGGAACCGTCACCGTGGTCGGCCGCACACGCGACACCCACGGTGATGCGGCCTCCGATGCCGGACGCTGATCCCCTCTCCGACACCCCCGAGGCGCGGGCCGCTGCGGTCCGCGCCCTCGAGGCGGAGTTCGGCGAGCTGATCACGCATTTCCGTCGGGTGATCTCGGAGAACGCGAACCGCGTGAGCCCCGGCCTGCTGCCGGGCGCCTACAAGATCTTCACCACGATCGCCCGCTGCGAGACCGTCACGGTGTCATCGCTGTCCGAGCGGATGCTGCTGGACAAGGGGCAAGTCAGCCGGATGGTGCGCGAGCTCGAGGAGCTCGATCTCGTCGAGCGTTCGGCCGATCCCGCCGATGGGCGCTCCTTCCTGCTGCAGCTCACACCCCTGGGTGAAGAGCGCCTCGCGGTCGCGCGGCTCCCTCAGGAAGGCCGGCTGCTCCGCACGCTCGAAGACTGGAGCCTCGCCGATATCGGGAGCCTCACCCGCCTGCTGCACGCGCTGGCTTCAGGCGCGAGCCCGGACGCGATCGCGTCTGAGTGACGGGCGTCGCACCGAGCACCCGCCGCGCCTCGACGGCGATCTCGGCAGCAATGTTGTCGAGCAGGTCGGAGCGCAGGTTCCACTGCTGCCAGTAGAGCGGGACGCGAAGGGTCGGGCCGCCCAGCGGGACGAGTCCGGATGACTCCTGCAGGAGCGGGACCATCCCCCACCCCAGCCCGAGCCCGACAGCGAGCGCATAGTCGTGAGATGCCGGAACGTAGTGTCGTGGCACGCCTGCCTCGCTGACGCCCATCGCTCGGAGCCACTCATGCTGCAGCGTGTCCCGCCGGTCGAAGTCGACGAACGGTGCGGCCGTCAGGGTATCCGCCGTGACCCCGTCAGCGAACCAGCGCGATGCGAACCCCGGTTCCGCCATCGCCCGATATTCGAGCACGCCGAGCGGCGACACCGAGCATCCGGCGACCGGCGCGGCCTCGCTCGTGACCGCGGCCATGACGGTGCCGGATTCCAGGAGCCGCGCGGTGAAGTTCTGGTCGTCGCGATGCAGGTCGAAGTCGATGTCGTGGCCGGCCGCGAGTCGGGAGAGGGGCGCGAGGAACCACGTCGCCATCGAATCGGCGTTCACCGCGAGCGGGATGCTGATCCGCCGGCTCTCCGCGTCCTCATCGATGCCCACCCCGATGAGCGCATCGTGTTCGAGCAGCGCGATCTGGCGCGCCAAGCGGACGACGGCCTCACCCGCCTCGGTCAGCTTCGCGGGCTTCGTCCGCACGACCAGGATCCGACCGAGTTGCTGTTCCAGGGTCTTCAGCCGCTGACTCACCGCCGACGGGGTGATCTGCAGTCGCCTGGACGCGGCGTCGAGGGTGCCCTCGTCGACGATCGCGGCGAGAGTGGCGGCCAGTTCCGGGTCGATCCTCACATAAGTGATGCTAATGGTTCGGTAGGAATCTTCGCTTCTCTTCATGGGTCGTGATTCCTAGGCTGGACCCATGCTCACCGTTCTCGCCGGCCTCGGACTCGGCCTCTCCCTCATCGTCGCCATCGGCGCGCAGAACGTCTTCGTGCTGCGCCAGGGAATCCGCCACGAGCACGTGTGGGCTGTCGTGATCATCTGCGCCCTGTCGGATGCCGCACTCATCGCTGCCGGCGTCGCGGGACTCGGATTCGTGCTGTCGGCCGCTCCGTGGCTCGTCGTCGTGGCCCGCTGGGCGGGGGCGCTGTTCCTGCTGAGCTACGGCATCCTGGCTGCTCGTCGGGCCTGGCGCGGCGGCGAAGAGCTGCGGGTGGACGGAGCGGATGCCGCCGGCTCGGGGGCGACGACTCCGAGCGGCCCCACGGCGACCCTCACCCGCACACGGCTGGCACCCGTGATCCTGACCACGCTCGCCCTCACGTGGCTCAACCCGCACGTCTACCTCGACACGGTACTGATGCTCGGCTCGATCGCGGCCACGCACGGCCACGAACGCTGGCTGTTCGCCGGCGGCGCCATGGCCGCCAGCATCCTGTGGTTCACGGCGCTGGGATTCGGTGCGCGGTATCTGGGACGCTGGCTGCGCACGCCGCGCTCCTGGCGCATCCTGGATGCGGTGATCGCCGTGGTCATGATCGCCATCGCGATCAGCCTGGTGCTGCCGGTGCTGGCCGGCTGACGGATCAGCTGCCGTCGATCTGCGACAGTCGGGCCCGGACCAGGTGCTCCAGCACCTCGTCGGGGATCGGATGCTCGGGCTGGAACCGGATGGTGCCCTTGTCGACGCTGACGCTCGGATGCCCCTCCAGCGCTCCCGCCACCGTCGCGACGGCATCGGGGCTGAACGGATAGATGCCGATGTGCTTTTTGGCGCGCATCACCGACAGGAGGGGTTTGCCTCCATACACGAGCGCCGGCATGCCGTAGCCCTTCCCCTGCTCGGCCTCGGGCGCCTCCCGACGTGCGACCGCGTAGACCCGGTCGATCGCGTCACGATCCGTGGGGGTGAGTTCTTCGAGGTAGTCATCGACGGTGCCCATCACGGCATCCTGCCACCCCCGCCCCTCCGCGACAACGCAGAAACGCCCCCGGGCGGACCCGGGGGCGTTTCAGAAGAAAGTCAGACTCAGATGGAGTTGACGTCCAGCGGGATGCCGGGGCCGAACGTGGTCGACACCGCACCCTTCTGGATGTAACGGCCCTTCGAGCTCGACGGCTTGAGGCGGACGATCTCCTCGAGCGCTGCGCCGATGTTCTCGTTCAGCTGCTCTGCGGTGAAGGACGCCTTGCCGACGACGAAGTGCACGTTGGCGTGCTTGTCGACGCGGAACTCGATCTTTCCGCCCTTGATCTCCTCGACGGCCTTGGCCGGGTTCGGGGTCACGGTGCCGGTCTTCGGGTTCGGCATCAGACCACGCGGTCCGAGCACCTTTCCGAGACGACCGACCTGGCCCATGAGCTCCGGCGTGGAGACCGCGGCGTCGAAGTTGGTCCAGCCATCGGCGACCTTCTGGATGAGCTCGGCGCCGCCGACCTCATCCGCACCTGCGGCGATCGCTGCCTCGGCCGCGGGGCCGGTGGCGAAGACGATGACGCGGGCGGTCTTACCGGTGCCGTGGGGCAGGATGACGGTGCCGCGCACCATCTGGTCTGCCTTGCGGGGGTCGACGGCGAGCTTCAGCGCGACCTCGACGGTCGAGTCGAACTTCGACGAGCCGGTCTCCTTCGCGAGGGCGACTGCCTCGGTCGGAGTGTAGAAACGGTCTGCCTCGATCTTCTCGGCGGCAGCCTTGTAAGCCTTGGACTTGGTAGCCATGATTATTCTCCTCAGCCCTCGACCGTGATGCCCATGGAACGGGCGGTGCCGGCGATGATCTTCGAGGCGGCCTCGATGTCGTTCGCGTTCAGGTCGGCCTGCTTGGTCTCGGCGATCTGACGGACCTGGTCCTTGGTGATCTTCGCGACCTTGACGGTGTGCGGGGTCGCGGAGCCCTTGGGGACGCCCGCGGCCTTCTTGATGAGCTCCGCCGCCGGCGGGGTCTTCAGGACGAAGGTGAAGCTGCGGTCCTCGTAGACGGTGATCTCGACGGGGATGACGTTGCCGCGCTGCGACTCGGTCGCGGCGTTGTACGCCTTGCAGAACTCCATGATGTTGACGCCATGCTGACCGAGCGCGGGGCCGATCGGCGGCGCCGGGTTGGCTGCACCGGCGTTGATCTGAAGCTTGATCAGGCCGGTCACCTTCTTCTTCGGTGCCATTCTCTTTCCTTTCATCGAATCGGATGCCGGAGCATCCGCTTCTCCCACAGATCCGGCGTTTCCGGATCGTGGTCGTCTCTGCGCACGCCGAAGCGGCACACAAACCACACAAGTCTACCTGATCCTGCCGCACAGCACGAACGCCGCATCGCCCCGAGCTGAGGAGCCAAGACACGCCACAATCGCCCGACGTGCTGCGGCGTGTTCTGACCCCTCGAGAGAAGGGAGCGAACGCGAGAACGGCCGCCCCGAAAGGGACGGCCGCTCTCTTGAGGACTGGTGTCAGACCATCTTGGTGACCTGGTCGAACGAAAGCTCGACCGGGGTCTCGCGCTCGAAGAGCGAGACGAGGACCGTGAGCTTGCCGCTCTCGGGCTTGATCTCGCTGATCGAACCGGGAAGACCCGCGAACGAGCCCTCCTTGATCGTGATGGTCTCGCCGACCTCGAAGTCGACCTCGGCCGGCAGCGGACGAGCGACCGCGAGGCCGCCCTTCGACGCGATGTTCTTGGCCGTGGGGGCATCCTTGACCTCGACGAGCGACTTCAGCATGTTGAAGGCCTCTTCGAAGCGCAGCGGGGTCGGGTTGTGGGCGTTGCCCACGAAGCCGGTGACACCCGGGGTGTGACGCACGACCGACCAGGTGTCTTCCGTGAGCTCCATGCGCACCAGCACGTAGCCGGGGATGCGCACGCGGGTGACCATCTTGCGCTGGCCGTTCTTGATCTCGACCACGTCTTCCATCGGGACCTCGATCTGGTAGATCTCGTCCTCGACCTCGAGCGTCGACTTGCGCTGCTCGATGTTGGCCTTCACCTTGCGCTCGAAACCGGCGTAGGAGTGGATGACGTACCACTTGCCCGGGAGCATGCGGAGGTCCATGCGGAAGGCCTCGTACGGGTCTTCCTCGGCGTCCTCGTCGTCTTCGTCGGAGGATTCCTCGTCGCTCTGCTCTTCATCAGCGCCGAGGTCGGGGCCGTCGTACGGGGTGACCTCGTCGGCCGCAGCCGCGTCGAGGTCGGCGGCCTCTTCGGCCACAGATTCGTTGAGGACCTCAGCGGCAGCCTCAGACTCAGCCGCTTCGTCCAGGTTCAGAGCGTCGTTCACGATCGCGTCCGCCTCCGGGTCGTCGATGTCGATGTCGATGTCAGCCGTGTCATCCTCTTCGCCGTCCTCGTCTTCGACGTGGACCGCGACGTGCTCGGCCGAAGTGACTGAGAGCTCTTCCTCAGCGAGGACGTTGCCCTCCTGGGCTTCGTCTTCCTCGCTGGACTGCTCTGCGGCGGTCGCCCAGTCGGCGTCGTCGGAATATCGTTCAGACACGTTGTTTCTTCTCCATAGCTGCGGCGCGAGCCGCGGGGGTCATCAGCCAGGGATTCCGAACACCCAGTGCGTCAAGAACGCGAACAGCGTGTCCAAGCCGTAGACGATGCCCATGACGATCAGAACGAAGACGAGCACCACCAGGGTGAACTTGAACAGCTCCTTGCGAGTCGGCGTGACGACCTTGCGGAGCTCGGCGATGACCTGGCGGATGAACAGGGCGATACCCCCGAAGAACCGTGAGAAGGGGTTGCCCTTCTTCTCGCGGGTGGCGCCGGCCGCGACGACCTCGCCGCGCGGTTCGTCCTGATCCATCCTGAATGTACCTTTCGTGTGTCAGCGTTGCGCTGACGCGCAGGGCGGACAGGAATCGAACCTGCAACCTGCGGTTTTGGAGACCGCTGCTCTGCCAATTGAGCTACCGCCCTAGAGACCGGGAGGTCTCGGGGTTCTCTCTCCACTCTGCCACCGTGACTGCGATCGGGAGACCCCAGGCATGGCGAAAGAATGCAGAGAACAACTGCCCCACAAGCATACGGCATCGATCCGGTGGCGCCGAACCGGGATCGCGAGGGCGTGTTCTTGTTAGGCTCAGCGAGCGTATGCAGGAGGAGGGAGCGCCGGTGAGCGCTGAGGTGCAGCAGTTCCAGGTGGATCTGCGCGGTGTGGTCGATCTGCTCAGCAGACACATCTACTCCAGTCCACGGGTGTACCTGCGGGAACTCCTGCAGAACGCCCGCGACGCGATCACCGCACGTCGCGAGGTCGACGGCGGCGGCGGCCGCATCCGGATCACTCCGCTCACCGCGGAGAACGGCGAGTTCGTCCTGCGCGACGACGGCGTGGGGCTCACCGCGACGGAGGTGGCGGATCTGCTGGCCACCGTCGGGCGCAGCTCCAAGCGCGACATCTTCGACCTTCCGCGCAGCGACTACCTCGGGCAGTTCGGCATCGGTCTGCTCAGCTGCTTCATGGTGGCGGACACCATCGTCATCCGCTCCCGCAGTGCCCGCGGCGGCGCGTCCGTGGAGTGGACGGGAAGCTCCGACGGCACGTTCCAGGTGGCCGAGATCGACGAGGAGCTCCCCATCGGCACCAGCGTGCACCTGGTGCCGCGCTTCGACGCCGACGAGCTGCTGCGCCCCGCCACCGTGCACGAGCTCGCGACGACATTCGGCGAATTCCTGCCCGTGCGGGTCACGATCGACGGCCCCGGCGGCGACATCGGCATCACCAGGGACGCGCCGTTCCTCGACGCCGCCCACGATCCCGATGCCGCCGTGCAGTACGGACGCGACCTGCTCGGCGCGAGTCCCCTCGACGTGATCGAGCTGAGCGAGCCCGCCACCGGCACCCGCGGCCTCGCCTACGTGCTGCCGTTCGCCCCGCCGCCGGGTGCACGTCAGGCGACGCGCATGTACCTGGGACGGATGCTGCTCTCCGAGCGCGTCGACGACGTGCTTCCCGAGTGGGCGTTCTTCGTCCGCGCCGTGATCGACTCCACCGGGCTCGCTCCGACCGCGAGCAGGGAGTCGCTCGTCGACGACGCGGCGCTCGAGCGCGTCCGGGAACAGCTCGGCGCCGGCATCCGCCGCTGGGTGCTGGAACTGGGACTGAGCGAGCCTCATCGCCTCGCGCAGTTCGTCGCCGTGCACGAGGTCGGACTCAAATCCCTCGTGCGTCACGACGAGGAACTGGCCCATTTCATCTCCCGCTGGCTGACCGTCGAGACCACGCACGGCACGGTGCGGATCGGCGACCTCGTCGAGCGCTACCCGCACGTGAGGTACGCGCAGAGCGTCGACGAGTTCCGCCAGGTGGCCGGCATCTCACCTGCCGACGAGGTGCTCGTCAACGGCGGATACCTCTACGACGCCGACCTGATCCGGATGCTGCCCGAGCTCTACCCGCACGTCACCGTCGAGCAGGTCGACGTCACCGGAGAGCTCGACCGCCTCGATCCTCCCCCACTCGACGACCGCGACGCCGCCGTGGCCCTGGAGACGCGCGCGGGTGCCGTGCTCGCCGCATCCGACTGCTCGGTGGTCGTGCGCTCGATCGACCGGCCCGACCTCGCCGGGCTCTACGTCGCCGACCCGGAGGTGCTGCGCGCGATCGACCGCGGCCGCACCAAGGGTGTCACCGGCGCACTGTGGGGCGGCGTGCTGGACCGCATCGACAAGACCCTGTCTGCGGCCCGCGAAGACGACCTCCGCGCCCGCCTGTGCCTGAACTGGTCGAACCGGGTGGTCCGCGCCCTGGTGCGCGTGCAGGACGACGCCGTCTTCGCCCGCACCGTGCAGCTCCTGTACATCCAGGCGCTGCTCGCCGGGCACCATCCGCTCGCCGACGCCGACCGTGCGCTGATGACCAGCGCGCTCGCCGACCTCGTCTCCCTCTCGGCCGGCATCGAAGGGGATCAGATCCCCTTCGGCGACGTCCGCTGACACATCCCACCGAAGGGTTCCCCCATGGCACGTCCGAAGAAGCGCTTCCAGCAGCTGATCGAGGAGATCGACCGCACCCCCTGGGGCCCTGCCGAGCAGGCCCTGGTCTCGGAAGCGGTGGCGCTGGCCGTCGAGCTCGGGGATGAGCGGCTCGAGTACGAGGCCCGGATGCGGCAGACCGCCTCGGCGAACATGGGCGGCGCGACCGATGTGATGCTGAACTCGTTCGCCTGGTGCCTCGCGCACCATGAGGCCGACCCGCAGCGGTTCCCCGCCGACCTCGACAACGGCGGCGCCGACCTGATGTGGCAGTTCAAGTGGATGGCGGCGTCTCTGCGCTCCTCGCCGGCGTTCTCCCAGGAGCAGATCGCCGCCGTGCTCGACGACATGGAGAAGCACTACCGCGCCGGCGGCCTCGGCGTGAGCGGAGTGCTCACCGCCCGCTTCGAAGACGCGTGGGATGCCGGACGCATGGACGAGGCCGAGACGCTGCGCGTGCAGTTGGAAGCCACGCCACGCGACGACCACAGCCACTGCGATGCCTGCGGCCGGAGCCAGATCGCCGGCTTCTTCGCGGACACCGACCGCGACGCGGAGGCCATCGTCCTCGTGGAGGAGATGATCGAGGGCGGATTCTCCTGCGGAGAAGAGCCCGAGCATGCCCTCTCGCGCGTGCTCCTCCCCTACCTCCGCGCCGGGCGCTTCGACGAGGCGAAGACCGCGCACCTGCGCAGCTACCGGTTGGCCAAGGACAACCCCGACAATCTGCGCATCGTCGCCAACAACATCGTGTTCGCCGCACTCACCGGTAACGAGGCCCGTGCGCTCGCACTGGTCGAGAAGCACATCGGCTGGCTCGCCCACGACGGCCTGAACGTGGATGCGCACTTCGCCGCCCTCGCCGCCCTTGCCGTCGCGCTCGACCGGGTCGCCGCAGTCGGCCACGGCGACACCCCGGTACGCGGAGCGGAGTCGCCCGCTCTCGTGCCGTTCTTCGGAGAGCACGAGGGCCGCTGGAGCGCCGCCGAACTCGCGGCGTCCGCCTGGTCGGCCGCAGACCGCATCGCCGCCGCGTTCGACGAGCGCGACGGCACCGACGGCCACGCGCGCAGCCTGGCACGCATGCGCGCCCTCGCCTCCGAGCAGTACGACGTGCCGATCCGCTCGGACGCGTTCGTGGCCCCGGCCTCCTCGACCTCCCCGGTGGATGCTGACGGGTGGTTCGAGCGCGCCATGCAGCTCGCCCAGTTCGGAGCGGAGCACGAGACCCTCGACGCCCTCCCTCGTGCCCTCGAGGTCGAAGACCCCGACAAGCGCGCCCAGCTGCTCTCGATGCGTCTCGGGATCCTCATCGCCCTCGAACGCGCCGATGAGGCGCTGGAGCTGCTTCCCCAGCGCATCGCCGCGCTCCGCGCCGCCGGTCGCGACGAGCAGGCCGACCTGGAGGAACGCCTGGGACTTGCGACCTTCGGGATCGACACGCCCGAGGCGATGGCCGACCTGGAAGACGCGATCGCCGATGCGGCGTCGCTGCCCGCCTGGTCGCGCGGCGACCTCGCCATCAGCCGGGCCGCACTGCACCTGCGGGCAGGCGAAGCGGATGCCGCCCTCGACCTCGCCGAACTCGCCGCGCGCTCCTTCGTGGAGGCGGATGACACGCGCCTCGCCAACACCACGACCCTCATGGCGATCTCCGCCGTGCTGAGCAAGGGCGACATGGAGGCGGCGACCGCACTGCTGGACCGTTTCCTCGCGCAGGACGACCTCAGCACGGGGCATCGTGCGCAGGCGCTCCAGACCAGGGCTCGGGTGCGCGGTGGCGGCAACAGCTATGCAGAAGGCGCGGTCGACGCCGACGAGGTGTGCCGGCTGCTCGCCGAGCTGGGCGCGACCCGTGCTCTCGGCGACGCGCACCTGCTCGCCGGGGCACTCTGGGAAGACGCGGACGAGCCGGAGAAGGCCGTCTCCCGCTACCGCCTCGCCGCGCGCCTTGCGGGCGAGGGCGAAGGCGACTCGACCGGCGTGGACTTCCGACTCGCCAGGGCCATGCTGCGCGTCGGCGACGCCGAAGAGGCGGCAGAGCTGTTCGGCGACGTCCTTCAGCGCGAGGAGGAGGCCGAAGTCGCCGCCGGCTCGCGCGCGATGACCGCCTCGATGCTGGCACGGTCGCTGAGCGCGGCCGGAGAGTTCGGCCAGGCCGTCGGCGCCCACAGCTATGCTTCCGAGCTCTTCGGACAAGCCGAGGAGCACGCCGACCAGGCGATGTCGATGACCGAGCAGGCCAAGATCCTCGCCCGCTTCGACGAGCACGACGACGCGATCGACCTGCTCGAATCCGCCGCCGAGACCGTACGCCGGGCCCCGGACGCCGTGGGTGCGCTGACCGAAGTGCTGCACAGCCTCGGACAGGCATACGGCGGACGCGGAGACGAGCGCGCGTTCGCGCTCTTCGACGAGGTCGCCGCCCTCGCACAGCAGCACGAAGCCGAGTGGCTCCTCGCCGACGTCACCGATTCGCGCGGACGCGCGTTCGCCGAGCTCGGCCGGATCGACGAAGCGGTCGCCGCCGCCCTCACCGCGGCCGACGGGTTCGCCGCGCTCGGCGACCTCGGCTCGGCCGGCGGCTCCGAACTCTTCGCCGCCCGCGTGCTGGCAGGGAACGACCGCTCAGCCGATGCGGTTCCCCTCTACCGCAGCGCCATCGACCATGCGGCCGATCACCCTCCGCTGCTCCAGGTCGCAGCTCTCGAGCTCGGCAACGTCCTCGAGTCGCTCGGGCGGCACGGTGAGGCGGCCGAGGTGCGGGGCCTCGTGCAGAGCTGACCGGCAGGTCAGAACAGCTGGCGCCAATTGGCCTTGGCGAGGTCGAGGAGCTCATCGCCGCGGCCGGACATCACCGTGCGGATCGCATAGAGCGCGAAGCCCTTGACCTGCGCGGCCTCGATCGCCGGCGGCATGGACAGCTCCTGCCGCTCGGTGACGACGTCGAGCAGGGCCGGGCCGTCGTGCGCGAGCACCTCGCGGACAGCATCCGGGAGGTCTTCGCTGCGCTCGACCCGACGCGCGAAGATCCCCATGGCTTCGGCGATCGCCGCGAAGCTCGGGTTCTCCAGCCCCGTGCCGTACGTGACGAAGCCGGCGGCCTTCATCTCGAGCTCGACGAAGTTCAGCGAGGAGTTGTTGACCACGATCGTCTTCACCGGCAGCTTGTTCTGCGTGAGCGTGAGGAGCTCGCCGAGCATCATCGCGAGCCCGCCGTCGCCGGCCAGCGCGACCACCTGACGGTCGGGATGCGCGACCTGCGCGCCGATGCCGTGCATCAGGGCGTTCGCCATCGAGCCGTGCGTGAAGGAGCCGATCAGGCCACGCTGCTCCGTCATCGAGAGGTAGCGCGCCGCCCACACCGTGGGCGACCCCACGTCGGCGGTGAAGATCGCGTCGTCGGCCGCGTGCTCGTCCAGGAGCCGAGCCAGGTACTGGGGATGGATGGGCCGGTTGCCCTTGGCGGGGACGGCGAGCTCGTCGAGCTTCTTCCTCGTCTTGCGGTAGTGCGCGATCGCGTCGTCGAGATGGCTGCGGTCGTCTTTCCTCGCCACTCGCGGCAGCAGCGCATCGGCCGTCGCACGCACATCGCCGACCAGCCCCAGATCGAGCGGATGCCGCTTGCCGAGCTGCGCGCCGCGGATGTCGACCTGGATGGTCTTGGCGTGATCCGGGTAGAACTGCTCGTACGGGAAGTCGCTGCCCAGCACCAGCAGGGCGTCGGCGGCCTCCATGGCGCGGAAGCCGGAGGCGAAGCCCAGCAGGCCCGTCATCCCGACATCGAAGGGGTTGTCGTACTCGATGAACTCCTTGCCGCGGAGCGCGTGCACGATGGGAGCGCCCAACTTGTCGGCGAGGGCGATGACCTCGTCGTGCGCACCCTCGACACCGGCACCGGCGAGGATCGTCACGTTCTTCGCGGCGTTCAGCAGAGTCGCCGCCTTCTCGAGCTCCGCCGGGTTGGGCAGCACCACGGGCTGCGCGCGCTCGATCACGACGGCACGGTCGTCGGCGATGTCGGCGAGGGCGACGTCGCCCGGGATCACGAGTACCGCGACGCCCCGCTCCTCGATGGCCGCGCGCATGGCGATCTCGAGCAGTCGCGGCATCTGCTTGGGGTCCGCGACGTACTCGACGTAGACGCTGCACTCGCGGAACAGCTCCTGCGGATGTGTCTCCTGGAAGTATCCGGTGCCGATCTCGGTGGTGGGGATCTGCGCGGCGATCGCGAGAACGGGCACGCGCGAGCGGTTGGCGTCGTAGAGGCCGTTGATCAGGTGCAGGTTGCCCGGACCGCACGAGCCGGCGACGACCGCGAGCTCCCCCGTGGTGGCCGCATCCGCGGCTGCGGCGAAGGCGGCGGATTCCTCATGCCGCACATGCACCCAGCGGATCGTGCCGTCTTTGCGCAGCGCGTCCGTGAAGCCGTTCAGCGAGTCGCCCGGGATGCCGTAAACGCGGTCGATCCCGTTGGCGTGCAGAGTTTTGACGATGTTCTCAGCGACGTTGGCCATGCTTCGACCCTACGCCCGGTGTGCTCGTGCGGGGCGGGGCTACTCCCACGCTGAGAGGTCAAGAAACGTCGCTCGCACACCGCGGCATCCGACTTCTTTTGGCTCCTCACCTCAACGTGCCGCTCTGAGCAGACGACGGATCCGGCGCACGAGCGCATCGGGATCGTCGAAGTCTCGGCGGGTGACCACGATCATGCGGTAGCCGAGCGATTCGAGCTCGGCGCGGCGGATCTGATCCCGACTCCACTGATCAGGGTCTCGGTGGTGATCCCCGTCGTACTCGATGATGAGCCGTTCGTCGGCATAAAGCATGTCGACTCGCGCCACGAATCGGCGACTGTGCCAGATCTCGACGTTGCACTCCGGACGCGGGAGCCCCGCCTCGATCAGAATCAGCCGCACCATGGATTCGCGCGGGGACTCGGCACGACCATCTGCCAGTTCGAGCGCGCGCTGCCGCACCCTCGCCCCGCGCCCACCCGCGAATCGTTCGTGATGACATGCGAGTTCCTCTGCCGAGACGAGCGGATGCCGGGTGCTGAGGAGCGCATCCGTGAGGGCGAGGAACCGCGGCAGACGCATGACGCGAGACACGTCCACCCACATCCGCGCAGGCGACAGCACGGCAAGACCTCGGCGGAGGACCACGTCGCCACTTTCCAACGCGAGCCGATGACCGAGAACACCCGTCCTGCGAATTCGGGTCTCCTCCGGGGGCACGCCGATCCGCGGTCGCGCCCAGGCCTCCGCTTCCTGCTGCGCAGCCAGTGGCACACCCCACAGGCAAGCGGCCGTCGTGCCGCACACGAACGCGTGCGGCGGAAGCGCTGCCAACAGCAGGGATACGGTCTCCGCACCGACGAGCCGTCTGCGAGCGCGCGTGCCGTGGAAGGGGCTCGCGAGATCCTTCGCTCGCAGACGACGCGGGGTGATTCCCCGTGCGAGCGCATCGGGGACGGTGAAGCCGATCGGAGTTCCGGAGGGCAATGGCGATGGATGCATCCGCCGATCTTGACCTCTGCGCACGCCTGGGGCGTGCGTCAGCCCCACGTGCTGTGCACACCCTCCCCACGCGTGCTGCCGTGCAGAGGACATAAGCAGCAGGTGAGGAGCCAAAGAACGCCGCCTCCTGAGACCGGGAGGCGGCGTTCTTTGACTCTTCAGGGCGAGAGCGTCAGCCGATGCGGATCAGCTTCTTGTTCACGAACTCGTCGGCGGCCAGGTGGCCCAGCTCGCGGGCGGTGCCACTGCGCTTGACGCCACCGAAAGGCAGCTCGGGGCTGTCGGCCAGTACGAGGTTGACGTAGACCATGCCCGCCTCGATCTTGTCGGCGACGCGCTCGGCCTGCTCGGCATCCGTCGTGAAGACATAGGAGCCGAGGCCGAACGTGGTGTCGTTCGCGAGTTCGACCGCCGCATCCTCGTCGGCCACACGGTAGACGACGGCCGCCGGGCCGAAGAGCTCCTCGTGATAGACGTTCATCTCGGGCGTGACATCGGTCAGCACGGTCGGGGCGAAGAATGCTCCGTCACGGGTGCCACCGGTGAGCAGCGTCGCACCCTGCTCGACGGCCTGGTCGATCTGCTTCTGCAGGTTCTCGGCCGCCGTCTCGGAGGCGACCGGTCCGAGGACCGTGTCGTCGAGCGTCGGATCCGTCGCCTCGACGGCGGCCATCTTCTCGGTGAACTTCTCGACGAACGCGTCGTACAGCCCGTCGACGACGATGAAGCGCTTGGCGCCGTTGCACGCCTGACCGTTGTTGTCGAGGCGCGCATCGACGCCGGCCTGTACCGTCGCGTCGAGGTCGTCTGTCGACAACACGATGAACGGGTCGGACCCACCCAGCTCGAGCGCGACCTTCTTGAGGTTGCGACCGGCGATCTCGGCGACGGCGGCTCCCGCACGTTCAGAGCCCGTGAGCGAGACGCCCTGCACGCGCGGATCGGCGATCATCGTCGCGATCTGCTCGTTCGTGGCGAGCACGTTCTGGTAGGCACCCTTCGGGAAGCCGGCATCGTGATAGATCGCCTCGATCGCGGACGAGGACTCCGGGCACTGCGGCGCGGGCTTGAGCAGGATCGTGTTGCCCACGATCAGGTTCGGAGCCGCGAAGCGCACGATCTGGTACGCCGGGAAGTTCCACGGCATGATGCCGACGAGCGGCCCGAGCGAGGAGCGGCGGATGATGGCCGACCCCTCTCCCAGGATCGCGATCGGCTGGTCGGCCATGATCGACTCCGCCTGGTCGGCGTAGTACTCGGCGATGTCGGCGGCGAAGTCGACCTCGCCCAGGGCGGCCTCCCGGGGCTTGCCCATCTCGCGGACGAAGATGTCGGCGAGCTCCTCCCGACGCTCGCGGTGCAGCTCGGCCGCACGGCGGACGAGGGCTGCACGATCAGCGACGGTCGACGAGCGGGACCACTCGCGGTGGGCCTCGTCGGCGGCGGTGACCGCCTCATCGATCTGGGCGTCCGTGAAGGTGTCGAAGGACGCCAGCGTCTCTCCGGTGGCGGGGTTGATGACGGCGTAGTCGGTCATGTTCTCTCCTCCTCTGGCTGCTCGGTCAGGAGACCGGGATCAGCGTGTACTTGGTGGACAGGTACTCGTGGATGCCCTCGAACCCGCCCTCGCGTCCGACGCCGGACTGCTTCACTCCGCCGAAGGGTGCGGCGGCGTTGGAGACGACTCCCACGTTGAGACCCATCATGCCCGTCTCGAGCTTGTCGATCATCCGCTGGCCGCGCTGCAGGTTCTCGGTGAACACGTACGAGACGAGCCCGTACTCGGTGTCGTTCGCCAGGTGCACGGCCTCGTCCTCGGTCTCGAAGGTCGCGATCGCGAGCACCGGGCCGAAGATCTCCTCGCGGAGGATCGCGCTACCCGCGACGACGTCCGTGAGCACGGTGGGCTCGTAGAACGTCCCGGTGCCCTCCACAGCCTTGCCACCGGCGAGCAGAGTCGCACCGCGACCGACTGCCTCGTCGACGAGCTCGCCCGCCTTGGCGACGGCATCCGCGTCGATGAGCGGTCCGATCGCCACACCGTCCTCGGTGCCGCGGCCGATCTTCATGTCGTTGACCCGCTCGGTGACGCGCTTGGCGAACTCACCCGCGACGTCCTTGTGCACGATGAAGCGGTTGGCTGCGGTGCAGGCCTGGCCGATGTTGCGGAACTTCGCAGCGAGCGCGCCCTCCACGGCCTTGTCCAGGTCGGCGTCGTCGAACACCACGAACGGCGCGTTGCCGCCGAGCTCCATCGACACGCGCAGCACACCCTCGGCTGCCTGGGCGATGAGCTTGCGCCCCACCTCGGTCGATCCGGTGAAGGAGAGCTTGCGCAGCCGCGGGTCGGCGATGATCGGTGCCGACAGCGCGCTGGACTTCGACGTCTGCACGACGTTGACGACGCCGGCCGGAAGGCCCGCCTTCTCGAGCAGCGAGACGAAGAAGATCGTCGTCAGCGGGGTCAGTGCCGGGGGCTTGATGACGACCGTGCAACCGGCCGCCAGGGCCGGAGCGATCTTGCGGGTGGCCATCGCGAACGGGAAGTTCCACGGCGTCACGAAGAACGACGGCCCGACCGGGCGCTGCGAGACCACCATGTGGCCAGTGCCCTCGGGGTTGATGCCGTAGCGGCCGCTGATGCGCACGGCCTCCTCGCTGAACCAGCGCAGGAACTCGCCGCCGTAGACGACCTCGCCACGTGCCTCGGCGAGCGGCTTGCCCATCTCGAGCGTCATGAGCAGAGCCAGGTCCTCCTTGTGCTCCTGCACGAGGTCGAACGCCGTGCGGAGGATCTCGCTGCGGACGCGCGGGGCGGTGGCCGCCCACTCGTCCTGAGCGGCGACCGCGGCGTCGAGGGCCCGGATGCCGTCGCCCGGCGTCGCGTCGGCGATGGTCCGGATCACGGTGCCGGTCGCCGGGTCCTGCACGTCGAAGGTGCCGCCGATCTCGCCGTCGATCCACTGACCGCCGATGAAGAGGCCGGTGGGGATGCTGTCGAGGAGCGCCTGTTCGGTCTGAGTGCTCATGATTCTCTTTCTGTGAGGAGGGCTATGCGCGCTTGCGTCGGCTGGGCGGTGCGTCGATGCCCAATGTCTCGCCGCGGAAGAAGGCAGGCCGACGGACCGCGTTCCAGATCATGACCGCGATGCCGACGACGATGATCAGCATCCCGAGGATGAAGACGATGCCGACCCCGCCGATCTGCGATCCGGAACCGTACTCCGGGTCCATCGAGTCGATCAGTGTGGTGAAGAACAGCACCGCGAGGATCGCGCCGCCGATGAGGGGGAAGAGGAACGTGAAGAAGACGTTCCGCGTCGAGTCGAACCACTGCTTGCGGAAGTACCACACGCACGCGAACGCGGTGATCCCGTAGTAGAAGCAGATCATCATGCCGAGCGTGAGGATCGTGTCCCACAGGGTGTCTTCACTGACGACGCGCATCACGGCGTAGAACGCGGAGGCCACGATCGCCGAGATGATGGTCGCGTACCCCGGGGTGAAGAAGCGCGGGCTGACCTTCGCGAACGACTTCGGCAGGGCGCCGTAGTGCCCCATCGCCAGCAGCGTGCGTGCCGGGCCCACGAACGTGGACTGCAGCGACGACGCCGAGCTGGTCAGCACCGCCAGCGACACCAGGAACGCGAGCGGTCCCAGGATCGGGCCGGAGAGGTGGAAGAACACGTTCTCCTGGATGTCCGCGTTGCCGAGCCCCAGGTCTCCGGTACCGACGCCGGCGAACATGATCATCGCGACCGCGAGCAGCAGGTACAGCGACACGATCGTGAGCACCGTGAGGGTGGCCGCGCGTCCCGGTGTCTTCTCCGGATCCTTGGTCTCCTCGTTCATGGTGAGGGTGACATCCCAGCCCCAGAAGATGAAGATCGAGAGCGAGAGACCGGCGGCGACCGCGCTGAAGGAGGAGATCGCGAACGGGTTGAACCAGTTCAGGTCGAACGGCTGGTAGTCGAAGCCGTTGCCGTTCACCGCCTGCACGATGGCCGCGACGGCGAAGAACACCAGCACGAGGATCTGGAAGCTGACGAGCCAGTACTGCAGCTTCTGCGTCGTCTGCATGTCGCGATACGAGATCCACGTCGCGCCGAGCATGAACAGCAGGCAGACGCCGATGTTGATCCAGGTGACACCGGCGAGGTCGCCGATCGCCGGGTTCCCGGTGATCTGCGACAGCAGCAGGAAGAGGAAGTCGACCGCGACGCCGGCGAGGTTCGACAGCACCAGGATCGTCGCGACGACCAGCCCCCAGCCGGCCATCCAGCCGACCCAGGGCCCGAACGCTCGGGCCGCCCAGGTGAACGAGGTGCCGGAGTCGGGCATCCGGTTGTTGAGTTCGCGATACCCGAAGGCGACCAGGAGCATCGGAATGAAGCCGACGAGGATGATGGCCGGGATCTGCGCGCCGACCTCGGATGCCGTGGGGCCGACGGCGGCGGTGAACGTGTACGCGGGGGCGATGCACGAGATGCCGATCACGACCGCGCCGATGAGGCCGACCGTTCCGGCGCTCAGGCCTTTGGTGGAGATGCCGGTCGTGACACCGGATTCGGGCTCCGTCGCCCGGTTCGTGCTGCTCATCAGCGGTCTCCTGCTTCGTTGCGGGTACGCGGGACGACGATCATGGGAACGGGCAGTTCGTGCAGCATCTTCGCTGCCGTGGAGCCCAGGAACAGACGACGCGGTTGCGCCAGCCGGCTGGAGCCGACCAGGACGACCTCGCCCGAGAGCCAGGAGAGATGGGCGACGGCGTCTTCGACGGAGTCTCCCGGCGCCTTCTCTACCGCGGCGGTGCGGCCGTCCGGCAGCAGTTCCGAGGCCACGGCGAGCACCTCCTGTCCGTGGGTGTCACCGACCGTGCGGATCGCTCCGGTGTCGAGTCCGGGGGGAACGTCGAACGGCACGAGGGACACGAGCCGGAGGTCGACGCCGCTGTCCCCAGCGAGCGCGACGGCCTCGTCGAGGAGGGCGTCGGCACCGGGCCGGGACCCGACGGCGACCGTGACACGCGGGATCACGTGATCGTCCTGCTGTGCGGCGCCGACGGGCGCGAGCGCCACCGGGATGGTCGACGAGTGCAGCAGCTCAGAGGCGACGCTGCCGAGGCGGTGACGGCCGAAGATGCCGCCGCCCGCGGCGCCGATCACGATGATCCTGGCGCCGAACTCCTCGCCCGCGGAGATCAGACCCTCCGCGAACGATTCGGAGAAGCGCACGTGACCGCTGCGGGTCAGCTCCTGCGGGAGCCGGACGACGGCGTCCTTGAGCCACTGCCGCGCCTGCGCCCTGATGTGCTCCTCATACGCGCGCTCCGGCGGGACGGCGGCACTGCGCGTGCCCTCGTTCGGCAGCACGATCACGAGGTGCAGCGTCGCACCGAGGCTGCGGGCGAGCCGGGCACCGAGCGCTGCGGCATCCGCTCCCGCATCCGTCGCCGTGTATCCGACGACGACCGAGCCGGTCATCAGCTGCCGCTCTCGGCAGCGCCGGCGTCGCGGCTCGCGTCGACGATGTTCGACGCGACGAGGTGACCCATGCGGATCGCGCCGTCGACGTGCTGGTACCCGGCGCCGGCCATGTCGCTGCAGGCGAAGTGGATCGGCCCGACGGCCGTGCGGAGGTCCGCGCCGTAGCGGTGCAGGCCACCCATGTCGAAGCTCGCGGCGTACGCGCCGCGCGTCCACTCCTCGCTGCCCCAGTCGCTCTCGTAGTAGACGACCGGCTTCTTGGCTTCCGGACCGTAATAGTGCGACAGCGATTCGAGGATGCGCTCCTTGCGCTCCTCAGCCGAGAGTTCGAACACGCCGTCGGCGTTGGCGTCGGAGACGAAGCCGACCAGGGTGCCGCGCTCGTCGCCGTGGTTGGTGTTGTCGTAGGCCTCGTGCGAGAGCTCGTACGGGCTGAACGCGGTGCCGCTGAGGCCCTGCTCACGCCAGAACGGCCGGTCGTACACGGCGTGCACCTTGATGACGAAGCCCATCGACAGATGCTGGTGCAACTGGTGCTGTCGGCGTGGCAGCGGAGGATCGAACGCGATGCGGCTGTAGAGCACCGGCGCATGCGCGAGGATCGCGTGGCGGGCGCGCACGGTGTGCTCGTCGGTGGTGGCGATGACGCCGGTGTCTGACCATTCCAGGCCGCGCACGGGCTGGTTCAGCAGCACGTCGTCACCCAGGCGCTCAGCGAGCCGCAGCGGAACCTGCTGCAGACCGCCGACCACTCGCTTGTCGAGGATGAAGTCGGCATCGACGAGGTTCGAGTAAGAACCGGCGGACGCGGCCATCAACAGCGACTGCAGCAGGGAGAAGGAGTGTGTGGGCTTGGTGAGCATCGCCGAACCGGTGGCGAAGGCCAGGTTGCGCACGGCCTCGTCGTCGTCGGTCTGCGAGCGCAGCCAGGCGTCCCAGGTGATCGTGTCCCAGGCCTCGGCGCTGGGGTGGGCCCAGGGACGGTCCGGGTCGATCTCGGCGACGAGTGCGTCGAGGATCTCGGTGACCCGGGCGATCTCGGCCTCGGTCTCCGGCGCCACCGGGAACATCTCGCCCGTGAAGCGGTGTGCCTTCCCGTCGGGGCCGACATAGACGCTGTCGCCTTCGCGGTAGCGGCTGTAGGTCTCGAGCCCCAGCTCTTCGATCGTGTCCTTGAGCGCGTCCTGGTCGGGCGACACCCACTGGCCGCCGATCTCGAGCATGGCGCCCTCGATCACGTCGGTCCACAGGCGCCCGCCGACGCGGTCACGGGCCTCCAGCACGGCGACCGACAGGCCGGCCTTGCGGAGGTCGTTCGCCGCCGTGAGCCCTGCGGCTCCGGCACCGATGATCAGTACGTCGCGAGTGATCTCAGCCATCTGCAACTCCTTCGTTGGGTGAAACAGTGCCGGTCGCGACCCGAAATCCCCCGATCGGGGTCGCGACCGGACAGGGGTGTCAGGCCGCGGCGAGCGCCGCGGCGACGATGTCGAGTCCCTCGTTCAGCAGATCGTCGCCGATCGAGAGCGGGGGAAGGAAGCGGATGACGTTCCCGTAGGTTCCGCAGGTGAGGACGACGACGCCCTGGGCGATGCAGGCCTTGGCGACCGCGGCCGTGAGAGCGGCATCCGGAGCCTGGGTCTCGGGATCGACGAACTCGGCGGCGATCATCGCACCGTGGCCGCGGACGTCGCCGACGCGCGGGTCGTTCTGCTGGATCGAGGTGAGACGCTGCGTGAGGATCGCGCCGATCTCACGGGCGCGCTCGATCACGCCGTCGTTCTCGAACACGTCGATCGAGGCGAGGGCGGCGGCGCAGGCGATCGGGTTGCCGCCGTAGGTGCCGCCGAGGCCACCGGAGTGCGAGGCGTCCATGATCTCGGCGCGGCCGGTGACGGCCGCGAGCGGGAGTCCGCCGGCGATGCCCTTGGCCGTGGTGATCAGGTCGGGCTCGATGCCGAAGATCTCGCTCGCGAACATGTGACCCGTGCGGGCGAAGCCGGTCTGCACCTCATCGGCGATGAAGACGACGCCGTTCGCGCGGCACCAATCGACGATCGCCGGCAGGAAGCCGTCGGCCGGGACGATGAAGCCACCCTCGCCCTGGATGGGCTCGATGATGACAGCGGCCAGGTTGTCGGCGCCGATCTGCTTCTCGAGCTGGAGGATGACGCGGGCCGCCGCCTCGTTGCCGTCGAGCCCGTCACGGAACGGGTACGACATGGGAGCGCGGTAGACCTCGGGGGCGAAGGGCCCGAAGCCGCTCTTGTACGGCATCGACTTGGCGGTGAGCGCCATGGTGAGGTTCGTGCGGCCGTGGTAGCCGTGGTCGAAGGCGACGACCGCCTGACGGCCGGTGTGCTTGCGGGCGATCTTGATCGCGTTCTCGACGGCTTCTGCCCCGGAGTTGAACAGGGCGCTCTTCTTCGCGAAGTCACCGGGGGTGATGCGGTTGAGCGCCTCGGCGACGCCGACATACGACTCGTACGGCGAGATCATGAAGCAGGTGTGCGTGAACTGCGCGGCCTGGGCGGCCACGGCTGCGGCGACCTTGGGGTGCGCGTTGCCGACCGTGGTCACGGCGATGCCGGAGCCCAGGTCGATGAGCGAGTTGCCGTCCGCGTCGACGATCACTCCGCCACCGGCGGCCACGGCCGCGATCGGGACGGTGTGCCCCACACCGGCCGCGACGGCATCCGCCTTGCGTGCGAGGATCTCGGCCGAGCGAGGGCCGGGAAGGTCCGTGACCAGGCGACGCTCCTGCGGGAGGTCGGGTCCGCCGAGAGGGACTGCGGGTGCTGCGGTGTCGAGGAGTGCCATGTTCGCGAGCGTACGGCGGCAGCGGAGCCCGTCGCACTAGCCACCTTGTACAATCTAGGCGAAGTGTTCGCCAGACTGTACAGCCGAGAGGTTCATCATGGCCACCACCGAACCCGACCAGCCGACGCTGCGGGCGCTGCTCCGCCGTCGGGACCTCGGGCTCGCACTCGTACCCCTCGAAGAAGACCTGCCGGAGGGGGCTCTCGACCGCCCGCTGCGCTGGGTGCACAGTTCCGACCTGGCCGACCCGACCCCCTTCCTCTCCGAGGACCTCGCATTGCTGACCACGGGCACGCAGTTCGACGAGGCCGTCGACATCGACACCTACGTGGGACGCCTCGCCGAACGGGGGGTCCTCGGGCTCGGCTTCGGCACGGAGGTGCATCGGTCCGGCATTCCGGAGGAGCTCGTCGCCTCGTGCGCCGCGCACGGGATGCCGCTGTTCGCGGTGCCGTACCGCACGCCGTTCATCGCGGTCGCCCGCGCGCACTCCGAGGCGATCGCCGCCCAGGCGTACGCCCGACGGTCCTGGGCGCTCGACACCCAGCGTGCCCTCGCCCTGGCGGCTCTCCGGCCCAGCGGGCTCGAGGCGACCATCGCGGAACTCGGACGACGACTCGACGTCTGGGCCGGAATGTTCGATGCGGCGGGGGCGGTCGTCGCCGCCCACCCGCGCGACCGCCTCCATGCCGAGCTACTCGACGCCCTGAGCGAGCGGGTGATGGAGATCCTCACGCGCGGGCTGGAAGCGAGTCAGTCGCTCACTCTCGGAGATCACGCATTCATGCTGTTCACCGTGGGCCGCGGCGGGCACCTGCGGGGGGTGATCGCTCTGGCGCTCGACGCGCTCGACCCGGAGGCGCGGTCGGTCGTGACGTCGGTGATCGCCATGGCGGGGCTCGCGATGGAGCAGAGCGAACAGCTCGCACGGAGCCGGCGGCGCCTGCACGCCCAGCTCCTCGGCTCCCTGCTCGCCGACGATCCCACGCTGGCGAGAAGAGTGCTCGGCGGCCTGCCCCCTGCTCCGGTGATCGTGGCCGTCGCCGCGGATGCCCCTGCCGGCCCGCTCGGCGAATGGTGGGAGCGGCATCGCTCCGAGCACGGCACTCCCGTCTTCCTCGCCGAGTCCGAGGACGGCGTGACCATGTGCGTCTCCGCCGGCGAGGAAGGCCTCTTCGACGAGGTCGCCACGCGCTTCGGCATCCGCATCGGCGTCTCCGATCCCGACGGCTACGACTCGTTCGCCCGCGCGCACGCGCAGGCTCTGACTGCTCTTCGCCAACAGGGAACGCACGGGGTCGCCCGATACTCCGAGACGGTGGGCTCCAGCATCCTCACCGCGCTGGCGACCGATGAAGCGCGTCTCGTCGCGGAGTCGCGTCTCGCGCCACTGCGCGAGCACGATGCCCGCACCGGGGCCGAGCTGGAGCGCTCGCTGCGCACCTGGTTGGAGCACGATGCGAGGGCCGAACCCGCCGCATCAGCCCTCGGGGTGCATCGGCACACCCTGCGGTCCCGCATCGCTCAGGCCGGGGGCCTGCTCGACATCGACCTCTCGGCATTCCCGGCACGCGCCGAGCTGTGGACCCTCCTGCAGACAGCCCGGGACTGAGCCGCGGGTGACCAGCGAGGGGCGGGCGGCCCACCCGCCCCTCGCCGCCCGAACAGCCCCCACGGCCATCCGTTCATCCCCGGACGGCTCCCACAACCGTCCGCATCCCCAGAACGGCTCCCCCGCCGTCCGCAACCCCGGACAGCCATCCGCGCAGCTCCCACAGCCACGCGCACAGCCCCGCGACCGCTCGGATGGCTCCCCCACAAGCCACCCACGCAGTCCCCATCACCGGACGAACGCCCCATCGTCGTTCGCACCGCGCTCCGCCCAGACGTTCCGCAGCCTCACGGAGTCGCTGTGCATCGCCCTACTCACCGTCTCGTCCCTTCTCCCTGCTCCGGATCGTCCTCTGCCACCCTCACTCAGAAGAAGGCAGCACCGTAGGGCCATTCGTCCCTCGACCTCCCGCCGGGAGGGCTTTGGTCCGCGCACGCCACCGCGCCGGCACTCGAAGGCCGGGGCAGGGCCATCAGCTCGTCAGCCTTCGTCGTGCATCCGCGAGAGTTCGAAGACCGCCGCCTGCGTCCGGTGCGTGAAACCCAGCTTCCCGAGCATCGAGGTGACGTAGTTCTTGATCGTCTTCTCGGCGAGGCCGAGGCGGTCCGCGATCTGCCGGTTCGTCAGGGCGTCGGCGATGAGAGCGAGGATCTGCCGTTCGCGCATGCTCAAGGACGCGAATCGCGGATCAGCGGAATCCGTGGATCCCGAGGCGACCTGGCCCGTCGCCCGACGCACCGTGGCGGGATCGAGCAGCCGACGGCCCTCAGCGACGGCGCGCACGGCTTCCGGAAGGTCCGCAGCGCGCACCGTCTTGAGCAGGTGCCCGTCCGCCCCCGCCATCACGGCCGCGATCACCGCGTCGTCGTCGTCGTAGGCCGTGAGGATCAGGCACCGCATGCCCGGGTGCCGCTGCCGGATGGCCCGGCACAGGTCGATCCCGCTGCCGTCCGGCAGGTGTACATCGAGGACCACGACATCGGGAAGCGTGGCCGCGATCCGCCTCGTCGCCTCCCGACAGCCCCCCGCCTCGCCGACGACCTC
The DNA here is from genome assembly GCF_012030385.1 of Microbacterium sp. B19(2022). NCBI lineage: Bacteria > Bacillati > Actinomycetota > Actinomycetes > Micrococcales > Microbacteriaceae > Microbacterium > Microbacterium sp. B19(2022). The sequence goes on from NZ_JAAUVO010000010.1 coordinate 29,716, forward strand.
GAGATCCGGAGTGGCCTGGATCACGCCCGCAACGCCCCGGCGCACCATCTCATGATCGTCGACCAGGAACACTGCGATCATGCCCGACACTCTCCTGTACCCGCTCGCGCATCCGGTCTGCCGGGGCACGTCTCTGGCACCGTAACGGGCGTTTCGCGGCCACGACCGGGACCATGGTCCCGGCTCGATCGGGTGTGCGGGCCTCCCGTATCGGGATCCCCGCCGGCGACGCGCCTGCCATATACCGGCTGAGCGTTGCAGACCGGTCGGTCTCCGGGGAAGGTGGAGGGATGCAGGACAGATGCCGACAGACGCATATTACGCCCGGCCCCCAGCAGGATGACGGGGACGACGCTCCCGCGACACGCGCACCTCGACTTCTCGCCACCCGCCGTCAGCTCCGCGGTCTGGTCGACTTCTCTCCGGACACGGCGGGCCAGCTCGACGCCGACCGGGTTCTCACCCGCATCGTCCGGGCCGCCGCCGACCTCATCGAAGCCCGCTACGGCGCCCTGATCGTGATCGATGCGGCCGGCACCGTCGAGCGTTTCATCCACGTGGGCATCGATCAGCGGACTGCGGTCGCGATCGCCGATCCGCCGGAACCTGGCACGCTGTTCCGCGCGGTGGTCGACAGCGGCCGCACGATCCGTCTGAACCAGATGAGCGATGACCCTCGATCCGCAGGGTTCCCTCCGCATCACCCTGTCATGGAGGGCTTCCTCGGCGTTCCGGTCCGAAGCCACGGCGAGGTGTGTGGCGTCCTCGTGCTGTCGAACCGCCGCACCGGTGTCTTCACGCTCGAGGATGAGGAGCTCATCGAGTCGATGGCCGTGACCGCGGGAATCACCGTCCACAACGCGCGCGAGGCCGAGGAGGCTCGTCGCCAGCAGCGCCTGAATCGAGCGCTCTCGGATGTGAGCGCCGTGCTCCTGACCCCTCAGCGCGAGGACATCCTCGACGTCATGGCGGAACGCGTCACCCACGTGGTCGCCTGCGACCTCGTGACGATCGTCGTCCACGTGGACGCCGACCACCTTCGCATCGACGCTGCTCGAGGTCCGCTGTCCGCCGCGTACGAACACGGCGTCCTCCCGGCGGCGAGCTCGGTCGCCGCGCACGCCATCGCCAGTGGAGGCGTGGTGAGCGGGAGCCTCACGGACGAGGCCACCCACACCAGCCTGGCAGGAGACCAGGATGCCGCGGGACCCACGGTGGCCGTCCCCCTGGTGGCCGCCGGGCATGCGATCGGAGCCCTGTGCGTCACGCGAGCGGCATCCGGCAGCGACTTCTCTCCGAACGAGATCGACGCGATCTCCGATTTCGTCGCCCAGGCGGGTCTCGCGACCTCGCTCGCCTGGGCTCGAGAGGATCGGCAGCACCTCGACATCATCGAAGAGCGCAACCGCATCGCCCGCGACCTGCATGACAACGTCATCCAGCGGCTGTTCGCGACGGGGATGAGCCTGCAGGCGTTCGCCGCCACCGACCCCGCTCACGCCGAAGAACTCGAGCAGCACGTCGCGGAGATCGATGCAGCCATCACCGACATCCGTTCGGGGATATTCTCGCTCCGGACGCGCCGGGTGAAGAGCAAGGATCGTCCCGTCCGCCGGCGGGCGCTCGATGTGATCACCGAGCTCACTCCGGCGCTGCCGTCCGCGCCGACGGTCACCTTCGTGGGGCCGGTCGATCCGGTCGTCACCGGGAAGCTCGCCGATGATGTGGTCGCCGTCATCCGCGAGGCGCTCGCCAACGTCGCCCACCATGCGCAGGCCAGCAACTGCGCCGTCAGCGTCGCCGTCTCGGAGAAGGAGGTGGTCGTCTCGGTGCAGGACGACGGTGACGGGATCGCCGGGTCCCTCGGTGATCCCGGCGGGACCGAGAACCTCGCGGAGCGTGCCGCGCTGCATGGCGGCACGTTCACGCTGGATCAGCGGACGGACCGCGGGACCACGGCACGCTGGAGCGTCCCCCGACCCGTATGCCCCGACAAGGCGGCGCCGCCACCGGGGCGTCGCCGCAGCGAGGACGGCGCCCGACACGAACTGCCCCGCGGTCGCTCGACGGAGTGAGCGTCCGCTGCGGTCGGAGCCGACTGGTCACACGGTGCACGAGGGCCGGCAGTGCGACATCACATAGGCCATGAAGTCCGTCATGAATCCGGAGATGCCCTGGTCTCTCACAGCCGGGTCGGTGCTCCTGATCGCGGGCGCCCTGGTCGCAGAGAATGCGGGGGACGCGGCGAGGAACTGCGCGGCGATGGCGGCCATCCCGTCTGCCTCGGTCTGCGTGGACACGGTGATGCCGAGCTCGGCGATCAGTTCGGGGTGCGCATCGGCGAGGACTCCGCGCCCCGTCATGATGAGCAGCAGCAGCTCCAGGTCGGTCGACGACGCGAGGCGAGGATCGAGAGCGGCCTCGTCCCCCGCAGCCTGCACGCCGACGCTCGCCGCGGCCGCGACATCGGATGTGGCGTAGCCGGTGGCGCCGTACGCCGAGGACACCCCTGTCAGCGACAGGGTGAGGGCCACGACAGTGGATGTGAGGAGAGCGGTCTTCTTGCGGGCGAGCATGGATGTTCCTCCGGATCGTCGGTGATGCGGAGAAAGTACCACAGCAGTGAAATGTAAAACAGTACTCGATCTGCGGCGACCGTCGCTCTCAGGCAACCCCAGCCGGTCCACGACCGGCCAGGAGCCGTCGACAGCGGCGGACATCGTCCGCGCTCTGCGAGACCAGCGCATCGACCCCCTCGAAGTGCAGCGTGGGCCGCAGGCGGGCGACGAGCGTCACCGCCAGCGTCCGGCCGTACAGATCGAGGTTCACATCATGCAGATACACCTCGACCCGCCTCTCCCGGTCGCCGGCGAAGGTCGGATTCGTCCCGACGCTGACGCTCGCGGGCCAGGCCTCCGGTTCGTCGTCGATACGCGTCCACGCCGCGTAGATCCCATCGGCGGGCAGGTCACTGCCGTCCAGCGCCAGGTTCGCCGTCGGGAAGCCGAGCTCGCGCCCCCGCCCGTCACCGGGCACGACCACGCCGACGACGATCGTGGACGGCGAAGTGCTCACGCGCTCTCGGACCCGGCGATCGACCGATAGCGGCTCTGATGGAAGACCAGCGGCTCCACATCGTCGAACAGCGTGACGTCGGCAATCTCATACAGGGCGATCTCGTGGTCCCCGCCGTCGAAGGTGCTGTGCAGGCGGCAGGTGAGCCAGAGCGCGGCATCCGAGATCAGCACGGCGCCACCCTCGGTGCGCTGCCAGTCATGCCCGCCGAAGCGATCGCCCTCACGCGCCGAGAGCGAGCGACTGAGCGGCTCGTGATGCGCGGCCAGCACGCTCATGCCGAGCTCGGGCACCTCGCGGAGCAGCGGCCAGGTCTTCGAGGTCCGCGCTGCGCTGATGGCGACGAGGGCGGGCTCGAGCGAGATCGACGTGAAGGAGTTGACCGCCATCCCGACGGCACGGTCGTCGAGGTGCGCGGCGAGGGCGACGACACCGGTCGGGTACACCGAGAACGCCCGGCGGAGGGCCAGGTCGCGGGGCAGGGCGTCGGTCACGGCAGACGTCATTTCGGCTTCCTTTCGTTAGTCAACTTTGACTAGTTTTGATTGTAGGCAACTTTGATCATGCAAACAACCGAAATCTGAGATCGCAGCCGTTAGCATGAGGGGCATGTCGACCACCCGCCTCGTCGTCCTCGGCGCCGTGAAGCAGTTCCAGCCCGTGCACGGGTACTTCCTCCGCCGCGAGCTCATGACATGGCACGTCGATGAATGGGCGCACATCCAGCCCGGATCCATCTACAACGCGCTGCGCGCCCTGGAGGTCGACGGCTACATCGCCGAGAGCGGCACCGAGGCGGAAGGCAAGCGCCCGGCACGCACGACCTACCGGATCACGCCGTCCGGCGAGGTCGAGTTGCAGCGGATGCTGCGCGAGAACCTCTGGAACGTGGCGGCCTTCGACACCCAGGCGATCATGACGGTGGCCTCGTTCATGTTCGTGCTGAGTCGGCAGGAGGTCATCGCCGGTCTCGAGCACCGCCTCATCAAGAGCGACGCCATCATCACGCAGAACGGCTTCGACGTGCAGGACACGCTGCGCTCCGAGACCACCCCGAAGTACGTGCGGGAGATCTTCGACCTGTCCACGGCGCGGCTCACGGCCGAGAAGCAGTGGCTGCTCGACCTTCTGGAGCGTCTGCGCGGCGGGGAGTACACGTTCGCCGGCGAGACGGAAGAGGCCGCACCCGCCGCGGCCCCCACGCAGTAGCGACTCAGCGCGACGCGACGAGTGTCGCGATCGATCCGGGCGTCAGCGCCGGCGTGGTCGCTCCGCGGTGCTGAGCCACGACGGCTCCGGCGGCGCAGGCGCGGACCAGAGCATCCTCGATCCCCTCTCCCTGGGAGAGCGCAGCGGCGAGCGCACCGCAGAAGGCATCGCCTGCCCCCGTCGTGTCCACCGGGTCGATCCGGAAGGCGGCGACGTGCACGTGACCTGTTCCCGAGCGGTGAAGCGTCACTCCCCCGGCACCCTGTGTGAGGACGACCGTCTGCGCGCCGGCCTCGTGAAGTCGGTCGATGCCGCCGAGCTCGACGCACTCGGTCTCGTTCACGACCAGGACATCGACATCGCCGAGCATCCTGATCGTCGCGGCATGCGCGGGGGCGGCGTTGAGGATCGTCAGTGCGCCGGCAGCTCGAGCCGCGCGCAGTGCGGCAGCGACGCTCTCTACGGGCACCTCGAGCTGCGCGAGCACGACCGCAGCTCCCGCGATCCCGGTGACCGTGTCTTCCGGTGTGAGGTCGCCGTTGGCGCCGGCCGCGACGATGATGCTGTTGTCCCCGCCATCGAGGGCGAGCACGTGGGCCACCCCGGTCGGAGCGGTATCGCTGCGGCGGAGAGCCGCCACCACTCCGGCCTCCGTCAGCGTCTGCTGCAGCAGGTCGGCTGCCTCATCCGCTCCCACTACGGCGCAGAACCGCGTGGGCACCCCGCTACGGGCGGATGCCACGGCCTGATTCAGGCCCTTGCCGCCGGAGAAGCGTCCGCCGGCTCGCCCGAGGAGGGTCTCGCCGACGCGTGGGGGGCGCGGAACCTCGACCACGAGGTCGAGGTTCGCGCTCCCCACGACGGCGACACCGGCGAGGGTGTCAGACACGCGACATCGTCCGCCGGTACTGCGATCCGGTGTGCGAATCGGCGAGTGCCGGGGTCGGCGTGCCGATCAGACGCTCGCGCAGCGACTGCGGCTCCGACGAGGGTTCGACGATCGCGCCGCGCTCCTTGAGGATCGGCAGCACATGCTCGATGAAGTCGACGGTCGATGCCGGCGGGATGACGGGGGCGAAGAGGAACCCGTCGAGGTCGGCCCCGTCGGCGAGCTCGATCATCCGGTCAGCCACCTGCTCGGGGGTGCCCACGATCGGGCGGGCGCCGACACCGTGCGCGTGCCAGTCGCCGAGCACGTCGCCGACGGTCTTGTCGGCGAAGCGGGCGACCTGCGTCTGCGAGAGCTCGGTGCTCAGCTCGGACATCGGCGTGTTGGGTGCGTACGCCGACAGGTCGAGGCCGGTGAACCAGGCGTACGAGGCGACCGTGACATCCGGGTTCTGCGCGTCGGCGACCTCGGCGTACTTGCGCTGCGCCTCTTCCTCCGTGCTGCCGACGATCGCGGCGAACGCCGACATGATCTTGACCTCGTCGGCTCCGCGTCCGTTCTTCACGGCCTCCTCGCGGATCGCCGAGGAGTGTGCGCGGAGCTGCTCGACGGAGCCGCTGCCGACGAAGATCGCCTCGCCGTGCTTGCCGCCGAACTCACGGCCGGCGGGCGACGCCCCCGCCTGGAACAGCACCGGGGTGCCCTGCGGCGAGCGCGACGTGTTGCCGTAACCGTGCGAACGGAAGTAGGGGCCGTCGTGCGCGATCCGGTGCACCTTGGACGGGTCGGCGAAGCGGCCGGACTTGTCGCGCTCCAGCGCTCCCTCCTCCCACGCCTGCTCCCACAGCTTGTAGACGACCTGCATGAAGTCGTCGGCCATCAGGTAGCGCTCGTCATGACCGACCATCGGCACGCCGAAGCCCTGCACCGCGGTGTCGGCCGTGCCGGTGGTGACGACGTTCCAGCCGATGCGGCCGCCGGAGAGGATGTCGAGCGTCGCCATCCGGCGCGCGAACGAGTAGGGCGGCTCGAGGAGGGTCGAGCCGGTGGCCACGAGGCCCAGACGCGTGGTCTCGGGAATGAGGGCGGCGAGGATGATCGCCGGGTCGAGCCGCGGCAGGTCGAGCCCTTCGGTCGAGCAGATGTCGGGACGCTCGCCGGCGACATCGGCCCAGCCCCAGGCATCCGCGAGGAACAGGAAGTCGAACCCGGCGTCTTCGACCATGCGTGCGGTGTCGCGCCAGTACTCGAGCTTGTCGAACAGGTAGCGCCCGTTGTCGGGGTGACGCCAGGTGGCGGTGCCGGAGTCGTTCGCCTGGGCGTTCTCGAAGAGGCCGAGGCGCAGCTGCTTGACGGTGTTCTGATCGGTCATGTGCGGGTGCCTTCCTTGTGGGTGGTTCTGGTCGTTCTCGAGTGGTTCCGGGCACGCCGGAGGAACCCCGGGGCGGGTGGAGCGCCCGCCCCGGGATCCGGATGCCGCGTCAGCCCTTGGCCGTGACCTCGCCGTCGCTCCACCAGAGCACGCGCTTGCGCACCAGGGCGAGGACGATGATCAGGAGCACACCGAGCAGACAGAGCAGGGCGATGCTCGCCCAGGTGACGGGCAGGTTCGCCTGTGCAGCGGAGGTGGTGACGAGCGAACCGAGACCGGCCTGCTGTCCCGCCGCGACGAACTCGGCGACTGCGGCGCCGACCACCGCGAGCGGCAGGGCGATGCGGAGCCCTGCGAACACATAGGGCATGCCGCCGGGGAATCGCAGTTCCCGGAAGATCTCCCACCGCGAGGCGTGCAACGTCTTGAAGACATCCATCGCCTTCTGATCGACATCGCGGAGACCGGCCAGCGAGTTCACGAGCATCGGGAAGAAGACCACGAGCCCCGTCACGATGAACTTCGGCACCATGCCGAACCCGAAGGCCACGACCAGCGCCGGGGCGATCGCCACGATCGGGGTCACCATCACGATGATCACGAGCGGCATCACGGCCCGCTCGATGATCTGGAACTCGGCCATGACCACCGCTAGCACGAAACCGGCGAGGATACCGGCGGAGGCGCCGACCACCACTTCGAGCAGCGTGACGAGGAAGTTCGACCAGTACATGCCGGCGTCGTCGACGAGGCTGCCGCCGATCGCCTCCAGCGTCGGGAGCACATACGGGTTGGTCCAGGCCACGACCTGCCAGAGCAGCGCGGCGATCACGAACGTGATCAGAGTCGGACCCCACGATCCCCAGCGCAGCCAGGCGGGGATGCCCCGATGCGGCTGGGCCTTCAAGCGGGCGGTCGCGAGGGTCGCGGTCGTGTCTCTCATCGTCAGCTCAGACATGGGCCTTCTCCGTCTGCGCGCGCAGCGCATCGCGCACGACTGCTTCCATCTCGCGGAACTCCTCCGTGGCATACGACTGCTCGTCGCGTGGTCGCGGCAGGTTCACGTCGATCACCTGGGCGATGCGCCCCGGGTGGGCGGCCATCACCACGATGCGGTCGGAGAGCATGATCGCCTCCGGCACCGAGTGCGTGACGAACATGACGGCCTTGCGGTTCGACTGCCAGAACTCCAGCAGCGCGATCCGCTGCAAGTCCCGGTTCATCTCGTCGAGGGCAGAGAACGGCTCGTCCATCAGCATGATGGCCGGGTCGAACACGAACGCCCTGGCGATCGCGGCGCGCTGCTGCATGCCGCCCGAGAGCTGACCGGGATACTTCTTCATCGCCTGTCCGAGCCCGAACGTCGACAGCAGCTCCTCGGGGTCGCGCAGCGCTCGCCCGGAGTTCGCCTTGGCGTTGATGCGCACCGGCAGCTCGACGTTCTCGCGCACCGTCTTCCACGGCAGCAGTGCGGGCGACTGCGGCACGAGGCCGATCTTCTTGTCGCGCGAGGCCGCCGTGACGCTCTCGCCGTCGATCGTGACGGTGCCGGAGTCGGCGTCGAGGAGGCCGGCGACCACCTTGAGCAGCGTGGATTTGCCGCAGCCGCTCGGACCGATCACCGACACGAACTCGCCCATGCCGATCGTCAGGCTCACATCGTCGAGCACCGTGACCTGAGCGCCGTCGACGCCGAAGGACTTGGTGACGTTTCTGACCTCGACGCCTGCTCCCCGCGCGACCGACATCACTTCGCCGGCCAAGTCAGGGTGTCGCCGTCGTAGAGGTCGGCGACCAGGTCGGCGTCCATCATGTCGGCGATCGCGGGCAGGTCCTTGGCGTCGCCGTACTTCTCGACGAGCGCGTACTCCGGCTCCCACATCGACTCGTTCTGCACGCCGGGGTTTCCGCCGGCGCTCTCACGCACCCACGCGGACTCGACCTCCCACGTGCGGGCCAGCTGGTCGCGCGGGAACGCGGCGCCCTGGTTGTTGTCCTCGGCCAGCTTCGCGAGCTTGTCGATGCAGGCGTCCGACTCGTCGAGGCAGTACTGGAGCGCCTTGAGGCTCGCCCGCATGAAGTCGGCGGCGACCTCACGGTGCTCGTCGAGGAAGCGGGAGTTGACCTCCATCACGTTGTACGTGCCCTCGACGCCGAGGTCGGAGGGGAGGAATTCGCTGAACGGCAGGTCCTGCGCCTTGAGGGACTGCGGCTGGTTGGAGGCGTAGCCGACGATCGCGTCGACCTGCTCGCGCACCACGACGGTCGGGTCGTAGTTGGTCATCTTGACCATCTCGACCTTCGAGACGTCGACACCGGCCTCGTCGAGCATGGCAGAGGCGATCGGGGTCAGGTTGATGAAGTACCCGAGCGATCCGCCCTCGAGATCCTTGAGGCTGTCGAGCTTCTCGTTGCCGAAGATGGAGAACGGCGGGGTGGTGCCGTAGGTGGCGACGGCCGTGAGGTTCTTGCTGTTCGCCGCGGCCAGCATCACATCGGATGCGGAGCCGAGCGCCGTGAACTGCGCCTGACCGGATGCGACGAGCTGCTGCCCGTTCGCGCCGGAGGCGTTGATCTCGACATCGAGGCAGAGGTCGTCGAAGTAGCCCAGCTCCTCGGCGAGGAACACGTCGAGCTGACCGGCGCTGGCGGAGTAGCCGTAGCCGGAGATGTAGGTGATGGTGCCGGCATCCTGATTGCGCTTGCAGGCGTCGGTGTCGCTCGCACTCGTGGGGGCGGAATCGCCGCCTGGCGTCTGCGCGGAGCATGCTCCGAGCGTCAGCGTGGCGGCGAGAACGCACGTCAGGGTGGCAGTGATGCGGAATCGGGTTTCCGCAGAGGAAGTAGCCATGAGGGTCCCTTCTCGGCCGTTCGTCATTGATGGCTCGTTGAAAGTAACATAGTCAAGATTGACTAAGCAAGATCAAACTAGTTTTTGACGAACGCCGGAGCACGCACCCGGCAGCAGGAAGGTCGCCCGCGGTCAGCGCGGGGCGTGCGCCTCGAGGAACTCGTAGACGTCGGTGGTGTCGACCCCGGGGAACGCCCCGGTCGGCAGCGTCGCGAGCAGGGTGCGCGGCGTCTTCACGTTCGGCCAGGAGTTCTCCCGCCAGCGGTCCTCCAGTTCGGCGGGAGCCCGACGGCAGCACACTTCCACCGAGTGCTTCGAGACGCCCCGGTGCGAGGTGTCCCTCCCCACGAACCACTTGGTGTCGTCGAAGCGCACGCCCACGCTCACCGAGTGCAGCCCCTCGCTCGACGACTCGACCCTGGCAGTGCACCAGTAGGTGCCGTTGCCGGTGTCGGTGTACTGGTAATAGGGATTGAAGCGGTCGTCCTCATCGAACACGACGCGCGAGGTCCACCGGCGGCAACACATCTGTCCCTCGATAGCCCCGAGCCGATCTGTCGGGAAGTTCACGTCGTCGTTCTCGTACGCCTTGGTGATCGTGCCCGACTCGTGCACCTTCAGGAAGTGCACCGGAATGTCGAGGTGCCGCGTGGCGAGGTTCGTGAAGCGGTGCGCCGCGGTCTCGTACGACACCGAGTACGCGTCGCGCAGGTCTTCGATCGAGATCGCCCGTCGCTGCTTCGCATCCTTCAGCGCAGGGACGACATGCGACTCGGGGATGAGAAGCGCGCCCGTCAGGTAGTTGGTCTCGACGCGCTGCCGCAGGAACTCGGCATAGCTGCGTGGCTCGGAGTGCCCGAGGATGCGGCTCGACAGCGCCTGCAGCACCGCGGTGCGGGCATCGCCCTTCGCGGGCACGCTGCTCGACAGGTAGAGCCGCCCGTTCGCGAGGTCGGCGACGCTACGGGTGGTCTGCGGAAGGTCGGGCGCGTAGTGCAGGGTGAAGCCGAGGTAGGCAGCGATCTCGGATGCGGTGCGCTGCGTCAGAGGGCCACCAGGGTGGCCGACCGCGGCGAGGATCTCTGCGGCCTTGGCCTCGAGGTCGGCGAAGTGATTGTCCTGCCGGCGCATCAGGTGCCGCAGCTCGACGTTCGCCCGCCTGGCCTCCTCCGGCGTCGCGGCCCGCTCGTCCCTGAGCCGGTCGATCTCCCCGTGCAGCGCGAGCAGGGCCTTCAGCGCATCGGTCGGCAGACTCTTCGCGATGCGGAACGGCTCGATGCCCAGGGCCTGGAACGTCTGCCCCTTCATCGCGCGCTCCAGGGCGATCTCGACGGCACTGCGCTCGTCGAGCGGCTCGCCCTCCAGCAGGGCGTCGATCGTCACACCCAGGGCGCGGGCGATCGCCTGCAGTTGCGTGAGCTTGGGTTCGCGCTTGCCGGTCTCGATCATCGACATCTGACTCGGCGCCCGATCGACGGCGGAGGCGAGGTCGTCGAGCGTCATGCCCTTCGCCGTGCGGAGCCGGCGGATGCGGCGACCGATCGTGAGGGCGTCGGTCTCTTCTGCAGCGTCGATGGTGCTCATGCGGCAGATTCTGTCACAGAAACAGAATTTCGATCGATCTTCTCTTCGAAACAGGCGGTTCGATGTCCCGATCTTCACGCACAGTGGAACCACGCCACACCGGCACAGCCGCCGGATCCACCGAGGAGACACCATGACGAACACCGCCCACACCCCGACGCCCCGCCCCGCCGGTCTGCGAGCCGGCGACCAGGTTCAGACGGCCGCCGAGCTCCAGGAGATCTGGGATACCGATCCCCGCTGGGACGGCGTCGAGCGCACCTACTCGGCAGAAGACGTCATCCGCATCCGTGGCTCGGTCCGCGAAGAGTCGACCCTCGCCCACCGCGGCGCCGAGAACCTCTGGAACCTCCTGCACACCGAGGACTACGTCCGGGCGCTCGGCGCCTACACCGGAGGTCAGGCCGTGCAGCAGGTGCGGGCAGGACTGAAAGCCATCTACCTCTCGGGGTGGCAGGTCGCTGCCGACGGCAACCTCGCCGGCCAGACCTACCCCGACCAGTCGCTGTACCCCGCGAACTCGGTGCCGGCGGTGGTTCGCCGCATCAACAACGCCCTCATCCGCCAGGACCAGCTCGAGCATGCCGAAGGCGAGATCACGCAGGACTGGCTCGCACCGATCGTCGCCGACGCCGAGGCCGGCTTCGGCGGACCGCTGAACGCGTACGAGCTCGCACAGTCGCTCATCCAGTCCGGCGCCGCCGGCATCCACTGGGAGGACCAGCTGGCCAGCGAGAAGAAGTGCGGCCACCTCGGAGGCAAGGTGCTCGTGCCGACCCAGCAGCACATCCGCACCCTGAACGCGGCCAGGCTCGCGGCGGACGTCGCGGGCGTGCCGACCGTCATCATCGCCCGCACGGATGCCCTCGCCGCCGACCTGCTCACCAGCGACGTCGACGAACGCGACCAGCAGTTCACCACCGGCGAGCGCACGACGGAGGGTTTCTACCGGATCGAGCCGGGACTCGAATCGGTCATCAGCCGTGGTCTGGCGTTCGCCCCCTACGCCGACCTGCTGTGGGTGGAGACGGGCGAGCCGGACATCGAGCTCGCGCGCAACTTCGCAGCCGCGATCCACGCGCAGTTCCCCGGTAAGCTCCTGGCCTACAACTGCTCTCCGAGTTTCAACTGGAAGAAGCACCTGTCCGACGCCGAGATCGCGACGTTCCAGCAGGAGTTGGCTGACCTGGGCTACAAGTTCCAGTTCATCACGCTCGCCGGCTTCCACGCCCTGAACCACTCGATGTTCGACCTCGCCCGCGGCTACGCCGATCGCGCCATGAGCGCCTATGTCGAGCTGCAGGAAGCCGAGTTCGCCGCCGAAGCCGACGGCTACACCGCCACCAAGCACCAGCGCGAGGCGGGCACCGGATACTTCGACGTCATCTCCACCGCGCTCAACCCCGACAGCGCGACGCTCGCCCTCGCCGGCTCCACCGAAGCCGCGCAGTTCCACTGATCCCCGCCGCCTTCTTCGCATCGCGACGCAACGCAACGCAAAGGACACACGATCATGACCACTCCCACCGCTCCCCCGATCACGGCTCCGATCCAGACGACCCAGCAGGGTCCGGCGATCGAGGTCACCGGCCCCATCCGCGACCGCTACGAGAAGATCCTCACCCCCGAGGCGATCGCCTTCCTCACCGAGCTGCACCACCGGTTCGCCTCCCGCCGTCACGACCGGCTCGCCGACCGGATGCGCCGCCGTTTCGAGATCGGCAACGGGCACGACCCCCGCTTCCGCGACGACACCGCGCACATCCGTGAGGACCGCGACTGGCGGGTCGCCGGCGCCGGTCCCGGGCTCGAGGACCGTCGCGTCGAGATCACCGGCCCGACCGACCCGAAGATGACGATCAACGCTCTGAACTCCGGCGCGCGAGTGTGGCTCGCCGACCAGGAGGATGCCACGAGCCCAACCTGGAAGAACGTCATAGAAGGGCAGCTGTCCCTTCGGGACGCGATCCGCGGCGAGCTGTCGTTCACCTCGCCGGAAGGCAAGGAGTACCGCGTCACGGCGGAGCGCACGCCCACGATCGTGATGCGTCCGCGCGGGTGGCACCTGCCGGAGAAGCACATCGCGTTCATCGATCGCGCCGGTCGTCGCACCTCGGCATCCGGCTCCCTCGTCGACTTCGGCCTCTACTTCCTGCACAACGCCCAGGCGCTGATCGACGGCGGGCGCGGGCCCTACTTCTACATCGCCAAGATCGAGTCGAGCGAGGAGGCGAAGCTCTGGGATGACGTGTTCTCGTTCAGCGAGGAGTACATCGGCATCCCGCACGGCACGATCCGCGCGACGGTGCTGATCGAGACCCTCCCGGCCGCGTTCGAGATGGACGAGATCCTCTACGAGCTGCGCGACCACTGCGCCGGACTGAACGCCGGGCGGTGGGACTACATCTTCTCGATCATCAAGAACTACCGCGGCCGCGGTGCACGCTTCGTGCTCCCCGACCGCAGCGAGGTCACGATGACCGTGCCGTTCATGCGGGCGTACACCGACCTGCTCGTGCAGACCTGCCACAAGCGGGGAGCCTTCGCGATCGGCGGCATGAGCGCGTTCATCCCGAACCGCCGCGACCCCGAGGTGACGGCACGCGCGATCGAGAAGGTCACGGCCGACAAGAAGCGCGAGGCCGGCGACGGCTTCGACGGTACGTGGGTCGCGCACCCCGACCTGATCCCCACGGCTCAGGCGGAGTTCGACGCCGTGCTGGGCGACCGCCCCAACCAGGTCGACCGCCAGCGCGACGACGTGCACGTCGAGGCACGCGACCTGCTCGACCTGCACATCGGTCGGCCGATCACGGCGCAGGGCGTGAGGGACAACGTCTCGGTCGCCATCCGCTACCTGGAGGCCTGGCTGCGCGGACTCGGCGCCGTGGCGATCGACAACCTGATGGAGGATGCCGCGACCGCCGAGATCAGCCGCTCGCAGGTGTGGCAGTGGATCCATCAGGACCGATCGACGCAGGACGGCACCCCGATCACGGCCGAGTACATCGAGGGACTGATCACCCAGGTGCTCGCACAGGCGACCCGCAGCCACGGCGACCGCTACGACGACGCGGCGGAGATCTTCCGCGAGGTCGCCCTGCAGGAGGAGTTCCCGACCTTCCTCACCCTCGGCGCCTACAGCCGGTTCCTGATCGACGAGGACTGAACGCGCGGAAGAGCCCCCGGGCTGCGGCGGATACCGCGGCCCGGGGGCTCTTCCGTTTCCGGGGCCGGCGCAACGGGCGAGGCGTAGCCTGGAGACATGACCGACGTCTGGGCGGACATCGCCACCGAGTTCCTGCACTTCTACCCTCGCGGCCGTCGGCTGCTCGCGGTCGCCGGGGCGGATGCCGAGCGCTCGCGACGGGCGGCCGACGACCTCGCAGCGGCGCTGACCAAGGCGGGGCAGCAGGTCGTCCGCGAGCACTCGGCCGAGGGCGATGAATCCGGTGTGCGTGCGGTGGTCACCACGTTCCGCGAAGACCCCACCAACGACGGAATCCTGCTCGTCTCGGGGCCGGCCGGTCTGCTCGGCGAGCGCCCGAGGGGCATGTGGAACTACGCGGTGTGGCAACTGGCCGGCGACGAGCCGCCGCACACGGTCGCCGGGTCGATCGTCGACGTGAGCGACCCCGCGCAGCCGGTGCGACGGTTCGCCGACTACTGCTCGCTCCCCGCCTCGTACGGAGCCTGAAGCCCGAGCGGACTCAGCGGAACGACGCCGCCACCGAGTTGCGGTGATAGTCGAACACGATGCTCGTGCGAGTGGAGGCGACGCTGCTCTGTGCCGAGAGATGCTCGAGCACGAACTCGCGCATCTCGGACGAGTCAGCGACCGCGATGTGAAGCAGGAAGTCATCGTCGCCGCCGAGGAAGAAGACCTGGATCACCTGCGGCAGCACCCGCACGCGGTCCGCGAACTCGACGATGCTCTCGCGCCGTCCGCTCGGGCGCAGCGTGACGCCGATCACGGCCTGGAGCCCGGCACCCAGCATCCGCTCGTCCACACTCGCGTGGAACCCCGTGATCACGCCGCGGTCGACGAGAGCCCGCAGCCGGGTGTGCGCGGTCGAGGGGGCGACGCCGAGTCGACCGGCGAGCTCGGCGTTCGTCATGCGCCCGTCGGCGGTCATCAACTGCACGATCCGCGCATCGATCGCATCGAGGGCGGGTGCCCGAACACTGTTCGGCTCCGAGGCTCCTGAAGTCGTCTCCATACGAAGCATTATTCACGATGGCGCGTCTTCACGAATCATCTTCAGTGATTCTGTTGTTCCATCGATGTTTCTGCGATCCTGGTGCCGCACCGCATCAACCCAGGAGGATCAATGAAGATCGGCGTCCCCACCGAGGTCAAGAACAACGAGAACCGCGTGTCCCTCACGCCCGCCGGCGCCGACCGACTGGTGCACGAGGGCCATCGGGTGCTCGTGCAGTCCGGCGCGGGCCTCGGCTCGCGCATCACGGACGATGACTACCGCGCAGCCGGCGCCGAGATCGTGGCGACCGCCGCCGACGCCTGGGGCGACGCCGACCTCGTCATCAAGGTCAAGGAACCGATCGCGCAAGAGTACGGGTTCCTGCGAGAGGACCTCACCCTCTTCACCTACCTGCACCTCGCCGCCGACCGCGCGCTGACCACGGCGCTCGTGGAGGCCGGAACCACCGCCGTCGCCTACGAGACCGTGCAGCTGCCCGACCGCAGCCTGCCGCTGCTCGTGCCGATGAGCGAGATCGCCGGGCGGCTCTCGGTCGTCATGGGCTCGTACTCGCTGCTGCGCTCCCAGGGCGGACGCGGCATGCTGCTCGGCGGCATCGCCGGCACTCCGCGCGCCAAGACCGTCGTGATCGGAGGCGGCGTCGCCGGAGAGCACGCCGCCGCGAACGCGCTCGGCCTCGGATCGAAGGTGACGGTGGTCGACGTCTCGCTGCCGCGTCTGCGCGAACTCGAGCACCGCTACGGCGGAGCGCTGGAGACCCGCGCCTCGAGTCGCTACGACATCGCCGAAGAGCTCAAGACAGCCGACCTCGTGATCGGCTCCGTGCTGATCCCGGGAGCCGCGGCCCCCAAGCTGGTGACCGACGACATGGTCGCCGCGATGAAGCCGGGCTCCGTGCTCGTCGACATCGCGATCGACCAGGGCGGATGCTTCGAGGGCTCGCGGCCGACCACGCACGACGACCCCACGTTCGCCGTGCACGACTCGATCTACTACTGCGTCGCGAACATGCCGGGGGCTGTTCCCGAGACCGCGACCCGTGCACTGACGAACGCGACCCTCCCTTACGTCTCGGCGATCGCCGGCAAGGGCTGGGAGCGCGCGGCCTCCGAAGACGCGGCGCTGGCTGCGGGCCTGAACGTGCAGGGCGGACGCATCACGCTCCCGGCCGTCGCGCAGGCGCACGGACTCGTCGCCGGCTGACCTGCCGAACCCGAAAGAACCTCGGATCTTGGCGATATCCCACACCGCTCCGCCCCCATCGAGCCGAGTACGCTCGTAGTCGTGACCGAACGCGCTCCTCTCTCCCGCAAGCTGTCCGCCATCGCCGAGTCCGCGACTCTCAAGGTCGACGCCAAGGCCAAGGCCCTCAAGGCCGAAGGCAAGGACGTCATCTCGTACGCCGCCGGCGAGCCCGACTTCGCGACGCCGCAGTTCATCGTGGATGCCGCAGCCGTTGCTCTGGCCGACCCGGCGAGCTACCGGTACACGCCGGCTCCGGGCCTTCCGGCGCTGCGCGAGGCGATCGCCGCGAAGACGCTGCGCGACTCCGGCCTCGAGGTCTCCCCCAGCCAGGTCATCGTCACCAACGGCGGCAAGCAGTCCGTCTACCAGGCCTTCCAGGCCGTGGTGAACCCGGGCGATGAGGTCCTGCTGCCCGCGCCGTACTGGACCACCTACCCCGAGGCCATCCGCCTCGCCGACGGCACGCCCGTCGAGGTGTTCGCCGGCGCCGGCCAGGAGTACAAGGTCACGGTCGAGCAGCTCGAGGCCGGTCGCACCGCACGCACCACCGCGCTCGTGTTCGTGTCGCCGTCGAACCCCACCGGCTCGGTCTACACCGCCGACGAGACCCGCGCCATCGGCGAGTGGGCACTCGAGCACGGCATCTGGATCATCAGCGACGAGATCTACCAGAACCTCACCTACGAGGGCGTCAAGGCCACGTCCATCGTCGAGGCCGTGCCCGAGGTCGCCGGCCAGACCATCCTCGTCAACGGCGTCGCCAAGACCTACGCCATGACCGGCTGGCGCGTGGGCTGGATGGTCGGCCCGGCCGACGCCATCAAGGTCGCCGGCAACCTGCAGTCGCACCTGTCGAGCAACGTGAACAACGTCGCACAGAAGGCCGCGATCGCTGCCCTCAACGGACCGCAGGACGAGGCCGAGCAGTTCCGTCAGGCCTTCGATCGCCGCCGCCAGCTCATCGTCTCGGAGCTGTCGAAGATCGACGGCCTCGTCGTGCCGAACCCGCTCGGCGCGTTCTACGTGTACCCCGACGTGCAGGGTCTGCTCGGTCGCACGTGGGGCGGCGTGACGCCGACCACCTCCCTCGAGCTCGCCGACCTCATCCTCGACCAGGCCGAGGTCGCGGTCGTCCCCGGCGAGGCCTTCGGCCCTTCGGGCTACATCCGCATGTCGTACGCCCTGGGCGACGACCAGCTGCTCGAGGGCGTGCAGCGCCTGCAGCGACTGTTCGCCTGACCCCAGCCGCCCCGAAGGCCCCCCCTGTCACCAGGAGGGGGCCTTCGGCGTTCATACCGCGATCAGTCCTCGGGGTGGAAGCCGATCAGCCAGCGGATGCCGTAGCGGTCGACGAGCGTGCCGTCGAAGTCTCCCCACGGGCGCTTCTGCAGCGGATCGATCACGCGGCCGTCGGCGGCGAGCTTGTCGTACCACGCGGTGAGGGTCAGCGCATCCGCCGTGCCGAGGAGCGAGAGGAACATGCCGCTCATCTGCACGGCGTCGTCGTCGGCTCCGGCATCGGCCCCGGCGAGCTCGACCGGTCCGCTCAGCTGGCCGTGCGCGACGGCATCGCCGGGCCCGTCGCGCCGGCCCACCGTGGCGTAGTCGAGCAACTGCAGTTCACCGCCGAACACGGACCGGTAGTGACGCAGCGCCTCTGCGGCATTGCCGGGGAACAGCAGGTACGGGATGAGTCCGGTCATGCCGCGAGTGTAGCCGCGACCGCCGACCCCTAGAGGTCGATCGCCCTACAGGTCGACGCCGACCAGCACCGGCTCCGGCTGCAGCACGAGACCGAACTCCGCGTGCACCCGGCTCTGGATGAACCGGGCGAGCTCGGCGACCTCGCCCGCGGTCGCGCCGCCGCGGTTGGTGAGCGCCAGCGCATGCTTGGTCGAGACGGCGGCGCGCGAGCGCGGCAGCTTGAACCCCTTGCGGATGCCGGCCTGCTCGATCAGCCAGGCCGCACTGACCTTGACGTCGGAGACGGTCGTCGGCTTCGACAGCGGCACCTGCCCGTCGTAGGACGCAAGCGGGATCACGGTCACGGCATCCAGGTCGGGGGCCACCGGCCAACGCGGGCACTCCGGCGGCAGCGCACCGGCCACCGCGGCCGTCACGATCGCGTTCTGGAAGAACGAGCCGACGCCGTGGGTGTCGGGGTCGGCATCGTCGAGCAGCATGCCCTTCGACGCGCGGGTCGAGAGGATGCGCTCGCGCACCCAGCTCAGCGGAACCGGCGTGTCGTCGGTCAGCCCGAGTGCGCGACGCAACTGCTCGCCGCGAACCACACGCTCTCCGGCGATCGCCAGGTCGACGGTGACCGAGAGGATCACGGCGCGCCGCAGCGGCACACTGCCATGGTGGTGCTTGAGGACCGAGGTGCGGAAACCCAGTCCGAGCTCGGCCGCGGGAACGGTCGAGATCTCGCCGGTCGACTCGTCGATCAACTCGACCTCGACCAGTGTCTCCTGGATCTCCTGGCCGTACGCGCCGATGTTCTGCACGGGGGACGCGCCGACCGTGCCGGGGATCCCGCTCATGGCCTCGAGACCCGCGTAGCCATGGGCGACGGCGTAGGCGACCAGGTCGTCCCAGGAGTGCCCAGCCTGCGCGCGCAGCCGGATGCGACCGGGGTGCGGCGAAGGAATCTCTTCGATCCCCTCGGTGCGCACGCGGATGACGGTGCCTTCGAAGGGCTCGTCGCCGACGAAGAGGTTGGAACCGCCACCGAGGACGAACCACTCGTCACCGCGGGCCCAGGTGTCGCGCAATGCCTCGATCAGACCGGCGGTCGTCGTCGCCTCCTGCATCCGCTCGGGCGCGGCGCCCGTGCGCAGCGTGGTCAGCTCGGCCAGGCGGACCGGCTCGATCTCCCGCATCAGAGCGCCCGCATCAGACGGCGACGCGCAACTGCGCCTTGACGAGCACCGTGGTCTCGCCGAACGTGACCTTGAGGTCGATGCGCGCCACCTCTTCATCGACCGCGCCGACCGTGGCGACGACGGTGATGTCGGCACCGTCGACCGGGTCGACGACGACCGGCTTGGTGAAGCGCACCCCGTAGTCGAGGATCTTCGTGGCCGGGTCGAGGGCGGCGACGACCACCGACGAGGCGATGCCCATCGTCAGCATGCCGTGCGCGAGCACGCCGGGAAGCCCGACGGATGCGGCGACATCGTCACGGTAGTGGATGGGGTTGAAGTCTCCGGATGCTCCCGCATAGCGCACGAGCGACTCGCGGGTGAGATGCACGGTGCGCTCGGCGACCACGTCTCCGACGGTGTAGCCCATCAGGCGGCCTTCCCTTCGTCCGTGCTCTCGGCGCCCACCAGCAGCACACTCGTCGCCGTGACGACATGGTCGCCCGCGGCGTCGGTGATCGCGGCCTCGCTGGTGATCATGGCGTTGCCGCCCATCATCCGGATGCCGGTGACGCGCAGCTGCGCGGTGAGCTCGTCGCCCGCCACGATCGGGCGCGTGTAGGTGAAGCGCTGCTCGGCGTGGATCGTGCGGGCGAGCACGATGCCGGAGTCCTCCTGCGCCAGCAGCTGCTGGAGCGTGAGGTCCTGGATGACCATCGCGAAAGTCGGCGGCGCCACGACGTCGGAGAAGCCGGCCGCGCGGGCCGCCTCGACGTCGGTGTGCTGCGGAGCATCGGCGAAGACGGCGCGCGCGAACTCGCGCACCTTCTCGCGGCCGACGAGATAGGGGGCCGTCGGCGGGAACTCCCGGCCGACCAGTTCTTGGTTCACTGCCACCCCTCGATCCTACCGAGGCCCGGCCGTCGTTCAGCCGCGCTTGCGCCCTCGGACCGCCTTGATCGCCATCTGCACCGCGATCACGACGAGGTATGCCGCGAACAGCATGTTGCCCAGCGTCGGGTCGACGATCGTCGCCAACCACGCACCGAGCGCGGTCGTCGTACAGGCGGCGACTCCGATGAGAGCCGCTGCGAGCAGATCGACGTTGCGGTTGCGGAGGTTGCCGACCGTGCCGGAGATCGCCGTCGGGATCATCATCAGCAGCGAGGTGCCCTTGGCGACGAGGTCGCTCGTGCCGAAGGCCAGCATCAGCACCGGGACCACGATCACGCCGCCGCCGACACCGATCAGCCCGGCGAGGATGCCCGTGCCGACGCCCACCCCGACGAGCGCGATGCCCGTCAGCCAGGAGAGTTCGAAGGCGGCGTCCCGCGAGGGGATCACGAGGAACAGGCTGACGATCACCACGACGAGGAAGCCGACGAAGCCCCACCGCAGCGCGGTCTGCGAGATGCGCGGCAGCAGGCGGGTGCCGATCTGCGCACCCACCACGGCGCCCGCCGCCAGGATGATGGCGGGGATCCAGGCCACCGAACCGGTCGCGGCGTAAGAGATGACGCCGACGCTCGCGGTCGGCACGATCGCCGCGAGCGATGTGCCCGCCGCGAGGCGCTGGTCGAAGTGCAGCAGGAGCACCAGCAGCGGGACGATCACCGTGCCGCCGCCGACGCCGAAGAGTCCGGAGAGGAGACCGGCGAGAAGGCCGATCCCGATGAATGCTGCGTAGGCGCGAGGCCCTCGCGCGGGGGCCTGTACGTCACTCACCGGATCAGCCTACTCGCGGCCTCCTCCCCTCTCGAACCCACCGTCTCGGACTCAGACCTCCGAGTCGGCCTTGATGGGCACCGCGATCGACTCCGTCAGCGCCTGCTCGTACCGACGCTGCCGTCGACGCAGCCACAGCCCACCGACGATCAGGAATGCGAGCACCCCGTAGGCGATCGCCGCGAACGGCTGCATGACCAGCGTGCTCAGATCGCCCTGGCTCAGCTGCAGCGCCTTGCGCAGCTGCTCCTCGGCCATCGGCCCCAGGATCATCCCGACCACCAGCGGCGCCACGGGGTAGCCGTATCGCCGCATGAAGTAGCCGAGGATGCCGACGATCAACAGGATCACGATGTCGGTCGGCGAGCTGTGCAGCGCATACGCCCCGAAGACCGCGAACAGCAGGATGCCCGCGTACAGGTACGGCCGCGGTATCTGCAGCAGCTTCACCCACATGCCCACGAGCGGCAGGTTGAGCACGATCAGGATGACGTTGCCGATGTAGAGGCTCGCGATGAGCGCCCACACCAGGTTCGACTGGCTCTCGAACAGCAGCGGTCCCGGCTGGATGCCGTACGACTGGAACGCCGTGAGGATGATCGCCGCGGTGGCCGTCGTCGGCAGGCCCAGCGTGAGCAGCGGCACCAGCACACCGGCGGCGGCCGCGTTGTTCGCCGACTCGGGGCCTGCGACGCCCTCGATCGCACCGCGTCCGAACTCGTCGCGGTGCTTCGACAGCTTGCGCTCGGTCGCGTACGACAGGAACGTGGCGACATCCGCGCCGCCGGCCGGGATGGTGCCGATCGGGAAGCCGATCGCGGTTCCTCGAAGCCACGGCTTCCACGAACGGCGCCAGTCGGCCTTCGTCATCCACGACCGCCATCCGCGGGTCACGGGGATCACATCGACGCCGCCGTGCCGCAGTCGGGCGGCGATGTAGAACGTCTCCCCGACCGCGAACAGGCCGACCGCGACCAGGACGATGTCCACGCCGTCGGACAGTGCCGGGAGCCCGAGCGTGTAGCGCTGCTGCCCGGAGAGCCAGTCGGTGCCCACGAGTCCGAGGAACAGGCCGACGCCGAGCGAGAGCATGCCGCGCGAGATCGAGCTGCCGATCAGCGCGCCGACCGTGATGAACGCGATCACGATGAGTGCGACGTAGTCGGCGGGCCCGAGGTTCACCGCGAACTGCGCGAGCAGCGGCGCCAGCAGCGTCAGCCCGAGCGTCGCCAGGGTTCCCGCGATGAACGATCCGATGGCCGCGGTGGCGAGCGCCGCTGCGCCGCGCCCCATCCTGGCCATCTTGTTGCCCTCGATCGCCGTGACGATCGACGCCGACTCCCCTGGGGTGTTGAGGAGGATGCTCGTCGTCGAGCCGCCGTACATGCCGCCGTAGTAGATGCCGGCGAAGGTGATGAGCGCCGCGGCGGGATCGAGCGTGTAGGTGAGGGGAAGCAGCAGCGCCACCGTCATCGCGGGGCCGATGCCCGGGAGCACTCCGACCGCGGTGCCGACGAAGACGCCGAGGAAGGCGAACGCGAGGTACTGCGGCTGCAGCGCGGTCGCGAATCCCTCCAGGAGCAGGGTCCAGCTGTCCATCAGAACATCCTTCCGAGCCAGCCGAGAGCAGGACCCCACGGCAGCGACAGACCGAGCAGACCGCCGAAGACGATCTGGATCACGAGTGCTACGACGATGCCGATGAGGAACGCCATCCACCACCGTTTGGCGGCGAGCGACCATGCGACTCCGCCGAACAGCAGGGCGGCCGCGGGCGCCCATCCCAGCGGCTCGATCAGGAGCAGGTGCGCGACGACGAGTCCCGCCAGTTTGGCGAGGGTGACCCAGTCGGTCGGGAGGCTCTGATCGACGTCTTCCGCGTCCTCCGCCCCGCCGCGTTCCCCCCGCAGCACGCCGATCAGGACGGCGACCGCGGAGGCGAGCAGGATCACCGAGACGAAGATCGGGAAGACCGTCGGCCCGGCCTTCATGCCGACCGGGACATGGATCAGGAAGATGCCGACCACAGCGAAGACGCCGAGGGCGACCATTATGCCGGCGAACACGAGCTCGCCGATGGGGACGGAGGGAGCACGGCGTGCGAGCCGGCCGTCATGGCCGTCTCGCACGCCCCGCTCCTCGGTCCCCGACGATGCGGGGACCGTCATGTCACTGCACCAGACCGATGTTCTTCAGCGTCGCGGTGACCTCTTCGATGTCCCCGGTGAGGAACTCATCGAACTCCGCGCCGACCAGGAATGCATCCGTCCAGCCCTTGGTCTCCAGCTGCTCGGTCCAGGCCTCCGAGTCGTGCAGCTCGGTGATCACGCGCACCAGCTCGTCTTTCTCGCCGTCGGAGATCCCTCCGGGCGCGATCACCCCGCGCCAGTTGGTGAGCACCACGTCGTAGCCCTCTTCGGTGATGGTCGGCACGTCCGGGAGCTGGGAGACCGGCTCCTCGCTCGAGACCGCCAGCGCACGAAGGTCGCCGCTCTCGATGTGCTGCGCGAACTCGCCGACGCCGGAGATGCCCGCCGCGACCTTGCCGCCGATGAGCAGCGGGACCGCCTCGCCACCGCCGGAGTTCGGGGTGTAGTTCAGCTTCTCCGCGATCTCCGCACCATCGAGGCCCGCCTCCTCGAGCATCAGCCCGGCGAGGATGTGATCGGCCCCTCCCGCCGAGCCTCCCGTGATCGTGACCGACTGCCCGTTGTCGACGACGTCTTCCACCAGATCCTCGAGGGTGTCGTACTTCGAATCCGCCGGGACGACCACGACGAGCGGCTCGTCCGTGAGGCGGGCGATCGGCGTGGTGTCTTCGATCCGCACCGCCGAGGCGTTCGTCTCGACGGCGCCGACCATCACGAGCCCCATGACCATGAGGGTGTTCGGGTCCTTCTCGTTCGCGAGCTGGGCCAGGCCGACCGTTCCGCCGGCGCCGCCGACGTTGGTCACGGGAGCCGAGCTGACGATGTCTTCCTCGGTGAGCACCTGCGACACGGCACGGCCGGTCTGGTCCCAGCCTCCGCCGGGGTCTGCGGGGACGACGATCGAGACGTCGGTGACGGCGGCGGCCTCACCGCCGCCGCCACCGCCGCCGTTCGCGGCGCTGCCTCCGGCGCACGAGGTCAGTGTGAATGCCGCCACCGCCGCGAGTGCGGTCAGGGTGGCGTTGCGTGCGTTCTTCATATGCGCTCCTCCTTGAGCGTTCGTGCTGCTGTGGGGTCAACAGTGGAAGCTCGCGTGCCGCCGCTCAAGCTTCGGAAACCATTGGTCGGAGTTTCGGAACTATTGGTCGGAGACGGTGTCCTCCCCCGCTCGCGGGGTCCTCGCGCAGGCGCGACAATGATCAGGTGGCCTCGAAGATGACGCTCCGCGTGCAGCTGCTCCTGCTCCAGGCGCTGATCGTGTTCCTGGTGACCCTCGCGACCGGGATCGTGGCCGGAGCGTTCCAGGAGCAGGCTCTTCGCGAGGCCTACAAGGACCGGATGCAGGCAGTGGCCCAGTCGGTGGCGGCGCTGCCGACCGTCCTCGATGCATTCGACGATCCAGAGCCGTCGACCACCATCCAGCCGATCGCCGAGGTCATCCGCGAAGCGTCTGATCTCGCGTATGTCGTCGTGGCCGACGAAGACGGCATCCGCTACTCGCACCCGAATCCGGACCGCATCGGGGAGAAGGTCTCGACCGACCCCTCGATCCCCCTCTCGGGTGAGGTCTACGTGGGCACGCAGACCGGCACGCTCGGCACGTCCTGGCGGGTCAAGGTCCCGATCCGCGACGACGATGGCACCGTCATCGGCACCGCGTCGGTCGGGATCCTCGAGTCGGAGCTCAATGAGGAGTTCACCGCGAACCTCGCCTGGCTGATCTCGGCGATGCTCGCCGCCGCCGTGTTCGGGGTGTTCGGATCGGCGTGGGTGACCTCGATCATCCGTCGTCGGATCTACGGGCTCGAGCCCCATCAGATCGCCGCGCTCGTGAAGAACCAGGAGACCACGCTGCACGGCCTCAGCGAAGGCGTGGTCACGGTCGACGGAACAGGACGGATCACGCTGGTCAACGACGCCGCGGCCCGCTTCCTCGGCCGGGATGCCGCAGACCTCGACGGGGCGCCGGCCGCGGAGGTGCTGGGCGAGGAGTTGACGACCGTGCTCCGCGAGGGCGAGGCAGCCGGGCGGCCCGTGATCGTCGGCTCGCATGTGCTCGTCGCCCGGAGCACCGGCAGCGATGCCGACGGCGGCGGCATCGGGGCGACTCTGCTGCTGCGGGATCACACCGAGCTGCACGACGTCGTCCGCCGGGTCGAGGCCGCCGACGCGATCATCGCCTTCCGTCAGCGGTTCGGCGTTCCGAAGGGGCTCAGTGCGGAGACGCTCGATCGCGTGGTCGCGGCACTCGCGGCACGCCCGGATGCCTCGGCGACCGAGATCGGCGAGGACCTCGACATCTCCCGGGTCAGCGCGCGACGCTACCTCGAGCACCTCGCGAGCGCCGGTCGAGCGATCCGCACGCTCGACTACACGACGAAGGGTCGACCGAGCACGCGGTACCGGCTGAACGGCGCCGTCTGACCTCTCCCGAACTCTGGGACCCGGTGCCGTTGTGTGCGACACTGGATCGCATTCGACGACGACGTCGACACCCCCGGATCGAAGGAGATCTCATGGTTCGCAGCGCCTATCCCGATGTGGAGATCCCCGAGGTCTCCATCCACGAGTTCCTCTTCGGCGGGCTCGACGAGACCGAGCTCGACTCGATCGCACTGATCGACGGGGTGAGCGGAGCGACCACCAGCTACCGGCAGCTCGTCGGGCAGATCGACCTCTTCGCGGGAGCCCTCGCCGCCCGCGGGGTGGGTGTGGGGACCACGGTCGGCGTGCTGTGCCCGAACATCCCCGCGTTCGCGACGGTGTTCCACGGCATCCTCCGCGCGGGGGCGACCGCGACGACCATCAACTCCCTCTACACCGCAGATGAGATCGCGAATCAGCTCACCGATGCGGGGGCGACGTGGCTCGTGACCGTCTCACCGCTGCTCCCCGGAGCTCTGGCGGCTGCGGAGAAGCTCGGCTTCGCGGCCGATCACGTGATCGTCCTCGACGGAGTGGAGGGCCATCCGTCGCTGCCGGCGCTGCTGGGCGAGGGGCATCCCGCACCCGAGGTGTCGTTCGATCCCGCGACGCACCTGGCCGTCCTGCCCTACTCCTCCGGCACGACCGGACGACCGAAGGGCGTGATGCTCACGCATCGGAACCTCGTGGCGAACGTGTCGCAGTGCCGACCCGTTCTCGGCGTCGGCGCG
Organism: Microbacterium sp. B19(2022); assembly: GCF_012030385.1. NCBI lineage: Bacteria > Bacillati > Actinomycetota > Actinomycetes > Micrococcales > Microbacteriaceae > Microbacterium > Microbacterium sp. B19(2022). The sequence goes on from NZ_JAAUVO010000010.1 coordinate 56,058, forward strand.
AACGACCGCCTCCTCGCGGTGCTTCCCTTCTTCCACATCTACGGGATGACCGTGCTGCTGAACTTCGCGCTCCGCCAGCGCGCGGGACTCGTCACGATGCCGAAGTTCGATCTGCCCGAGTTCCTCCGCATCATCGCCGAGCATCGGACGACCTGGGTGTTCGTCGCGCCCCCGATCGCGGTCGCACTGGCGAAGCATCCGATCGTCGACCAGTACGACCTCTCGGCGGTGAAGGTCATCTTCTCCGGAGCCGCTCCCCTCGACGGGGCGCTGGCGTCTGCGGTGGCGAGCCGGCTCGACTGCATCGTCACCCAGGGGTACGGCATGACCGAGACCAGCCCGGCCGTGAACCTCACCTCCGAGACCCGCGACGACATCGACCGCTCGGCCATCGGCCCGCTCGTGCCGAACACCGAGGCACGACTGGTCGACCCGGAATCGGGCGAAGACGTGGCCGTGCCCGCCGAGGGTGCCAGCGAGCCGGGCGAGCTGTGGGTGCGCGGGCCGCAGGTCATGGTCGGGTATCTCAACCGTCCGGATGCCACAGCCGAGATGCTCGACGCCGACGGCTGGCTGCACACCGGTGATGTCGCGACCGTCACCCACGACGGCATCTATCGCATCGTCGACCGACTCAAGGAGCTCATCAAGTACAAGGGGTATCAGGTCGCCCCCGCCGTACTGGAGGCGGTGCTGCTCGAACACCCCGCCATCGCCGACGCCGCCGTGATCGGCGCCCTCGACGAAGACGGACAGGAGGTGCCGAAGGCGTTCGTTGTACGGCAGTCGGATGCCGACCTCGACGCGGATGCCGTCATGGCGCACGTCGCCGCCCATGTCGCCCCGCACGAGAAGGTGCGACAGGTCGAGTTCATCGACGTGATCCCGAAGTCGAGCTCCGGGAAGATCCTCCGCAAGGATCTGCGGATCCGCTGACGCCGGTCGGCGCCCACCCGGGCGCCGACCTCGGTCAGTCCGCGTCGAAGAGGTCGGCGTACGTCTGCAGGGACACCGGCTTGACGGGCAGCTGGGCGGCGAAGCGACCGGCGTCGGAGACCGTCCCGCCGCGCGCGGCGGCGACCGCACCGGCCACAGTCGTCTCGCAGTAGCGCCCCTGGCAGGGGCCCATACCCGTGCGGCAGCTCAGCTTGACCGCATCCACGGTGTCGGCATGCCTGTTCGCCTCGAGGAACCCGTCGACGTCGGACCGCGGAATCGCCTCGCATCGGCAGACCGTCGTCGCCGGCGTCGCGAGTGCCGTGAGGCCGGGGCGCTCGGGCGCGAACATCCGCTGCACGACCGCGGCGAACCGTCGGGAGCGGCGCAGGTCCCGTTCGATCGCCCGAGCGCGCACAGCGCCCACGGGCCTGCCGAGACCGGCGGCGATCGCCGCCGCCGCCGCGGCCCCCTCCGCCCGTGACTGCTCGGCCCCGGAGACACCGGTGGGCTCACCCGCGACGAAGACCCCGGGAACGCCCGTCTCGAAGTTGCCGTCGACCTCCACGAGCCACCCGCCGGCGGCAGAGTCCCAACGCACCGGGCATCCGAGCTGACGCGCGAGCTCGGTGGAGGCCTGGAACCCGTATCCGAGGACGACGGTCCGCGCCGGAACCTCGCGCTCGGGGCCGCGCACGCGCCACGCCCGGTCGGCCTTCGCCAGTCGGATGCCGGTCACACCGCCGTCGCCGATGATCGCGGTGGGGACCGCCGACGTCGTGATCCGGACGCCGTGTCGCACGAGGGTGAGCACGCAGCCGGCGAGCTCGGCCAGCAGACGCACATGCCCTGGCACGGCCGGAGCGGCGAGGAACAGCTCGCGCAGGGAGGGCAGTCCGCGGGCGAAGACCACCTCGGCCACGTCGGCCCCCGAACGGACCAGCTGGGCGGCCACGATCAGCATCAGCGGATGCGAGCCTGCCAGCACGACCGGACCCGCTGCCCGCACATGCTGCGCCTTCAGGAGTCCCTGTGCCGCGCCGGCCATCAGCACGCCAGGCATCGTCCATCCGGGGATCGCCACCGGCATGTCGTAGGCGCCGGTGGCGACGAGCAGCCTTCGGGCGTGCGCGCGCCGCGAACCCTGAGTGCCCGTGACGAGCACCTCGAAGTCGTCGCGGCCGGTCGAGCGCGCGTCGAGCACACCGAACACCGTCGTCTCGAACCACCAGTCGACGCCGGTGGCCCCGGCCGCATCCGCGAGCAGATCCGCCGCCCAGGGGTATCCGACCGGAGACCGCACCGGCTCGTCGAACTCGGTCGGCGGCTGACGGAAGATCTGTCCCCCCGCCGCGCGCTGCTCGTCGATCACGAGCGTCCGAAGGCCCTGTGCGTGCGCCTCGAGCGCTGCGGCCAGACCGGCCGGTCCTGCCCCGACGATCGCAAGGTCGTAGAGGTCGGCGCTCATGCGTCGGTCCGCACGTTCATGCCGTCGCGGACGGTTGTCAGGCAGGTGCGGGTCATCGGCACGCCGTCGACTGTGATCGCGCACTCGAAGCAGGTGCCCATGTTGCACAGCGGCGCGCGCTGCTCGCCGCCCCGCCGGGCGAAGCACCGCTCGCCCTCGGCCAGCATCGCCGCCGCCACGGTCTCCCCCGCCGCAGCGCGCACGGAGCGTCCGTCCACGACGAAGGACACGTCCAGCCGCCGCGGCACCGCGCGATCGGCGAGGGGCTGGTCGTTCATGCCATGACTCCGAATCTGTCCGGGGCGTAGGGCCGCAGGTCGATGTGAGGTGTGCGACCGGCAGCCAGGTCGCAGAGGGAACGGGCGAAGCTCGGCCCGAGCGTGAAGGCCGATCCCCCGGTGGCCACGAACATCCCCGGGCATCCGGGCACCTCTCCCACGAGGGGCAGCTGATCCGGGGTGATCGTCGTGGTCCCCGCCCAGGAACGCACGATGGGCAGTCGAGCTGTGCCCGGCACCACTCCGATCGCCGCGCGGGCATTGCCCACGATGGATTCCGGGAGCAGGCGAGGACGCGTCTCCAGATCCGGCGAGCCCGCGCTGCGGCTGAGTGCCGCGGGCCAGCCCCCGCCGATCAGCACCGTGCCGTTCTGCGTCTGCTTGAGCGAGAGCTTGGCGCCGGCGTGCTGGATCAGGTGTCCGATGAACGGTTCGACCGGCGCGCTCACGCTCATCATGAGGGCGAGCGGGATGGTCGGCAGGTCGGCCCCGGCGAGCGCGCCCAGTTCCGTGGTCCACACCCCCGCTGCGATCATCACCGTGTCGGCGTGGATGCTCAGCGTCGAGTCCGGACCGGCGGCGGTCACCTTCCAGCCGTGCGCGTCGCGCTCGAGCCCGGTCACGCGGGTGTGCGTGCGGACTTCCGCGCCGAGCTTCACCGCACCCCGCACGAGCGCGGGCCCCGCGGTGCGAGTCTCGGCCTTGCCCTCGATCGGGCAGAAGGCGGCGGCGATCACGGACTCCGACAGGTACGGCGCGATGCGACGCGCCTCAGCGCCGTCGAGGAGGGTGACATCCAGCCCCCACTCCTGCTCGAGACCGACTTTGCGTTCGAGCACCGCGACCTGCTCCGCCGTCTCGGCGAGCATGAAGCCGCCGCGCTGCACGACGCCGACCGATTCGCCCAGCTCATCTCCCAGCCGCGTCCAGGCCTCGGCGGCATCCAGATGCAGGGGCATGGCTGCGGCGGCGGTGCGCGCCGACTCCCACCCGTTCTCGACCATCCGATACTCGAGCTGGAAGTGCAGGCTGCCGGCGTTCTGGCCGGAGGCGTGCTGGTTCAACTGGTCTTTCTCCAACAGCAGTACGGAGGCGCCCTCGCGTGCCAGCATCCAGGTCAGTGCCCCGCCGAGCAGGCCACCGCCGATGACGACCGCGTCGTACCGCATGGTCACGACAACGGCACGGTCGCGATGCCGAGCCCCTCCAGCGTGGTGCGGACACGGTCGACCTGCGCGGTCGAGAGTTCGAGCAGGGGGCGGCGGACGAAACCGGCCGGAACGCCCTGCAGGCGCAGAGCAGTCTTCATGATCGCCTGCTGGTTTCCGAACTGCGCACCGTAGTCCGGCCCGAACCAGCTGGTCATGACCACGCGATCGCGAGCGCCGAGTTCGATCGCCCGCGCCCGATCCCCCGCGGCGAGCGCATCCCAGAAGCCGGGGTGGTCGTTGCCGAGCGGGGCTCCGGAGCCCATGAGGCCGTCACCGTGGCCGAGGGTTGCGAGATCGGCTCCCAGCGCGTTGGTCGGAACGCCGAAGTAGCGCACGCGATCCTCCACGAGATACATGGCGTCGAGGAATGCCCGGAAGTCGCCGGTCGAGTTCTTGATCGCCACGACGTTCTCGATGTCCGCCAGTTCGCTCAGGAGGTCCGGGCTCAGGTCGACGATGCAGCCACGCGGCCAGTTGTACACGGTGACGGGGAGCGAGGTGCCGTCGGAGACCTCCTGGTAGAAGGCCACGATCTCCTCGCGGGTCGGCACCATGTAGGGCGGGGGCGTCACGAGGATGCCGTCGAGCCCGGCCTCCTCCGCCGCGTGCGCATGCCGGATCGCCTCAGCCGCCGTGAACGCGTTGCAGCCGCCGATCACGCGCATGTCCGCGCGGAAACGACCGCCGAGGGTGAAGAGCTCAGCGCGTTCGGCCTCGGTCATGCTGAACCACTCGCCGGAGGTGCCGGCGAGGATGACGCCGTGCATCCCCTGCGCGGCCAGCCACTGCATCTGTCCCTCGAACGCGACGGGATCCAGCTCCCCCTCGCGCGTGAACGGGGTGGTGATCGCGGGAATGTACCCGTGCCAGTCGACGGTGTTGCGGTCCATCTGTCTCTCCTTGCTCCGACTCGTCCGACTCACTCGACCGGCATGTCCTGGGCGTGGTGGTGCACGATGCGCCATCCGTCCGCGTCTCGGCGCACCACATCCGTGACGCGCACCACTTCGACCAGCGGCTCGCCCGCCGCAGGGCGCACCTCGAGCACGTACCGGATCACCCCGGTGCCACCGAAGTCGCTCGTGACGATGCCGGTCGGCACGACGCTCGGCAGCGTCCGCCGGCGCTCCTCGGGGTCGGCGGCGGGGCCCCGCAGCTCGTCGAGTTCGGCGATACCGTGCATGAGCGTCGGCCAGGGGGTCTCCCACACCGTCACGTCATCGGCGAGGCGCGCGTCGAACGCGGCGCGGTCGGCGAGATCCTCGTACAGCGCGACGATGAAGCTCTCGAGCTCGGCGGTGGTGGTCATGCGTGTTCCTTCGTCAGATCCTGCAGCAGACGCTCGCGCAGCGGCGCGAGCCCCATCGGTCCGAGCGCGAGGGCCCGGGTGTGGAAGTCGAGTGTGGATGCGGTGCTCACCGTGCGCGCCTCGGCCCAGAGCTTCGCGCCGACCTTGAACGCCAGTGCCTGACCCGGCCAGCCGAGGTAGCGGTCCACCTCGAACCGTGCGGTCACGGGATCGACGAGGCCGTAGTGCACCAGGAAGTCGCGGGCGATCGCCGGCGTCCATTCCGTCTGGTCGGTGACCTCGTTGCGCCGCAACGGCCGACCGGTGTGCAACCCGATGTCGGCGACGATGCGCACCGTGCGCCACAGCTGTCCGAGCAGCATTCCCAGCCGTTCCGGGGCATCGCGCAGCAGACCCAGCTCGTCCGACAGCGCCTCCGAGTAATGCGCCCAGCCCTCGGCATACCCGTGGATCTCGCACAGGTAGCGCTGCCAGGGGTGCAGGGACGCATTGGCCCGGTTCACCGCATGCTCGAGGTGGTGCCCGGGGACGCCCTCATGGTGGAGACTCGTGAGTTCCTGCCAGGTCGGCACCGACGTCGCTCCGGCGGGGATCGTCCAGACGATCTTGCTGCGCACCGAGCCGTCGGGCGCTCCGGGCGTGTAGTAGACGACGCCCTTCGCGGCCCGCGGAACGACGATGTCGACATCGCGCACATCCGCGGGCAGCGCGAAGGCCGTGCCGTCGACCCGATCCAGGGTCCAGTCCAGGCGATCGCGCAGCCAGCCGACGACGTCGTCCGCATCGACGCGGTGCCCCGGGTCCTGCGCGAGCGTGCGTGCAGCGACCGAGACGTCTGCCGGCGCGCCGGTGCCGAGGATCTCTCCCGCGACACCGCGCGCCTGCCGCCACAGTCGATCGAGTTCGTGCCAGCCGTAGTCGTACACCTCGTCGAGGTCGAGTTCGGTGCCGAGGAAGCTCTGGGCGGTGGCGCGGTAGACGCCCTCGCCGACGGCATCCTGCTGCGTCGCGTGCGGAAGCAGTTCGTCGCGCAGCATCCGCTCGAAGCCCGCCATCGCGTCGGTCGCCGCGAGTGCCGCACGATCCAGGGCGATGCGGCGGGAGGCGGACAGATCTGTCGCGCGGAGGGAGCGGAAGTAGTCGACTCCGTCGGGGTCGATCCAGCCCGCGATCTGATCCGCGACCTCACGCACCTGCCGTTCCGCGGCGATGCCGGTGCCGATGAACTCGCCGCGCTCCCCCGCCGCGCGCGCCCACTTCAGGCGGTCGTCGAGCTGGGTCAGCGCCCGGGGCACCCCCGACAGACGGGTGATGATCTCGTCGCCGGCGGCGTCATCCGTGACGGTGACGTCGTCGAACGCCTCGCGCACCAGATGCACCGGTGTCGCCAGCGGTGCGAGCAGCCGTGCGGTGAAGCCGGTGTCGAACAGGGCGATGTCGCTGTCCATGCGTTCCCGAAGAGCGGCGTGCAGCGCTGCATCCTCCGTCGTCGGCTCGACGATCGCCAGGGCGTCGCGCGTGCGCACGGCGAGCGCGCGACGTTCGACCGCCCAGTCGGCGCTCAGATCGGGCAGTCGATCCTGAGCGGTGATGCCCAGCGCCTGCGCGGCGGCCGGCTCGTGGTCGGCGAGTGTCGCGACGTACTCGTCGGCGATGCGCACGGTCGAGGTGCCCGAGGTCGGGGTGTTCACCGCCCGGCCCGGTCGTCCCGCAGCACGGCGCCGCCCTGCATGACCCAGTCGATTCCGCGCAGCGCGGCCACATCCGCTGTCGGATCCGCGTCCGTGGCGATGAAGTCCGCGCGGGCACCGACTTCGACGACACCGAGATCGTCGACGCCGAGCAGTTCCGCCGCGGACGAGGTGGCCGAGCGCATGACGTCCAGCGAGGTCATGCCCGCGTCGACCATGAACTCCATCTCGCGCACCGTCGCGGTCGTGCCGTCGAAGTCCGCGGCGGGAGGCATGTCGGTGCCCATGGCGATGCGCACCCCGCTCGCGATCGCGTTCTCGAGGCTCTCCCAGTGACGCGGCCCCGCACCGAGCGCGCGCTCCTTCATCCAGGAGGGCACACCCTGCGCATCGAAGAACTCCTCGCAGCGGCTGACCGTGATCGTCGGCACGTACCAGACGCCGCGCTCGCTCATCAGGTCGGTGACCTCACGGGTCAGCTCGTAGCCGTGCTCGACGCAGTCCAGGCCGAGCTCGATGGCACGCCGCAGCGTCTCGGACGGTCCGACGTGCGCCGTGACCTTGCGGCCCCAGTCATGCGCGGTCTGGATGACGGCGGCCATCTCGTCGTCGGTCAGCTGCGGGGTGTCGATCTGCTCGTGCTCCCCCGCGATCCCGCCGGAGATGCAGACCTTGATCAGGTCGGCGCCGTGACGGATCTGCAGGCGCGTCAGTCGGCGCAGGTCGTCGGCGCCGTCGCCCTCCAGTGCGTCGGACTCCCACCCGTGCCCACCGGTGCAGCACAGCGCGTGTCCGGCGGTGTACAGCCGGGGGCCCGCGACGATCCCGGCGTCGATCCCGCGGCGCAGGGCGAAGTCGAGGTAGCGGCTCTCGCCGACCAGCCGCGCGGTCGTGACACCCGCATGCAGGGTGCGTCGGGCACTGTCTGCCATCACCAGCAGCAGGTCGGGGTCGCCCTTGGAGGCGATCTCCGCCCCGGCCGTCCCGGGAAGCGCGAGCCCCAGGTGCACGTGCATGTTGATCAGCCCGGGGCTGAGGACCCGTCCGGTCAGGTCGATCACGCGTGCGTCGCCGGCATCGAGGGTGCCGGTGGCGCCGAGCCCCGCGATCACTCCGTCGGCGTCGACGACGACGTCGAGCCCGTCCCGCAGGTGCTCGGAGCGCCCGTCGAAGATGCGGGCTCCGGTGAGGAGAACGCGGCGGTCCTCGGCGATGGTGATCATGCTTCTCCTCCCGTGGCGGGGGCCGCGACGGCCTCCGCGAGGTCTTCTTCTCTGCCCGGCAGCCGCTTCGTCGGGCCGATCTCCGGGATGGCATCGATGAGGCGCTGCGTGTACGGGTGCTGCGCGTGCTGCCACAGCTGTTCGCTGGGACCGCGCTCGATGATCTCACCCGCGTACATCACCGCGGTCTCGTCGGCGATGGCCCGCACCAACGACAGGTCGTGCGAGATGAACAGCATCGCCATCCCGAGCTCGCGGACGAGGCCCTGCAGCAACTCGACGATCTGCGCCGACGAGAAGGCGTCGAGGGCCGTGACCGGCTCATCGGCGACGACCACGCTGGGCTGGGCGGCGAGCGCACGGGCGATCGCGAGCCGCTGCCGCTGACCACCCGAGAACTGCGTGGGGTAGCGAGAGGCGGCCGACTCGTCGAGCCCGACCAGTCGCAGCAGTCGCGAGACCTCGGAAGCACGGGCGGATCGCTCCAGCGCATCGGGAGCACCGTCCAGCAGCTGCGCGCCGATCGAGCGACGGGGACTCAGCGAGGCGTACGGGTTCTGGAACACCATCTGCAGCCCGCGGTCGCGGCTCGGGCGGCGGCGCATCGTGAGCGGATGCAGCGGCTCTCCGTCGAAGCGCACCATGCCCGAGGTCGGACGGTCGATGCCGACGGCGACCCGGGCCAGCGACGACTTGCCGCATCCCGACTCCCCCACGAGTCCGACGATCTGACCGCGTTCGACGGTCAGCGAGACGCCCTTCACCGCGTGCACGGGCGGGGCTCCGCGCCGGCGGTGCGTGACGACGACGTCGTCGATCTCCAACGCGCTCATCGTGCGCCTCCTCGGTGGGTGCGCTGGGCGGCCAGTGACTGCGCCCTGGATGCGATCAGCGCGCGGGTGTAGTCGTGCGACGGCGTGTTGAGGATCTCGGTCGTTGGACCGTGCTCGACGACGGTGCCGTCCTTGAAGATGTAGGTCCGGTCGGCGATCGCGCTCATCACCCCGAGGTCGTGCGTGATGAACAGCATCGACACCCCCGTCTCGCGCGCCAGACGGTCGAACAGGCGGAGGATGCCGGCCTGCACCGTGACGTCGAGCGCGGTGGTGGGCTCGTCGGCGATCAGCAGGCGGGGCTCACACGCGAGCGCGATCGCGATGGCCGCACGCTGGCGCATGCCTCCGGAGAACTGGTGCGGATACGCCGTGATCGCCTGGTGCGGGTCGCGGATGCGCACGAGATCGAGCAGCTCGATCGCTCGCGCCTGCGCCTGCTTCTGGCTCACACCGGTGTGGTGGATGAGGTGCTCGGTGATCTGCGTGCCGATCCGCAGCAGCGGGTGCAGTGCCGCGGTCGGATCCTGGAACACGATCGAGATGCGGTTGCCGCGCACCTCGTTGAGCTCCCGGGTGCTGAGGGTCAGCAGGTCCCGCCCCTCGAACAGGACCCGGCCGGAGGCGGTCGCGCCCTCGGGAAGGATGCCCATGACCGCTGAGGCCGTCATGCTCTTTCCCGAGCCGCTCTCGCCGGCGAGGCCGACGACCTCACCCTGTCCGATCCGGATGCTCGTGTCGTGCACGAGCTCGATCTCGCCCTCCGGCGTCGGCATGACGACGGAGAGGTCCTCGATCGAGAGCAGCGTCGCGTCGCTCATCGCTTCCTCGCATTTCGTGAGCGCGGATCCAGGTAGTCCTGAACGGCGTCTCCCAGCAGGTTGAAGGCCATCACGATCGTGAGGATCGCGAGGCCGGGGAACAGGCTGATCCACCAGTTCCCGAGGTTCTGCGAGCCGAGGGCGATCATCGCACCCCATTCCGCAGCCGGGGGCCGGGGGCCGAGGCCCAGGAACGACAGCGCGGCGAGCATGAGGATGGCGTTGCCGAGCTCGATCGTCGCCATCACGAGCGCCGGGCCGGCGCTGTTGGGGATCACGTCCTTGACGATGGACTTCAGGGTCGTCGACCCGAGCAGCCGACCGGAGAAGACGTACTCCTGCTCGCGCACGCTGAGCACCGAGCTGCGGATGATCCGCGCGTACAGCGGCCAGGAGACGATCACGAGGGCGAGCACGGCGTTTCCGACGCTCGGTCCGAAGGCCGCGGCGACCGCCATGGCGAGGATGATCTGCGGGAACGCCAGCACGAGGTCGGCCACGCGCATCAGCACGTTGTCCGCCGCCTTGCCGAAGTACCCGGCCGCGAGGCCGACGCTCCCGCCGACCAAGAGCGAGAACACGACGATCGCGAGAGCGAGCGGCAGCGAGAGCTGGGCGCCGTAGATGACACGGCTCAGCACGTCGCGACCGAGGTCGTCCGTCCCCATCCAGTGCGCGGCCGACGGCGCGTCCAGGAACGGACCGCTCGTCTCGAGCGGGTCATACGGCGCGATGACCGGGGCGAGGAGCGCCGCGAGGATCCATGCCGCGATCACGCCGAAGGAGATCACGGTCACGGGCGTCCAGAACGACGTGCGCGGGGTGAACCGGCGGCTGCGACGGAATCCGCGACGACGCGGCTCCTTCGCGACGGCGAGCCGGTCGGAGGACAGGATGGTCATTTCGCTCCGATCCGGGGGTCCACGATCGTGTAGAGCACGTCGACCAGGAGGTTGATCAGGGTGTAGACGACGGCGATGAACAGCGTCACGCCGAGGATCGCCTGCAGATCGAGCGACAGCGCACTCTTGTAGGCGTACTGCCCGAGCCCCGGCCACGAGAGCACCTGCTCGACGAGCACGGCGCCACCGAGCAGGGACGCGAACATCAGCCCGGTCACGGTGAGCACGGGAAGCAGACCTGCTTTGAAGACGTGCCGCCAGGTGATAGTCCGCGCCGGGAGGCCCTTCGCGGTGGCGGCGCGGATGTACTCGGCGTCCAGCACCTCGATCATGGCGGAGCGCACGAAGCGCAGCAGGCCCGAGACGGTGAGCGCGGTGAGGATGCCGACGGGGAGGATGAGGTGCCAGACGGCGTCGGCGAACACGTCCCACTGCCCGGCGAACACGGCGTCGAGCGAGTACATGCCGGTGACGGTGGGCGGCGGGTCGTACTCGTTGCTCAGTCGTCCGCCGTTGGGGACGAGTCCGAGCGCGTAGAAGAAGACGTACAGAGCGACCAGCGCCAACCAGAACGGCGGGGTGGAGAGCCCGACGAGGGACACACCGCGGATGCCGCCGTCGATGGCCGAGCCCTTGCGGGTGGCGGCGATCATGCCGAGTGCCACGGCGATGATGATCGCGAGGATCATGGCGGGCAGCGCCACCTCGAGCGTCGCGGGGATGTACTGCGCGAGGTCCTGGGTGATCGGGCGGTGGGTCTGCTGCGAGATACCGAGATCACCCTGGAAGAGGTTCGCGATGTAGCGGCCGTACTGCACCCAGATGGGCTGGTCCAACCCCCACTTCTGCTCGAACGCGGCGCGCAGCTCGGGGTCGTCGTAGGCCTGCTGCGACAGGTTCGCGGCGGCCGGGTCCCCGGGGACGATGGTCATGAGCGCGAACGTCACGAGGGTGACCCCCCAGAGGAGGATGATCGCGCTGATCAGCCGGCGGCCGATCATCTGCAGGAGGGCTGGCATTGCTCGTTCGCCTTCGGTGAGGTGGTGAGAACCGGAGGTCGGCCGCCCGACAGGAGGGACAGGCGGCCGACCGCGGCGGACTACTTCGCGGAGATGGCCGCGAGGTCGACCGTCCAGCCGGCCGGCGTGTACGACGCGCCGACCAGGTTCGAGGTGGCGACGACGATGCCGGCGTTGTTCGCGAGGACCACGAAGGGCGAAGTCTCGTTCATGACCTTCTGCCAGGCGATCATGGCCTCGGCACGCCCTTCCGGCGTCACCTCGGCGTTCACGGCGTCGCTGGCCTCGACGGCCCGCGGGTCGGCGCGCTCCACGGTCCATCCCGCACGGGTCGAGGTCGACGCACCGGGCGCCATGTTGTTCACGAGCGAGTCCGCAGCCGGGTAGTTCAGGCTGTTCGGCGAGAAGTTGATCTCGTTCTTACCCTCGGACTGCGACTGCAGGAAGACGTTGATCGGCTCCGGCTGCAGCTCGATCTCGATGCCGGCCTTCTTCGCGTCCTGCTGCACCTTCGTGACGATGGTGCCGAGGTCGACGCCGCGGTACGTGATCGCCGGGTAGACGAGGTTCACCTTCGGCGAGGAGATGCCCGCCTCCTCGAGCAGCGACTTCGCCTTCTCGATGTCCTGCGGCTGCACCTCGGACTCGTCGAGCGCGCCACCGAATGCGGGCGGGACGAGACCGGCCGCGGCCGTCGCACCCTCACCGAAGATCTCAGCGATGCCTGCGCCGTCCACGCTGGCACGCAGCGCCGCGAGGAACGCCGGGTTGGAGGTGATCTCCGAGACGGCGGGGTCCTGGTTCACGCTGAGGAAGTACGACGTGTCGGCGACCCCGGAGACCTGGAGGTCGTCGGAGAGCTCGGCGGCCTGCGGGCCCGAGAGGTCGAGGGCGATCTCATCGGCCTTGGCGCGGGAGATCGTGAGCTTCTGGTTCTGCACGTCGACGTTCTGCACGACCACGCGCGAGTAGGCCGGGGCGTCGCCCCAGTAGTCCTCGTTCACCTCGAGCACGACCTTCGAGCTCGAGTCGTAGCTCTTGATCTTGTACGGGCCCGAACCGAGGCTGGCCTCGTCGAGCTGCGTGCCGACCGTGTCCGCGGAGGCTGCATCGGCCGCGTCGGTCGCTCCGAGCTTCTCCGCCTCCTCGGCGTTCAGGATGCTCGCTGCCGGCATCGCGAGGACGACCGGGACGTTCGGGTTCGGGGTCGGGCTGGTCACGACGACGGTGTCGTCGCCGTCCGCCGCGAAGGTCAGTCCCTCGACGGTCTGGGAAGAGGATCCCTTGAGGTTCTGCAGGCGGGTGAGGCTGAACACGACATCGTCCGCGGTCACCGCGGAGCCGTCGGCGAACGTCGCGTCCGGGTTCAACGTGAAGGTCCAGGTCGTGCCGTCGTCGGACTGCACCCACTCACTGGCGAGTTCGGGCACGACGGTGGTGACGTCGGAGCCTTCGTACGTCACGAGGGTGTCGTACAGCGCGTGCACGATGATGTTGCCGGTCTGCTCGTAGACGAGTCCCGGGTCGAGGGTCTTCAGCACGAACGAGGTGTCGACCGTGAGGGTCTCACCGCCGCCCGAGGCTGCGTTGTTCGATGAAGCTGAACAACCGGCGAGCACGAGTGCGGCCACGGCGAGAGATGAGGCCAGGGCGAGGGGTTTCGCGAAGGATGAAGTCATCGTCGATCTTCCTGTGATCATGAGGCAGGACGCAGTAGAGTTCTGGGAAGTTGATCCGGTTGCTCGCGCGTTCGGGGAACGGATTTCAATCTGATCGAGATTTTCAATCCGATTAAAAGATACAATCACATTGAAATCGAACATGCAACAGTCATCCGTTCGATCGAAAGGATCGATGAATCTCGTGCTCGGCGAACGCCTCAAGTCCCTCAGGGCCGCGAAGGGTCTCACCCTGCGGCAGCTCTCCGACCTGTCCGGTCTCTCGGTCAGCATGCTCAGCCAGATCGAGAGCGGCTCAGCCGATCCGAGTCTCGGCTCGCTGCGGAAGCTCGCCCAGGTGTTCGAAGCCTCGATAGCCACGCTGTTCAGTGATCCCGATGCGCCGAACGTCTCCGTCAGTCGCCCGGGAGCCCGGCATCGGCTCAGCGGGTCCGACGCCGGCTTCGTCTACGAGCGCCTCACCCCGGGACGCGGAGACCTCGAGGTCCTCACCGCCGACATCCCTCCGGGAGCCGCGAGCTCCACGCACCCCTGGGGTCACCCGTCGACCGAGTGCGTCTTCGTGATCAGCGGCGAACTCACCGTCGAGATCGCCGGGCAGACGTATGTGATCGTGGGCAGCGAGTCGATCACCTTCGATTCCCGCCAGCCGCACCGCTACTTCAACGACAGCGAGGCGATGACCTCGATCGTCGTCTCGGTCACTCCCCCGTCCCCCTGACATCCCCCGGTGCGACCACCGGCATCCCGGAAACGAAGAAGCCCGCCACCCCGAAACGGGGCGGCGGGCTTCTTCGTGAGCGAAGTGCTTACTCGGACTTCTTCTCGACAGCGTCCTCGGCGGCAGCCTCGGCTGCTTCGCCCTCGGCCTGCGACTCGGCGCCAGCCTCGGCAGCGTCCTCGGCGGGAGCCTCCTCAGCAGGAGCCTCCTCGACGACCTCGGCGGGCTTCTCCGCCTTCTCAGCCTTCTCGGCCTTGGGCGCAGCAGCAGCCTTCTTGGTCGACTTCGCCTTCGGGGTGACGGGCTCGAGAACGAGCTCGATCACGGCCATCGGAGCGTTGTCGCCCTTGCGGTTGCCGACCTTCGTGATGCGGGTGTAGCCACCCTCGCGCTCGGCGACGAGCGGTGCGATCTCGGAGAACAGGATGTGCACGACTTCCTTGTCACCGATGACCGACAGCACGCGACGACGCGCGTGCAGGTCGCCACGCTTGGCGAAGGTGATCAGACGCTCGGCGAGCGGACGAAGGCGCTTGGCCTTGGTCTCGGTCGTCTTGATCGACTTGTGGGTGTAGAGCGCCGCCGCGAGGTTGGCAAGCATGAGACGCTCGTGTGCGGGGCCGCCTCCGAGGCGGGGACCCTTAGTGGGCTTGGGCATAATCGTCTAACTCCTGGTCAGAAAGGTCGGGTTTCAGAAGGACTCGTCTTCGCTGCCGCCGTAGAAGTGGGCGCCGTCGAAACCGGGCACCGAATCCTTGAGCGACAGACCGAGCGAGATGAGCTTGTCGCGCACCTCGTCGACCGACTTCTGGCCGAAATTGCGGATGTTCATGAGCTGCGTCTCCGACAGGGCGACGAGCTCCGAAACAGTGTTGATGCCCTCACGCTTCAGGCAGTTGTACGAGCGGACCGACAGGTCGAGGTCTTCGATCGGCATCGACAGCTCGCTGGAGTTCACAGCCTCCACCGGCGCCGGGCCGATCTCGATGCCCTCGGCCTCGACGTTCAGCTCGCGGGCGAGACCGAACAGCTCGGTGAGCGTCTTGGCAGCCGAAGCGACGGCGTCGCGGGGGCTGATCGCCGACTTGGTCTCGACGTCGAGGACGAGCTTGTCGAAGTCGGTGCGCTCTCCGGCACGAGTCGCCTCGACGCGGTAGCTGACCTTGAGGACCGGCGAGTAGATCGAGTCGATCGGGATCTGACCGGCCTCGGCGTACTCGTTGCGGTTCTGCGTCGCCGAGACGTAGCCACGGCCACGCTCGATGGTGAGCTCGAGCTCGAACTTCGCGGTCTCGTTCAGCGTCGCGATGACGAGCTCGGGGTTCTGCACCTCGACACCGGCCGGAGCCGAGATGTCGGCGGCGGTGACCTCGCCCGAACCGGTCTTGCGCAGGTACGCCGTGATGGGCTCGTCGCGCTCCGAGGAGACGACCAGCTGCTTGATGTTGAGGATGATCTCGGTGACATCCTCCTTCACGCCGGGGATGGTGCTGAACTCGTGCAGCACGCCGTCGATGCGAACGCTGGTGACAGCAGCACCGGGGATCGACGACAGCAGGCTGCGGCGCAGCGCGTTGCCGATCGTGTAACCGAAGCCGGGCTCCAGAGGCTCGATGATGAACCGGCTACGGTTCTCGACGATCTTTTCCTCGGTCAGTGTGGGACGCTGTGCAATAAGCACTCTGTGTTCCTTTCGATCACATGCCCGCTATATGACATGTGGTGGGGTGAGGTTTTGAGTTGTGGAAGTCGATGCCCGTACGCGGGCGTCGAGCCGCTCGGACCACGAATGGGCCGAGCGGCTCGAGGCGCGTATCAGACGCGGCGGCGCTTCGGCGGACGGCAGCCGTTGTGCGCCTGGGGCGTGACGTCCTGGATCGAACCCACCTCGAGGCCTGCGGCCTGCAGCGAGCGGATCGCGGTCTCGCGGCCGGAGCCGGGACCCTTCACGAGGACGTCGACCTTCTTGACGCCGTGCTCCGCGGCCTGGCGGGCAGCGGACTCGGCAGCAAGACCTGCGGCGTACGGGGTCGACTTGCGGGAGCCCTTGAAGCCCACGCCACCCGACGATGCCCACGCGATGACAGCGCCGGACGGGTCGGTGATCGAGACGATCGTGTTGTTGAACGTCGACTTGATGTGGGCCTGGCCCAGCGCGATGTTCTTCTTTTCCTTGCGGCGCGGCTTGCGCGCGGCGGCCTTGGGTGCAGCCATGAAAGTGTTCTCCTAGTCCCTGGGGCCGCGCTTAGCGGGCCTTCTTCTTGCCTGCGACGGTGCGCTTCGGGCCCTTGCGGGTACGGGCGTTGGTCTTGGTGCGCTGACCACGGACCGGGAGACCACGACGATGGCGGATGCCCTCGTAGGAGCCGATCTCGACCTTGCGGCGGATGTCTGCTGCAACCTCGCGGCGCAGGTCACCCTCCACCTTGTAGTTGCCTTCGATGTGGTCGCGGAGGAGGATCAGCTGGTCGTCGCTGAGGTCCTTCACGCGGATGCTCTCGTCGATATCCGTCGCCTTGAGGATCTCGACCGAGCGGGTACGGCCGACGCCGTAGATGTAGGTAAGGGCGATCACCACGCGCTTGTCGCGCGGGATGTCAACGCCGGCAAGACGTGCCATGCGGTTCTCCTGGGTGTTGTGGAGGTGTGGAACAGGATCGGTGCCCGGGCCTCCGCCCCGAGGTGTCCCCCGCTCGCGCGGGTTCTGATCCTGCCGTTGTGTGTTCAGTTATGAGATGTGCGTGAGCGATGCCGCGCAGCTCGGGCCCGTCGATCGGATCGGCGGTCCCGCCGGGGACTCAGCCCTGGCGCTGCTTGTGACGCGGGTTGCTCTTGCAGATCACCATGACGCGGCCGTGACGGCGGATCACTTTGCAGTGATCGCAGATGGGCTTGACGCTGGGGTTGACCTTCATGATTTTTCCTGTTCGCTGTCTTCGTACCGCCCCGAACCGGGGCAGGCCGTTACTTCTCGACCGATCAGCGGTAGCGGTAGACGATACGGCCGCGGGTCAGGTCGTAGGGGCTGAGCTCCACGACCACACGGTCCTCGGGGATGATACGGATGTAGTTCTGCCGCATCTTGCCGGAGATCGTTGCAAGGACCTTGTGTCCGTTGCTGAGCTCAACGCGGAACATCGCGTTGGGCAGAGCCTCGGAGATCACGCCCTCGATCTCGATGACACCGTCTTTCTTAGCCATAGCCTCGCTGACGCTTCTGCAGATCGGTCGATCTGCGGTGGGTGATTGGATTGTGGTGCTGCGCCGACGGACACGCCGAATCAAGGCACAAAGCACCAAAGATCTATGTTAGACGCTCCGGCGGCATCCGGCAACTTGACCGCCCATGGGCGGGGAGCTGTCGGATCAACCGAGCAGCTTCTCCATCTCGGTGATCTCGCCGGCCTGCAGGTCGAGGCGCTTGCCGTTGACCTCGATGGTCGGCGTTCCTGCGATCTCGTGCGCCTGGGTCTGGTCCCCGACGAAGTCCATGTACGTGCCATCTGCGATGCAGTCGGCCGCGGCTCCCCCGCCGGCCTGCTCAGCGAGTGCCGCGAGCTCGTCGTCGGTGAGGCCGGCGCTGTTCTCCTCCGGCTGGTTCGCGAAGAGCAGGTTGAAGTAGTCCAGGGCCGCTTCCGGCGCCTTTTCGGCCACGCAGTAGACCGCTGCGGCCGCACGCGTCGAGAACTTGGTGTTCTGCGAGTAGCGGTCGAGGATCGAGATCGGGTGCAGGTTCAGCGTGATCTTGCCATCGGCGGCCGCGGCCTGCAGCTGCTCGCCGTACTGCTTCTCGAAGTCGCCGCAGATCGGGCACATGAAGTCGACGAACGTGTCGACCTCGTCCTTGCCATCGCCGAAGGAGATCGCGCCGGTCTCCTCGTTGATGATGTCGCTCTTGGGCGCCGCACCGGGAGCGGTGGCCTGGTTGTTGAGGAACACCACGAGTCCACCGATCGCCACCAGCACCACGACCACGGCGATGGAGACGCCGATCGCGAACCAGTTGGTGTTGCTCTTCGCCGCTGCCATTACTTTCCGATCTCTCGAGGCTCGACTCCGAATGGAGCGAGTCCGGCTCTTCCGCCATCGGGCGCAGTCAGCACCCAGATACCCCCATCATGCAGGGCGACGCTATGTTCCCAATGGGAGCCGTCCGTGCCGTCGACCGTCGTGACGGTCCAGTCATCGTCCTCGATGAACGTCGAATCCCCACCCGCCGTGACCATCGGCTCGATCGCGAGAACGAGGCCGGGCTTGACCTCTTCGCCGCGGTCGGGAGTGCGGTAGTTGAAGACGCTGGGGGCCTCGTGCATCTTGCGGCCGATGCCGTGCCCGACGTACTCGCGGAGGATGCCGTACGACTCCCCCGAGACCACTGAGGGCCCCTGCGCCTCGATGTAGTCCTGGATGGCCGCGCCGATCTCATCGATCGACGAGACGGATGCCATCGCGGCGATCCCCGCCCACAGGGATCCCTCGGTCACGCGGGAGAGCTCTTCGCGCTGCACGACCAGTTCGGGCCGCTCCGGGTCGGGGACGACGACCGTGATCGCGCTGTCGCCGTTCCAGCCCTTGAACTGCGCGCCGCAGTCGACCGAGACGATGTCGCCCGGCTGCAACACCCGCTCGCCGGGGATCCCGTGCACGACCTGCTCGTTCACCGAGATGCAGGTCGTGTGGTGGTAGCCGCGCACCAGCTGGAAGTTCGACTCCGCGCCACGGGCAAGGATCGTACGGTTCGCCACCGCGTCCAGCTCGAGCGTCGTGACGCCGGCCTTGATCAACGGGCGGACGGCCTCCAGCGCTGCGGCCGTGATGAGACCCGGCTCGACCATGGCTCGCAGCTGAGCCGGGGTCTTGTAGATCGACCGGCGGAACATCTCAGGAAGCGGAGGCCGCGAGGCGAAGACCGCGGGCGGCCAGGGCCGCCGTGATCCGCTCGGTGACGTCGTCGAGAGCGCCGGTGCCGTCGATGCGGTCCACGATGCCCTTGGGGCCGTAGACCTCGATGATCGGAGCGGTCTCGCGCTCGTAAATGTCGAGGCGGTGGCCGATGGCCTCCGGGGTGTCGTCGGAGCGGCCCTGCTCGGTGGCGCGGAGCGTCAGACGCTCCAGGCTCTCCTCGCGCGGCACGTCGAGGAGGATGACCGCGTCGAGCGACTCCCCCCGCTCCGCGAGGAACGACTCCAGGTGGGCGACCTGCGCGGTGTTGCGCGGATACCCGTCGAGCAGGAATCCGTGCGCCGCGTCTTCCTGGGACAGCCGATCGCGCACGATCTCGCTCGTCAACTCATCCGGAACGAGGTCACCCTTGTCGAGGATCGCCGTGACCTGCTGGCCCAGCGGCGTCCCCTCCTTGATGTTCGCGCGGAAGATGTCACCGGTCGACACGACCGGGATGCCGTAGGACTCGGCGATGCGCACGCCCTGCGTGCCTTTGCCGGAACCCTGCGGGCCGACGATGAGAAGACGGGCGGATGCTGTCATCGGAGGAGCCCTTCATAGTGTCGCTGCTGCAGCTGCGCGTCGATCTGCTTGACCGTCTCGAGACCCACACCGACGATGATGAGGATCGAGGCGCCGCCGAACGGGAAGTTCTGGTTCGCGCCGACCGTGGCCAGTGCGATCAGCGGGATGAGCGCGATCAGGCCGAGGTACAGCGAGCCCGGGAGCGTGATGCGGGTGAGCACGTAGTCGAGGTACTCGGCCGTCGGGCGGCCCGCACGGATGCCGGGGATGAACCCGCCGTACTTCTTCATGTTGTCCGCGACCTCGACCGGATTGAACGTGATCGCCACGTAGAAGTAGGTGAAACCGATGATCAGCAGGAAGTACGCGGCCATGTACACCGGGCTGTTGCCCGTGGTGAAGTTCGCGGTGATCCAGCTGACCCACTCGGGCGGCGTCGATCCGTCCTGCGGAGTGTTGAACTGCGCGATGAGTGCCGGGATGTAGAGCAGCGACGACGCGAAGATCACGGGGATCACACCCGCCATGTTCACCTTGATCGGGATGTACGTGTTGGTGCCGCCGTACGTGCGGCGACCGACCATGCGCTTCGCGTACTGGACGGGGATCCGTCGTTGCGATTGCTCGACGAAGACGACGAGCCCCATGACGATGATTCCGACCAGCAGCACCAGCAGGAAGACCTCGAAGCCCTTGGTCTGCCAGATGAGGCCCATGGCGCCGGGGAACGTCGCGGCGATCGAGGTGAAGATGAGGAGCGACATGCCGTTGCCGATGCCACGCTCGGTGACGAGCTCGGCGAACCACATGATGAGACCGGTACCGGCCGTCATAGTCATAATGATGAGCAGCTGCGCCCACCACACGTCGTTCGTCAGGAGCTGCTGGCAGGCCGCGAGATCGGTCGAGCCGAAGAGCTGGCCGCTGCGCGCCACCGTGACGAGAGTCGTCGACTGCAGCAGCGCGAGAGCGATGGTGAGGTACCGCGTGTACTGGGTCAGACGGGCCTGACCGGCCTGTCCTTCCTTGTGCAGTGCCTCGAAGTGCGGGATGACCACGCGGAGCAGCTGCGTGATGATCGTCGCCGTGATGTACGGCATGACGCCGAGGGCGAAGATCGACAGCTGCAGCAGTGCACCGCCGGAGAAGAGGTTGACCAGTCCGAGCAGGCCGTCGGTGCCCGCGTTCGCCGCAAGGCACTCCTCGACGTTCGGGAAGTTCACGAACGGCGCAGGGACGTTGGAGCCGAGACGGTAGATCGCGATGATGGCGAGGGTGAAACCGATCTTCCGACGCAGGTCCGGGGTGCGGAAGATCCGCGCGATGGCGCTAAACAAGGACGTTCCTCCTGAAAAGTTGCCGATTCCCGAAGGACGGCTGAAAGACCAGGGTAACGCAATCCGGGGTTCCCGGAATTCGTCACCGATACCAGGCCCGCCGGATGCGGCCCCAGAGCGAGGTCTCGGAGTGTGAAACGACGAGAGGGGCCGGAGAATCTCCGGCCCCTCTCATCTTGCGGTTACTTGACGGATCCGCCCGCCGCGACGATCTTCTGCTCGGCAGAACCCGAGACCTTGTCGACCGAAACGGTGAGCTTCACGGCGATGTCGCCGTTTCCGAGAACCTTGACCTTCTCGTTCTTGCGAACGGCACCCTTGGCGACCAGGTCGCCGATGGTGACATCGCCACCCTTGGGGTACAGCTCCGCGAGCTTCTCCAGGTTCACGACCTGGTACTCGACGCGGAACGGGTTCTTGAACCCGCGCAGCTTCGGGGTGCGCATGTGCAGCGGCATCTGCCCACCCTCGAAGCCGACGCGAACGGTGTTGCGCGCCTTGGTGCCCTTGGTACCACGACCAGCGGTCTTACCCTTGGAACCCTCACCACGGCCGACGCGAGTCTTGGCGGTGTTGGATCCGGGGACCGGACGCAGGTGGTGCACCTTCAGCACGCCGGGGCGGGATGCCGGAGCATCCTTCGCCGGCGCAGCCTTCTTGGCGGCCGGCTTCTTGGCCGGAGCGTCAGCCTTGGCGGCGGACGCAGCGGTCTTGGCCGGAGCCTTCTTCGCAGCGGGCTTCTTTGCAGCAGCAGCCTTGGGAGCTGCAGCCTTCTTCGGGGCCTTCTCGGCCTCGACGGCCTCGTTCTTCTCAGCCATTAGTCGATCTCCTCAACCTTGACGAGGTGTGCGACGGTCTTGACGTAACCGCGCGTCTGCGCGTCGTCGGGGCGGACGGTGGTGTCACCGATCCGCTTGAGACCGAGGCTGCGCAGCGTGTCACGCTGGTTCTGCTTCTCGCTCACCTTGGACTTGATCTGCGTGACCTTCAGTCGCGCGGCCATCAGGCACCTACCTTCTGTGCGGCGATGGCCTCGGCCTCTGCACGCACGAGGCGGGCAGGGGCGACCTGGTCGAACTCGAGACCGCGACGAGCGGCGACCGCACGAGGCTCCTCGAGCTGCTTCAGGGCGGTGACCGTCGCGTGCACGATGTTGATCGTGTTCGACGAACCGAGCGACTTCGACAGCACGTCGTGGATACCGGCGCACTCGAGCACGGCGCGGACCGGACCACCGGCGATGACACCGGTACCGGCAGCGGCCGGACGGAGCAGGACCACACCAGCGGCGGCCTCACCCTGCACCGGGTGCGGGATGGTGCTGCCGACGCGCGGAACGCGGAAGAAGTTGCGCTTGGCCTCTTCGACACCCTTCGAGATCGCCAGGGGGACCTCTCGGGCCTTGCCGTAGCCGACGCCGACCAGACCGTTGCCGTCACCGACGACCACGAGGGCGGTGAAGCTGAAGCGACGACCACCCTTCACGACCTTCGAGACGCGGTTGATGGTGACGACGCGCTCCAGGAACTGGTTGTCGCCACGGTCGCGCGAGTTGCGGTCGCGGCCGCCACCCTGGTTGCGATCGCGACCGCCGCCACGGCGGCCCTCGCGAGCAGGCTCAGCCTGGGTCGTGCCGGCGGCCGTCTCAGAGACGACAGCGGCCGCCTCGGGAGCGGCAGCAGCCGTTTCGGTCACTTCGTTCTCCTTGTTGTCACTCACAGTGCCAGACCCCCTTCGCGGGCGCCGTCGGCGATGGCGGCGACACGACCGGCGTAGCGGTTACCGCCACGGTCGAACACTGCCTCGGAAACGCCGGCAGCCTTCGCACGCTCGGCGAGGAGCTCGCCGACCTTGCGGGCCTTGGCGGTCTTGTCACCCTCGAGCGAGCGCAGGTCGGTCTCGAGCGTCGATGCCGACGCCACGGTGTGACCCTTGCTGTCGTCGACCAGCTGCACGAAGACGTGGCGGGCCGAGCGGTTGACGACGAGGCGCGGACGCACCTCGGTGCCGACGACCTTCTTGCGAAGGCGGGCGTGACGACGCGCGCGGGCGTCAGACTTTGACTTGAGAGCCATGGTTACTTACCACTCTTTCCGGCCTTGCGACGCACGTTCTCGCCGGCGTAGCGCACACCCTTGCCCTTGTACGGCTCGGGCTTGCGGATCTTGCGGATGTTGGCAGCTGCCTCGCCGACAGCCTGCTTGTCGATCCCGCTGACGGTGAGCTTGGTGGTGCCCTCGACCGTGAGCGTGATGCCGGCGGGCGGGTCGATCAGGACCGGGTGCGAGAAGCCGAGGGCGAACTCGACCGAGCTCCCCTTCTGCTGCACGCGGTAACCGGTGCCGACGACCTCGAGACCCTTGGTGTAGCCCTGGGTCACGCCGATGATGTTGTTGTTGATGAGCGTGCGGGTCAGGCCGTGAAGCGACCGCGACTCGCGCTCGTCGTCGGGACGGGAGACCAGAACCTGGTTCTCCTCGACCGCGACCTCGATGGGGTTGGCCACCGTCAGGGTGAGCTCACCCTTGGGGCCCTTCACCGAGACCACACGGCCTGCGACCGAAACGGTCACGTCCGCGGGAACGTCGATGGGAAGTCGTCCAATACGCGACATTTCGAATTACCACACGTAGGCGAGAACTTCTCCGCCCACGCCCTTCTGCTCAGCCTGACGGTCGGTGAGAAGACCGGAGGAGGTGGACAGGATGGCCACGCCGAGACCGCCGAGGACCGTGGGGAGCTCGGTGGACTTCGCGTAGACGCGGAGGCCGGGCTTCGAGACGCGCTTGATACCAGCGATCGAGCGCTCACGGTTGGGGCCGTACTTCAGCGTCAGCGTGAGGTTCTGTCCGACGCGAGCGTCAGAGGTCTCCCAGCCGGCGATGTAGCCCTCCTGCTGGAGGATCTGAGCGATGTTCGTCTTGAGCTTGCTCGACGGCAGGGTCACGGAATCGTGGTGCGCCGAGTTCGCGTTACGCAGACGGGTCAGCAGATCTGCGACCGGGTCTGTCATTGTCATTGTTGTTTTCCTTTGTTCATGAGGTTCCGGCTGCCGTTACACGACAGACGGCCTGCGATGACACGCAATCTTCAATTGTAGGTGCATGTCGGCGAGTGCTTCGACAGGCTCAGCAACCCGAGGGTCCCTGAGCCTGTCGAAGGGTCACGCCTGTGCGTCTTCCGAGCGGAACGGGAAGCCGAGGTGACGGAGCAGTGCCCGACCCTCGTCATCCGTCTTCGCGGTGGTGACGACGGTGATGTCGAAACCGCGAACCCGGTCGATCTTGTCCTGATCGATCTCGTGGAACACGCTCTGCTCCTGGAGACCGAAGGTGTAGTTGCCGTTGCCGTCGAACTGCTTGCCCGAGAGACCGCGGAAGTCGCGGATACGGGGCAGTGCCAGCGACACGAGACGGTCAACGAACTCCCACGCGCGGTCACCGCGGAGGGTGACGTGCGCGCCGATGGCCTGGCCCTCACGCAGCTTGAACTGCGCGATGGACTTGCGGGCCTTCGTGACGATCGGCTTCTGGCCGGTGATCTTGGTGAGGTCGTCGACCGCACCATCGATCACCTTGCTGTCGCGAGCTGCCTCGCCGACACCGGTGTTCACGACGACCTTGACCAGTCCGGGGATCTGCATGACGTTCGCGTAGCCGAACTCTTCCTGCAGAGCCTTCTTGATCTCGCTGTTGTACTTCTGCTTCAGGCGCGGCTGGATCTTGCCAGCCGGCGCGGCAGTGTCGGTGCTCATCAGAGGTCCTTACCGCTCTTCTTCGCGTACCGCACGCGGACGGTGCGCTTGACGCCGTCCTTGGTCTGCTCCTCGACCCGGTGGCCGACCTTGGTCGGCTTCTTGGTCGAGGGGTCGACGAGTGCGACGTTCGAGATGTGGATGGAGGCTTCGACGGTCTCGATGCCTCCGGTCTTGGTGCCACGCTGCGTCTGTCCGACGCGGGTGTGCTTGGTGACGTAGTTCACGCCTTCGACGATCACGCGGTTCTTGTCGCCGAGCACGTCGAGGACCTTGCCCTGCTTGCCACGGTCGCCGCCACGCTCCTGCGTGGCACCGGTGATGACCTGAACCAGGTCACCCTTCTTGATCTTCGCCATGATTAGATGACCTCCGGCGCCAGCGAGACGATCTTCATGAACTTCTTGTCACGAAGCTCACGACCGACCGGCCCGAAGATACGGGTGCCGCGGGGCTCCCCGTCGTTCTTCAGGATCACTGCGGCGTTCTCGTCGAACTTGATGTAGGAGCCGTCCGGACGACGGACCTCCTTCTTGGTGCGGACGATGACCGCCTTGACGACGTCGCCCTTCTTCACGTTGCCACCGGGGATCGCGTCCTTGACGGTCGCGACGATGGTGTCGCCGAGACCGGCGTAACGACGCTTCGAGCCACCGAGGACGCGAATCGTGAGGAGCTCCTTGGCGCCGGTGTTGTCGGCGACCTTGAGTCGGGATTCCTGCTGAATCACTTGGCCTTCTCCAGAATCTCCACCAGGCGCCAGCGCTTCGTGGCGCTCAGCGGGCGGGTCTCGTTGATCAGGACCAGGTCGCCGATGCCGGCGGAGTTCGCCTCATCGTGCGCCTTGACCTTCGAGGTGCGGCGGATGACCTTGCCGTAAAGCGGGTGCTTCACGCGGTCCTCGACCTCGACCACGATGGTCTTGTCCATCTTGTCGCTGACGACGTAGCCGCGACGTGCCTTGCGGTAACCGCGGGCAGCGGAGTCGCGGACGTCGTGCTCGGACGACTCGTGTCCTGCGGCCTGCGTCTCCACAGTCGCTTCCTTCTTGGTGGCCATCACTCAGCCTCTTCCTTCACGGCGTCGTCGGCGGAGTCCGCCTTCTTCGCCTTCGACTTGGTCGCCTTCTTCGCGGGGACCTCGACCGGAGCGGGCGTCGCACGGATGCCCAGCTCACGTTCGCGGATCACCGTGTAGAGACGCGCGATGTCGCGCTTGACGGCGCGGATGCGGCCGTGGCTCTCCAGCTGGCCGGTGGCCGACTGGAAACGGAGGTTGAACAGCTCCTCCTTGGCCTTGCGCAGCTCCTCGACGAGGCGCTGGTCTTCGAATGTATCGAGCTCTGCCGGGGCGAGCTCCTTGGTGCCGATCGCCATTACGCGTCGCCCTCCTCGCGCTTGATGATGCGTGCCTTGAGAGGCAGCTTGTGAATTGCACGGGTCAGAGCTTCGCGTGCGAGCTCCTCGTCGACACCCGCGACCTCGAAGAGGACACGGCCCGGCTTGACGTTGGCGACCCACCACTCGGGGGAACCCTTACCGGAACCCATGCGGGTCTCAGCAGGCTTCTTCGTGAGCGGACGGTCGGGGTAGATGTTGATCCACACCTTTCCACCACGCTTGATGTGACGGGTCATCGCGATACGAGCGGACTCGATCTGACGGTTCGTCACGTAAGCGGGGGTCAGAGCCTGGATACCGTACTCGCCGAAGGAGACCTTCGTGCCGCCGGTTGCCTGGCCCGAGCGACCCGGGTGGTGCTGCTTGCGGAACTTGACCTTACGGGGGATGAGCATTATGCCGACGCTCCTTCTGCGACAGGTGCCTCGTTGCGCGGGGCACGGCGGCGGTCGCCACCACGGTCGTCACGACGAGCCTTGGGTGCGTTTGCCTGCTCGCGAGCGAGCTCCTTGGCGGTCAGGTCGCCCTTGTAGATCCAGACCTTCACACCGATACGGCCGAAGGTGGTCTTCGCCTCGTAGAAGCCGTAGTCGATGTTCGCGCGAAGCGTGTGCAGCGGCACACGACCCTCGCGGTAGAACTCCGAACGGCTCATCTCGGCGCCGCCGAGGCGGCCGGAGACCTGGATGCGGATGCCCTTGGCGCCGGCGCGCTGAGCGCCCTGCAGACCCTTGCGCATCGCACGACGGAACGCCACACGAGCAGAGAGCTGCTCGGCGATGCCCTGTGCGACGAGCTGAGCGTCAGCCTCGGGGTTCTTGACCTCGAGGATGTTCAGCTGGATCTGCTTGCCCGAGAGCTTCTCGAGGTCGCCGCGGATGCGCTCGGCCTCGGCGCCACGACGACCGATCACGATGCCCGGACGGGCGGTGTGGATGTCGACGCGGACGCGGTCACGGGTGCGCTCGATCTCGATGTTCGAGACACCGGCGCGGTCGAGCTGCGTCTTGAGCAGGTTGCGGATCTTGATGTCCTCGGCGACGTAGTCGGCGTAACGCTGACCCGGCTTCGTCGAGTCAGAGAACCAACGCGAGACGTGGTCCGTCGTGATGCCGAGACGGAAGCCGTACGGGTTTACCTTCTGTCCCATTACTTGCTCGCCTTCTTGTTGCTGTCGCCCGTGGCGGCCGGAGCTGCCTCAGGCGTCGAGAGCACGACCGTGATGTGGCTCGTGCGCTTCTTGATCTGGAAAGCGCGACCCTGTGCACGGGGCTGGAAACGCTTGAGCGTGGTGCCCTCGTCGACGTACGCGTTGGCCACGTACAGGTCCTTCTCGTCGAGGAACTCGCCGTCGCGATCTGCCTTGACCTGCGCGTTGGCCATGGCCGACGCGACAAGCTTGTAGATCGGCTCACTGGCGCTCTGCTGCGCGAACTTCAGGATCGCCAGAGCCTCCTGGGCCTGCTTGCCCTTGATGAGCGCGACGACACGACGAGCCTTCTGAGGGGTCACGCGGATGTGTCGCACGCGTGCGATCGATTCGACCATTAGCGGCGCCGCCCCTTCTTGTCGTCCTTCTCGTGGCCGCGGAAGGTGCGGGTGGGCGCGAACTCGCCCAGCTTGTGACCGACCATGGTCTCGGACACGAACACAGGGATGTGCTTGCGTCCGTCGTGGACCGCGATCGTGTGACCCAGCATGGCCGGGATGATCATGGACCGACGGGACCAGGTCTTGATGACGTTCTTGGTGCCGGCTTCGTTCTGCACGACCACCTTGCGAAGCAGGTGATCGTCGACGAAGGGGCCCTTCTTAAGACTGCGAGGCATCTTCTCTTACTCCTACTTACGCTTCTTGCCGGCGTTACGACGACGCACGATGTACTTGTCGCTTTCCTTGTTGGCGTGACGGGTACGACCCTCAGCCTGGCCCCACGGGGAGACGGGGTGACGACCACCAGAGGTCTTACCCTCACCACCACCGTGCGGGTGATCCACCGGGTTCATCGCGACACCACGCACGGTCGGGCGGACGCCCTTCCAGCGCATGCGGCCGGCCTTACCCCAGTTGATGTTCGACTGCTCGGCGTTGCCGACCTCGCCGATGGTCGCGCGGCAGCGCGCATCGACGTTGCGGATCTCGCCCGAGGGGAGACGCAGCTGGGCGAAGTTGCCGTCCTTGGCGACGAGGCGGACGGAAGCACCGGCCGAACGTGCCATCTTCGCGCCGCCACCGGGGCGGAGCTCGATCGCGTGGATGACGGTACCCGTGGGGATGTTCTTCAGCGGGAGGTTGTTACCCGGCTTGATGTCAGCCCCGGCACCCGACTCGACGACGTCGCCCTGCTTCAGCTTCGCCGGAGCGAGGATGTAGCGCTTCTCACCGTCGAAGTAGTGCAGCAGCGCGATGCGCGCGGTGCGGTTGGGGTCGTACTCGATGTGAGCGACCTTGGCGTTGACGCCGTCCTTGTCGTTACGACGGAAGTCGATGACGCGGTACTGGCGCTTGTGGCCACCACCGATGTGACGGGTCGTGATGCGGCCCTGGTTGTTGCGACCACCGGTCTTCGAGAGCGGGCGCAGCAGCGACTTCTCCGGCGTCGATCGAGTGATCTCGGCGAAGTCAGCCACCGACGAGCCGCGACGGCCCGGGGTCGTGGGCTTGTACTTGCGAATAGCCATTATTGTCCTTATCCCCCGGATCAGCCGATTGCCGTGAAGATGTCGATGGTGCCCGACTTCAGGGTGACGATGGCGCGCTTGGTGTCCTTGCGCTTGCCGGTGCCGAAGCGGGTGCGGCGAGCCTTGCCGACGCGGTTGAGGGTGTTGACCCCTGCGACCTTGACGCCGAAGATCTTCTCGATGGCGAGCTTGATCTCGGTCTTCGAAGCGCGCGGGTCGACGAGGAAGGTGTACTTTCCTTCATCGATGAGCCCGTAGCTCTTCTCGGACACGACCGGCTTCAGGATGATGTCGCGCGGGTCCTTGTTCAGGGCCGTCTGGAGAACAGATGCCTGCTCGCTCATGCGGAGACCTCCTGGTTGGCGCCGGACTTGGAGGCGATGAAGCCCTCGAGCGCGGCCTGGGTGAAGACGATGTCGTCGGAGACGAGCACGTCGTATGCGTTGAGCTGGTCGAACGTCAGCACGTGCAGGTTCGACAGGTTGCGGATGCTCTTCAGCGTCACGTCGTCGTTGCGCTCGATCACGACGAGCACGTTCTTCGACGAGACGACGTTGGTGAGGAAGTTCACCGCGGTCTTCGTCGAGGGCGTGCCGTCGATCCCGAAGGATTCGATGGCGTGGATGCGGTCACCGCGGAAGCGGTCGCTGAGCGCGCCCAGCAGGGCGGCGGCGATCATCTTCTTGGGGGTGCGCTGCGAGTAGTCACGCGGCTTCGGGCCGTGGACGATGCCACCACCGGTCATGTGCGGCGCGCGGATGGAACCCTGACGGGCGTTACCCGTGCCCTTCTGCTTGAAGGGCTTGCGGCCGGCACCGGAGACCTCGCCACGACGCTTGGTCGAGTGCGTGCCCTGGCGAGCCGCCGCGAGCTGCGCGACGACGACCTGGTGGATGAGCGGGATGTTCGTCTTGGCGTCGAACAGCGCGGCGGGAAGCTCGATGGAGCTTGCCTTCTTGCCGTCTGCCTTGAGGACGTCGAGCGCGAGAGTGGAGTCAGCCATGTTCAGGCACCCTTCACTGCGTTGCGGACATAGACGATGCGGCCACGAGCACCGGGGACGGCGCCCTTGACGAGCAGCAGACCCTTCTCGATGTCGACGGCGTGCACCGTGAGGTTGAGGACGGTCACACGCTCGCCACCCATACGGCCGGCCATGCGCATGCCCTTGAAGACGCGGCTCGGGGTCGACGATGCGCCGATCGAGCCGGGCTTGCGGTGGTTGCGGTGCGAACCGTGCGAAGCCGAGACGCCCTTGAAGTTGTGACGCTTCATGACACCGGCGAAGCCCTTGCCCTTGCTCGTGCCGACGACGTCGACGAGCTGGCCGGCTTCGAAGGTGCCGTCGACCGTGAGCTCCTGGCCCAGGCTGTAGTCGCCGGCGTCCGCGGTGCGGATCTCCGTGACGTGACGACGCGGCGTGACGCCGGCTGCCTCGAAGTGAGCCGTGAGGGGCTTGTTCACCTTGCGCGGGTCGATCTGGCCGTACGCGATCTGCACGGCGTTGTAGCCGTCCTTCTCGGGCGTACGAATCTGCGTGACCACGTTCGAGGCGAGCTCGATGACGGTGACGGGAACGAGCTTGCCGCTCTCGTTCCAGACCTGGGTCATACCGAGCTTCGTGCCCAGCATGCCCTTGGAAATCTTGGAGTTGATGTCAACCATGTCCGACCTCAGAGCTTGATCTCGATGTTGACATCGGCAGGCAGGTCGAGACGCATCAGCGAGTCGACGGCCTTGGGCGTCGGGTCGACGATGTCGATCAGACGCTTGTGGGTGCGCATCTCGAAGTGCTCGCGGCTGTCCTTGTACTTGTGCGGCGACCGGATGACGCACACGACGTTCTTCTCGGTCGGAAGGGGCACGGGTCCGACGACGGTCGCACCCGCACGGGTCACGGTGTCGACGATCTTGCGTGCGGACGTGTCGATGACCTCGTGGTCATACGACTTCAGGCGAATGCGGATCTTCTGTCCCGCCATTGTCTGCTCTCTCTCTTTAGGCGTCATACCGTCCGGGACCGGGTGGCCCTGGGGCATTGGACGCACGTCGGCGCTGTTCGCGCCTCGGCACGAGAACGGCTCTCTCGAGTCGATCTGCTGCACCACTGTTCTTCTGTCAGCCGGACGCCGCGAGGCGACCGGATGCCCGACCTCCGCCGCGCACGGCGAACCCCTCGGTGAGAAGGGTGTCGGGGTGTGTGTTCTGCTACCCGCGGCCTAGAACCCTGCAGCCCCCATGAGGAACCGCCGTCTATGCACTGCCCTGGCAGTGATCCGGCGCACGCACAGCGGCGACGGAATATCGAACCTGTCTATTCTGCCACGGCTGATTTCACTTCTGCAAACCCGGGCGTGTCGCGCCTCTCGGAGAGCCGGTGACGGACGTCGAAATCCGGGTCAGAAGGAGGGAGATAGCGGGGCGAGGCATCCCCATGCCTCGCCCCGCTTGGGGAGGGCGTTCAGTGCGAGGGGGCACACCGAACGCGAGTAGCCCGGCGTGAAGGGACGCCGAACTCCTCGTTCGAGGGCGCGGCGGAAGACCCGCCGCGCAGGCAGGGTGACGCTCAGGCGCACAGAGTGCGCGCGTCGCACGATGATCCCCAAGATCGCTTATCCCCAGTTTCAACGCGGAAAGCCCGCGTGCTTCGGGAAACCGAACCCCTTCGGCTTCCCCGACCGCAAGATCCCCAGGCGGTCGAGACGATCCTACTCGATACATCTGCGAATCCGCCACATTTGACGACCACCAGATCGAACGGGGCGTGCCTCTGTATACGAAAGCGGCGATCCACCGGGTGGTGGATCGCCGCTCGAAGAGTGCGGGGCTGTTACTCGTTGCCGACGGACTTGTCCGCGCTGTCCCGGATCTCGTCGATCTTGTCGGCGGCACCCGGAGCGATCTTCTTCGCGAAGTCCGCGACGCCATCGAGGACCTTGTCGCTGATGTCCTCGGCCTGGTCGCTCTTGACGGCCTCGGCGATCTTGTCCTTGTTCTGCTCGTAGAGGTCTTTGCCCTTGTTCACCGCGTCATCGATACCCATGTGAATCCCCTTCTCAGGTGTGCGTCGACGAAGAGGCCGACGAGATCATTGTGCACGTCTTGGCGCGCGGAGGAAACTCCCGACACGATACAAAACACAGAGGGGCCGGACCCGAAGGTCCGACCCCTCTGTGAGGAAGCAGGTACTTACTTGACGATCTTCGTGACCGTACCGGCGCCGACGGTGCGTCCACCCTCACGGATGGCGAAGCCGAGGCCCTCCTCCATGGCGATCGGCTGGATCAGCTCGACCGTCATGTCGGTGGTGTCGCCGGGCATGACCATCTCGGTGCCCTCGGGCAGCGAGATGACGCCGGTGACGTCGGTGGTGCGGAAGTAGAACTGCGGGCGGTAGTTCGTGTAGAAGGGGTTGTGACGCCCACCCTCGTCCTTGGACAGGATGTACGCGGTGCCCTCGAAGTCGGTGTGCGGCGTGACCGAACCCGGCTTGACGATGACCTGACCGCGCTCGACGTCCTCACGCTTCGTGCCACGGAGCAGGAGACCACAGTTCTCGCCGGCCCAGGCCTCGTCGAGCTGCTTGTGGAACATCTCGATACCCGTGACCGTGGTCTTGACGGTCGGACGGAGTCCGACGATCTCGACCTCGGAGTTGATGGCCAGCGTGCCACGCTCGGCGCGACCCGTGACGACGGTTCCACGACCGGTGATCGTGAAGACGTCCTCGACGGGCATCAGGAACGGCTTGTCACGGTCACGCTCCGGGTCCGGAACGCTGTCGTCGACAGCCTGCATGAGGTCCAGGATCGCCTGGGTCCACTTCTCGTCGCCCTCGAGAGCCTTGAGAGCCGAGACGCGGACGACAGGAGCGTCCTCGTCGAAGCCCTGGGCTGCGAGCAGCTCGCGAACCTCGAGCTCGACGAGCTCCAGGATCTCCTCGTCGTCGACCATGTCCGACTTGTTCAGCGCGACCAGCAGGTACGGCACGCCGACCTGCTTGGCGAGCAGCACGTGCTCACGCGTCTGAGCCATCGGGCCGTCGGTGGCGGCGACCACGAGGATCGCGCCGTCCATCTGAGCAGCACCGGTGATCATGTTCTTGACGTAGTCGGCGTGGCCGGGGGCGTCGACGTGAGCGTAGTGGCGCTTGGGGGTCTCGTACTCGATGTGCGAGATGTTGATGGTGATTCCACGCTGGCGCTCTTCCGGCGCCGAGTCGATGGAAGCGAAGTCACGCTGCACGTTGGTGTCGGACGGGAACTTGTCAGCAAGCACCTTCGAGATCGCTGCGGAGAGCGTGGTCTTGCCGTGGTCAACGTGACCGATGGTTCCGATGTTGACGTGCGGCTTGGTCCGCTCGAACTTGGCCTTAGCCACTGGGTCCTCCTCAGGACGTCGTTGTAAAGGTGACCGGGCACTGGTTTGCGACCGGTTCTCTACGGGTTTAGGTTCTCAGTTTAGTAGAGAGGGAATGTGAAGTTGTAGGGGACCTGGGAACCCCGCAGCGCTTCGCCGTGCTCGGCGCCGCGGGGTACCCAGAAGGGCGATTACTCGCCCTTGGTCTTCTGGACGATCTCGTCGGCCACAGCGCGGGGAACCTCAGCGTAGCTGTGGAACTCCATGGAGTAGACGGCACGACCCGAGGTCTTCGAGCGCAGGTCGCCGATGTACCCGAACATCTCGGACAGCGGAACCTGAGCGCGGACGACCTTGACGCCGGCGGCGTCTTCCATCGACTGGATCTGGCCACGACGCGAGTTCAAGTCACCGATGACGTCGCCCATGTACTCCTCAGGAGTACGGACCTCGACGGCCATCAGCGGCTCGAGCAGCACGGCGTTGGCACGGCGTGCGGCCTCCTTGAAGCCCATGGAACCCGCGATCTTGAACGCCATCTCCGAGGAGTCGACGTCGTGAGCCGCACCATCGGTGATGGTTGCCTTGACGCCCACCATCGGGTAGCCCGCGAGGACTCCGACGTTCATCGCGTCCTGGAAACCGGCATCGATCGAGCCGATGTACTCACGAGGGATGCGACCACCGGTGACGGCGTTCACGAACTCGTAGGTCTTCTCGGAGTCCAGGTCCATCGGCTCGATGGTGAACTGGATCTTCGCGAACTGGCCGGAGCCACCGGTCTGCTTCTTGTGCGTGTAGTCGTGCTTCTCGACGATCTTCTTGATCGTCTCGCGGTACGCCACCTGGGGCTTGCCGACGTTGGCCTCGACGTTGAACTCGCGCTTCATGCGGTCGACGAGGATGTCGAGGTGCAGTTCGCCCATGCCCTTGATGGTCGTCTGACCGGTCTCCGGGTTGAGCTCGGTGCGGAAGGTCGGGTCCTCTTCAGCGAGCTTCTGGATGGCGACACCCAGCTTCTCCTGGTCGGCCTTGGTCTTCGGCTCGATCGCGACCTCGATGACGGGCTCGGGGAACGTCATCGACTCGAGGACGACCGGAGACGCCGGGTCGGTGAGGGTGTCACCCGTGGTGGTGTCCTTCAGACCGATGACCGCGTAGATGTTGCCGGCGGTGACCGAGGGAACCGGGATCTCCTTGTTGGCGTGCATCTGGAAGATCTTCCCGATGCGCTCCTTCTTGTTCTTGGTCGAGTTGATGACCGGAG
Source organism: Microbacterium sp. B19(2022) (assembly GCF_012030385.1). Classification (NCBI taxonomy): domain Bacteria; kingdom Bacillati; phylum Actinomycetota; class Actinomycetes; order Micrococcales; family Microbacteriaceae; genus Microbacterium; species Microbacterium sp. B19(2022). Next base: position 90,416 of record NZ_JAAUVO010000010.1, read on the forward strand.
AACCGGAGTCGAGGTGACCCGAGTAGACGCGGACGTAGGTGAGGCGACCGAAGAACGGGTGCACGGCGACCTTGAACGCGAGAGCTGCGAACGGGTCATTCGCGTCGGGGTGACGCTCGATGATCGTGTCGTAGTCCTTGGGGTCGTGTGCCTCGATCGAGCCCACGTCGAGCGGGTTCGGGAGGTAGTCGACGACCGCGTCGAGCATCGGCTGGACACCGCGGTTCTTGAACGCGGAACCACACAGCACCGGGTAGATCTCCGAGGCGACGGTCAGCTTGCGGATCGCGCCCTTGATCTCGGCGACCGTGAGCTCTTCGCCACCGAAGAACTTCTCGAGCAGCGCGTCGTCGGTCTCGGCGACGGTCTCGAGGAGCTGCTGCCGGTAATCGGCCGCCTTCTCCTTGAGGTCTTCCGGGATCTCCTGGATCTCGTAGGAGGCGCCCATGGTGACGTCACCCTTGGAGTCTCCGGCCCACACCAGCGCGCGCATCTCGACCAGGTCGATGACGCCGACGAAGTCGTTCTCCGCGCCGATGGGCAGCTGGATGACGAGGGGCTTCGCGCCCAGACGGTTGATGATGGTGTCGACGGTGAAGTAGAAGTCCGCGCCGAGCTTGTCCATCTTGTTGACGAAGCAGATGCGGGGAACGTTGTACTTGTCGGCCTGACGCCACACGGTCTCGGACTGGGGCTCGACGCCCTCCTTGCCGTCGAAGACGGCGACGGCACCGTCGAGGACGCGGAGCGAACGCTCCACCTCGACCGTGAAGTCCACGTGACCGGGGGTGTCGATGATGTTGATCTGGTTCTTGTTCCAGAAGCAGGTCACGGCGGCAGACGTGATCGTGATGCCGCGCTCCTTCTCCTGCTCCATCCAGTCGGTGGTCGAGGCGCCATCGTGCGTCTCGCCGAGCTTGTGGTTGACGCCCGTGTAGAACAGGATGCGCTCGGTCGTCGTGGTCTTGCCGGCATCGATGTGCGCCATGATGCCGATGTTGCGGACCTTGCTCAGGTCCGTGAGCACGTCTTGTGCCACAGGAGTGTCCTTATCTTTTGGAGCAGTCGTACTGCGAAGAGGGGGTGCCCGCCCCTCGGCGAGTGGCCGAGGGGCGGGCGAAGCTGTTTACCAGCGGTAGTGAGCGAACGCGCGGTTCGACTCGGCCATCTTGTGAGTGTCCTCGCGGCGCTTGACCGCGGCACCCAGGCCGTTCGACGCGTCGAGGATCTCGTTCTGGAGACGCTCGGTCATCGTCTTCTCACGACGGCCCTTGGCGTAGCTGACGAGCCAGCGCAGCGCGAGAGTGTTCGCACGGTGCGGCTTGACCTCGATCGGCACCTGGTAGGTCGAGCCACCGACGCGGCGGCTGCGGACCTCGAGGGTGGGGCGCACGTTGTCGAGCGCCTTCTTGAGGGTGGCGACAGCATCCTGGCCGCCGTTCTTCGCCTCGACGCCGCGGAGGGCGCCGTAGACGATCGACTCGGCCAGCGACTTCTTGCCGTCAACGAGGATCTTGTTCACCAGCGAGGTGACGATCGGAGCGCCGTATACCGGGTCGTTGACGACGGGGCGCTTAGGGGCGGGACCCTTACGAGGCATCTAACTCAACCCTTCTTCGCGCCGTAGCGGGAACGAGCCTGCTTACGGTTCTTGACTGCCTGGGTGTCCAGGGCGCCACGGACGATCTTGTAACGCACACCGGGGAGGTCCTTCACACGACCGCCGCGCACGAGCACCAGCGAGTGCTCCTGCAGGTTGTGGCCCTCACCGGGGATGTACGCGGTGACCTCGGTGCCGTTGCGAAGCTTCACACGGGCGACCTTGCGCATCGCCGAGTTCGGCTTCTTCGGGGTGGTGGTGTAGACGCGGGTGCAGACCCCGGCCTGCTGCGGGTTCGACTTCAGGGCTGGCGTCTTGGTCTTGGTGACCTTCGGCGAGCGACCCTTGCGAACCAACTGCTGAATGGTTGGCACGTTCTCTCCTCATAGTGCTGCACGGTGACAGCGTGATGGGTTTCACATCATGCCCCACCGGCACGCCGGAATCGACGAGCTTTTGGTGTGGTGGGTATGCCGTGGGGGCGGACCGGCATGGTGCCGACGCCCAGTGCGCACGTCAAGACGTGCACACACATGATCAAGTGTAATGCCGCGTAACGTGGCGGTCAAATGAGCCCAGGTGCCGGGCGCCGGTGGGGCCAGCGCCCGGGGTCACGGCACGTCGGGGTCGAACGGCGAGTCCAGAGACTCCGTCAACTCGGCGAGCAGTGCCTCGATCTGCGGTTCGACGTGCTGGGAGATGGCGGCCTGGATGTGGATCCGATGGCGCAGCAGGATGCCGCAGATCTCTCGCCCGACCATGTTGGCGTACTCGTCGGCGAGGGCGACCTCCTGCCGGAGGGCGATCTTGGCTTCCTCGGTGAGAGGCGGCAGCGCCGGGAGCTCTGCGGCCGAGTCGTCGGCGAGCCCGGCGATGGTGAACAGGAACGGCGCGCCGGGAACCGGCTCGGGGTCGAGCGGGAGGCCGTCGAACTCCGGATCGAGGTCTTCGGCAGGGCGGTAGCTGCGGGCACGATTGCGGGCCGCCTGCTGATCGAGCTCGCGCTGCAGCATGGGGAGATTCCGGGCCGTGTAGTCCGCGACGGCGTGGTCGACGATGGTCTTGATGCGTGTCGAGAGTCCGTGCTGCACGCCGTGCGGGGTGTTCGCGCCGATTCCCGCCGCCGAGAGGATCGGTGATCCCAGACAGCGGCGGCATGGCGCGACGCGACCGCGGTGGGTCGCCGGCTCCCAGCGCGGCACCCAGCGCAACCAGGTCTCGACGGCCTGGTCGACCTGCGTCTCCAATGAGCGCTCCACCCCACCAGCGTACGGCGCGTCGCACGTCGTCGCCGCGATTTCGCTCGTCGCGGCGGGGCGACCGCGTCACTCGCCGTCGTCGTCGCGCTCCCAGGGCCAGCGCGGATGTTCCGCCCGGGTGCGCCGAAGGGCGATACCGCCCCACGCGGCGATCAGCCCCGCGACCACCAGCACCGCACTCACACCGCCGCGGACGAGGTCACCCGCGACGGCAGTGGCTATCACGAGGTCGGACGAACCGATCAGCACCGTGATCCACACCGCCGCGAGATGCGTGATCCCGGCGAGGAGGGCGATCGCGACGGTCGCCACGTAGGACGGGTTACCCCGTCGGAGCGTCGACCACAGCATGAGCGCGAAGACGACGACCGCCGACAGCATCCCGATCGCACCGGGTGCCTGCCCCAACCCCGGAACCGCGATGATGTCGGTGTCGGTGGCCACGCTGAGCGCCCCGAGCCCGAACACCGCGAGCGCGAAGAAGCCGATCGTCGCGAGGACCACCGCCAGGACAGCCGAAACCCCCGCGGACTCGGGCCCGCGGGGGTTCGGCGTGGTGGAGTGCGTGATTACCTCGACAGTGTCGGACCGGCTTCGAGGGTGCGCTCGTACTCGCGCTGCGCCTCGGCGTTCAGTTCGGTCTTGCGCGCGCCGCTGCGGGAGACCCACGCGCCGAACCAGATGGTCAGTTCACGGGCGAACACGAACGCGGCGATCGCGAGCGGGGCGAGCAGCTGCTCGCCGACCAACTCGAGACCCTGAGACGACGTGAGCTTCCAGAACGGTGCCTCGAACAGCTGTCCGAGGATATGGCCCGCATAGGCGATGACACCGACGATGATGCCGAAGACGACCCAGAGCCCCCAGCGACCGCGGTTGATGATCGCGCCGAGCAGCCAGAAGCCGAGGAAGAAGACGACGACCGGCGTCCAGTATCCCCAGGTCATCAGCGGCGCGAGCGCGGCTTCGCCGATGTTCTCGCCGTTCACATCGCCGGCGATCGCGCCGAGGCCCAGGGCCGTGCCGAGGTAGAGCACGGCGAAGACGAGGGTCGCGAGCAGGCCGATGAGGCCGGCGGTGCCGCGGTTGCCGCGGTCGCGGGGCGGCTCGGGCGCCTGCACGAAGATGGGCTGGGGCTGCGCCGCGCCGGTCGCACCGATCAGCGGCTCCGACGGGACGATCCGCGTCTCGGCCTCGTCGCCGTACTGCGCGTAGGCGGCACCGGCCAGACCGGACTGTTCGTGGCCGAACGGCACGGGCTCGCCCACGACCGGCTCGGGGAAGAACGACGCGGTCTCCGCGTCGGCCTCGGCTCTGACGTCGCGCACGCTCTCACGCGATTCGACGGCCGGGGACGACACGACGGCCGGGGGCGGGGATGCGAACGTCCCCGGGTGGTCACGCTCGGCGGCTTCGAATGCGGCGAGGTCGGGGTCGCCGGCCTTCTCGTCGATCGGTTCGGCCGGCCGGTTCTCCGGCGCATCGGCGGAACCGGGAACATCCGCACCCGCGGCGGCGGCGGCGTCGAGGCCGGCGTTCGCGCTGCCGACGACGTCGTCGACGTCAGTCGGCTTCTCGGGCTGGGGAGCGTCGGGGTCACTCATGGGGTGCGCCTCTCATCGGATACGTGCATTGTGAGGGTACCGCCGGGCGAACGGCCCCCGACGCAGGCGTGCCGACGTGTCGGGATACGCGCGTCGATGCCTCGTGGCGGACCATCATGGAAGGGCGTTGCGAAGCGCGGTCCCCGCGAACTCAGCGAGAGCGGGAAGGATCGGGAGGGACAGCCAGATCAGCGCCCCGATGACTCCGGCGCACACGATGCCGGCGAACCAGCTCATCGCCAGATTGCGCCCCGCCACCCGTGCCATGCCTCCACGCTATGGCCCGACCGGGATACTGGCCGGGCGCAACGCCGAGCATGCTCGCGCATGGGTTGGTGCGGCTCAGCGAGCGGTTCGCCCCCGGAGCCGCCAGAGCAGCCAGAGACCCGACGCCGGGATCAGGAGGAACCCGAGGAGGAGGAGCGCATGCCAGGCGCTGAAGCTCGGCAGCAGCGGGTTGTTCACGACCTCCTCGGGTGGGGTGCCGGTGCCGGAGGAACTTCCGGTCGAACTGAACTCGACGAAGCTCATGAACTGCACCAGGAACAACGAGAGCGCTCCGAAGACGAACGGCACGATGATCGCCACGACCTTCTCCCACGTCTTCCAGAGGGTGCTGATGCTGACGAGCACCGCGCCGACGAACCATCCGAGCACCGGAAGCAGGAAACCGCCGAAGCTCAGCGTCAATGCGGCGGCGATCGCGAAGCCGCGCGTCGATGTCGTCGACGGTCGGGGCGCGGGCGGGGCCGCCACCGGCGCGGCGACCATGATGGTGGGGCTCGCCGGCACCTCATCCTGCGCTTCCCTCGCGATGGCCACCGGATCACCGAGTCGAGCGATCCGCGCGGCGGTCTCCGCGGCGTCGAGGCCCTGCAGCTCTTCGACGATTCCGCCGCGGATGTCCGACGCGACGCCGTGCGGGAGCCCGCGCATCGCCTCGTCGAGTCGGGCGAGGTACTCCTCGCGCAGGGTGTCTGCTGTCGTCTCTGTCATGGTCGTCCCTCTCCGACGATGCCCGTCACCACACGGGCGAACGGGGTCCACTGCACTCGGAAGCGCTCGAGCTGCTCGGTACCCGACTCGGTGAGCCGGTAGTACTTGCGCACGGGTCCGCTCTCCGACGGCAGGTCGAACGTGCTGACCCAGCCGTTGTCCCGCAGCCGTCCCAGCAGCGGGTAGAGCGTGCCGATGCTGGCGATCAGCCCGGCGCCGGTGAGCGCATCGGCCAGCTGCCAGCCGTACATCGGCTCACGCGCGAGGAGTCCGAGCACGCAGTACTCGACCACCCCTTTGCGCATCTGCGATCCGACATCAGCTGTCATGCATGACAAGCTACCATGCGATGCACGTTACCTCCGACACGGATCCGTGCCGAGTGCGCCGCGGGGGCGTTCAGCCCTTCGTCGCGCCCGCGGTGAGACCGCCGACGATGTACTTCTGCAGGAAGAGGAACAGGATCATCACCGGGATGGCCGCCATCACGGCGCCCGCGGAGAACGCCGACCAGTCCGCATAGCGCGGGTTCGCGACGAGCTTGGTGAGCCCGACGACCAGCGTCTGCTGCTCCACGTCGACGAGCATGACGCTCGCGATCACATACTCGTTGACCGTGCCGATGAAGGAGAGCAGTCCGACCACCGCGAGGATGGGCGCGACCAGGCGCAGGATGATGGTGAAGAAGATGCGTGCGTGACCGGCGCCGTCGATGCGAGCGGCCTCGTCGATCTCCTTCGGGATCGTGTTGAAGAACCCGTACATCAGGTACGTGTTCACACCGAGCGCGCCGCCGAGGTAGACCAGGATCAGGCCGGTGTGGGTGTTCAGGCCGATGGCGGGGAACCAGTCCCCCAGCGTCGACATGAGCAGGAAGATCGCGACGACCGCGAGCAGCTGCGGGAACATCTGCACGACCACGATCGTGACGAGCCCGACGCGGCGCCCGGCGAACCGCATACGCGAGAAGGCATACGCCGCGCAGGCGCCGATGAAGACCGTGACCGCCCCGGTCACGACGGCGATCAGCAGGGTGTTGAGGAACCACATGCCGTACGGGTTCTGCGGGTCGCTCAGGATGCGCACGTAACTGTCGATCCCGATCGCGGAGAACAGCTGGTTCGATCCGGTCAGCGTCCCCTTCGGGTTCAGCGACGCCGAGACGACGTACAGAAGCGGGAACAAGGCGAAGGCGCTGACCACGATCGCGACGAGATGCCGCCATCCGGTATCGGCGAACCAGGCACCGAAGCTGCGGCGACGCGGGGCGAGACTCGGCCCATCGGTGGCAGCGTGAGCGGTGGTGGAGCGAGTGGTGCTCATGTCAGTTCAGCTCCTCGAGGGCCTTGGTCTTGCGGAAGCTGATGATCGAGATGGTCGCGACCACGATGAAGATCAGGATGGTGAACGCCGAAGCCAGGCCGTAGTCACGGGTCTGCCCGGTGAAGGCCACCTTGTAGACCATCGAGATCAGGATGTCGGTGTGCCCGACCGGGATGGACACGTCGCTGAAGCGCGGCCCGCCGTTGGTGAGCATGTAGATCAGGTTGAAGTTGTTGAAGTTGAACGCGAACGACGAGATCAGCAGCGGCGCGACCGTGACGAGCAGCAGCGGCAGCTTGATCCGCCGGAAGACCTGCCACGGATTCGCGCCGTCCATCACGGCGGCCTCGTTCACGTCCTCCGGGATGCCCTGCAGTGCGCCCATGCAGACGAGGAACATGTAGGGGAAGCCCAGCCACAGGTTCACCAGGAGCACCGACACCTTGGCCAGCGTCGGATCGGTGAGCCAGGGGATGTCCGCTCCCCCGAAGATGACCTGGTTGATGAAGCCGAAGCTCTCGTTCATCATGCCGGCCCAGACGAGTGCGGACAGGAACGCGGGGAACGCGTAAGGAAGGATCAGGATGATCCGGTACCCGTTGCGGAACCGCATCCGGGTGTTGTTGAACACCAGCGCGAGCAGGAGCCCGAGGAAGAATGTCGTCGCGACCGAGATCAGCGCGAACGCGAAGGTCCACACCGTCACCGAGATGAGCGGTCCGCGGATCGAGGAGTCGGTGACCGCGCGCACGAAGTTGTCGAAGCCGACCGTGGTCTGCCATCCCGGCAGCAGCTGCTCGCCGTCGTCGGCGGTGAAGGCTCCGTCGCCCGTGTCGGCGTACACCGTGCCCGTGGTGGTGTCGGTGATGGTGTCGGCGGCCTCGTCGTACTCGAGCGTCGAGACGTAGAGGTACCCCTTCTGTCCGTCCGGCGCGCGCAGGCTGCCGTCGTTCGGGTCGTCGCTGAAGGGGACCGACAGCTTCTCGAGTTCTTCCGAGAGGGTGAACACGGTAGCCAGCGGGAGCGTCGTCCAGCCGTCGACCGCGACGGCCTGTCCGCCCTCGAACTGCGCGTCGACCTCTTCGAGCGGCTGCTCGGCCGTGCCGAGAAGCGCTTCGCCGGAGTCCGGGTCGGTGACGAGAAGACCGTAGGTGCCGAACTGCTCGACGACCGTCACCGGATAGGTGGGCGAGTCCTCGACCCGCTCCTGCGCCGACGCGAGGAGAGAGGAGATGGCCTGGTCTTTCGTGCCGTTGTGCCCGGTGCCGTAGTTCGTGAACCCGATGTAGCCGGTGTAGAGCAGCGTGAACACCTGGAACAGGATCAGGAAGATGATGCCGGGTGTCAGGTACTTCGCCGCGATGCGCTTGCGGGAGAAGTAGATGTAGTTGACGAGGACGGCGACCGCGACGACGATGCCGAGGATCAGCCACTCCTGGTGGGCGAAGAGCACGAACGCCGCATACAGGGCGATCGCGTCGACGACGGCCAGCAGGAGGATCTTCAGCAGCATCCAGCCGATCGGGCCGGATGCCGCCTCGGCGATCTTCGCGGCCTGGCGCTGGCGTCTGGTCGGAGGAGCGGTGCGCTCGTCGATGTCAGTCATGTCGTCCTCGTCATGATCCTGCCGGGGCGGACGGAGGAGTCCACCCCGGCAGGGTCAGTGTGATGGCTGTTACTTGATCGCGGCGGTCACGTCGTCGACGAGCTTCTGCCACGTCGTCTTCGGGTCCGCGCCGTTGATGATCGCGGCCTCGGCCACGCCCCAGAATTCCCACACCGCGCCCATCGCCGGGATAGCCGGCATCGGCACGGCGTCTTCGCCGACGGCCTGGAAGCCGGCGATGATCGGGTCGGACGCCGCGGTGTCGGCGGCAGCGGTGAGCGCCGGCAGGACGTTGCCGGCCTTGAACAGCTCGAGCTGCACGTCTTCGGTGCCGATGTAGTTGACGAGGAAGTCGTTCGCGGCGACCTTGTTCTTCGACTCGGAGCTGACGAAGAAGCCCTTGACGCCGGCGAACGGCGAAGCGGTCTCACCGGTCGGGCTGGGGATCGGGTCGATCGCGACGTTGATGCCGGCGTCGGTTGCGGCCCCCACGTTCCACGGGCCGGTCAGCCAGAAGGCGGCCGTGCCGTCGAGGAACTGCTGCTTGGCGATCTCGCCGTCGACGTCGGTGTTCAGCACGCCCGCAGCGCCCTGCACACCCAGCCAGTCGGCGAAGGCGAAGCCGCCCTCACTGCCGAGCTGCAGGTCGGTGGGGTCGTAGCTGCCCGAGTCATCGGTGCCGAAGACCGGGGCACCGAACGCGGTCTGGAACGGGTACAGGTGGTACGGGTTGCCCTCGGCGCCCTGCTCGACGACGAAGGTGCCCTTCGAGACCATGTCGTCGAAGCTGGTCGCGGCGGCCGGGACGAGGTCGGCGTTGCGCAGCACGGCGATGTTCTCGACCGCGTACGGAAGCATGTACACGGTGCCCTCGTAGGTTGCGGCCTGCAGCGCGACCGGAAGGTAGTCCTCGGAGCTGTCGCCGAGCTCGATCGGCGCGACGACGCCGTTGGTGGAAAGCTCGCCCAGCCAGTCGTGCGCACCCATGACCACGTCAGGGCCCTTGCCGGTCGGGACCTGCTGGATGAAGTCGTCCTTCATGTCGTCGACCGACTTGCCGACGAGCTCGACCTTGACGCCGGTCTTGTCCTCGTAGGAGTCCGCCGCGGTCTGCAGCGCGTCCACGCGCTCGGCGTCGACCCAGACGACCAGCTTGCCGCTGCCTTTGGAGTCGGAGGTGTCGTCGCCGCTGGTCCCTGCGGAGCAGCCGGCAAGCGTCAGAGTCGAAACGATGGCGATCGCGCCTGCGGCGGCGATGCCCCTCTTGTTCACCTTCATTGGTGTGTGCCTCTCTCGGTGCTGGTGGCCTGCACAGACTGCAAGCGCTTACAGTATGCATCGGATACGACTCCTTTTGCAACGAAGAAGAGCGTCGATACCAACCCGTGACCGGGCAGATCGGAAGCGCCGGGTGTGAAAACGCTTCCACAGGACTCGACAGGGAGCGCTCGTAGACTGTGGGGATGACGGATCGTTCCCTTCGTGTCGCGCGAACAGCGGCGGGTCTCCTCCTGACGCTGTCGGCGATCGCCCTGAGCGGCTGCACGGCGTTCTCCACGGGATATGCCGTGCTGGATCGCGAGGCCGAACCGGCGGACGCGCTGCCGGACGCCGTGGCCGCGCAGTACTCCGTCGACGACGCGGATCTCTCATCGGCGCGGTTCGTCGGTGAGCACTCCGGCAGCTCGATCTGGCTGTTGCACGGCGCCGACGAGGGGACGATCTGCGTGCTCGCCCACCTCGACGAGACCGCAGGCGGCATGGCCTGTGGAGGCGAGCGCGGGCCCATCGGGATGAGCGGACCCGCAGGTCACTTCATGGTGGTGCCGGACGACTACCCCACTCCGGACGGAGCAACCAGGATCTCCGACAATGTGTACGCACTGAGCCCCTGAGTAGGATGAAACCATGGCTGACAGTTCTTTTGACATCGTCTCGAAGGTGGATCATCAGGAGGCCGAGAACGCCCTGAACCAGGCCCGCAAGGAGATCGAGCAGCGCTACGACTTCAAGGGCACGGGTGCGTCGATCGCCTGGAGCGGCGAGAGCATCCTCATCATCGCGAACACCGAGGAGCGGGCGAAGGCCGTGCTCGACGTGTTCCAGTCCAAGCTCATCAAGCGCGGCATCTCGCTGAAGAGCCTCGAGTCGGGCGATCCGTTCGCCAGCGGCAAGGAGTTCCGCATCGTCTCGACGCTCAAGGACGGCATCTCCTCGGAGAACGCGAAGAAGATCGGCAAGATCATCCGCGACGAGGGTCCCAAGGGCGTCAAGAGCCAGATCCAGGGCGACGAGCTGCGCGTGCAGTCCAAGAGCCGCGACGACCTGCAGTCGGTCATCGCGCTGCTGAAGGGCGCCGACCTCGATCTCGACCTGCAGTTCATCAACTACCGCTAGGCGAACTCCCGCCTGCACGACGAAAGGCCCCACTCGGCGAAAGACCGAGTGGGGCCTTTCGTCTGCCCACGGCCGCGACTTCGGTCTTCCGGAGCCGAGCAGTAGGATCGCATACCGGAATATCGGCGTGAGTGGCCAAGACTGGAAACGTCGCCGACAGCCGTGTGCCCCCACACGCGACGACAGGCGTAGATCGTGTTGGAGACCGACGCGACCTCATGATGCGGTGGCCCACCCGGGGCTGATCATGAGGATGCTCGGGAAATGAAGGGCAACTGGGGGCAGGTCCATGAGCATTATCGGATCGACGAGTGTCGGCGAGAGCAAGCAGCTTCTGGCCGAAGAGGTGTTCCACCACCTCGGCAGACAGATCATCGAGGGCACGCTCGAGGCCGGCGAACGCATCCGCGACGTCGACGTGGCCGAAGAGCTGCACGTATCGCGAACACCCGTTCGCGAAGCGCTTCAGCGTCTGGAGCGGCTGGGGATGGTGACGATGTATCCGAGCCGGTACACCGAGGTGACCGAGGTGACCTCGGAGACGATCGCGCAGTCGCTCGAGTTCGCCGGGTACCAGGCGGCGATCGCCGCACGGCTGGCCGTTCCGCGCATCAGCGACGCGCAGCGCGATCACGTCGTCCGACTCGTGGCCGCGATGCACGCGTCGCTCGAGGACACGGCGACGACCTCGGACGCACGATGGGCGGTGTTCTCGTATCTCGGAGATCGGAGCGGGAACGCGCAGCATCGCACGCTGATGGAAGACGCGAGCATGGTTCTGTTCCGCAACCTCCGCGACTGGGTGGTCCCCGCGAAAGACCGCGCTCGGATGCGGGATGTGTACATCGCCTTTGCGGGCGCCGTCCGCGACGGCGACGGCGACGAGGCGGAGCGTCTGGTCCGGGCGATGTACTACCTGTGACGCGAGATCAGAGGGCCGCGCGCCAACCCGTGACCCAACGCTCGAGGCGTCGGTAGGCGTCCTCGCGCGCGTCGTGGCGCGAGAGGAAGACGTCGTGGAGCGCGCCGTCGATGCGTTCCACCGTCACGCTCGCCCCGAGCCGCAGTGCCGCGCGCGCGATGTCGTCGACGACGAGCACGGAGTCGGCGCTGGTGAGCTCTTCCGACCACCGCGTCGGGGGCGCGAACCGCGCCGAGAGCAGCACGCACACCGGAGCCGTGATCGACAGCCCCGCGGCCACGGTCTTGTGCCCGGAGAGGATCGCGTGCAACCAGCCCGCGTACACCGCCATCGTCTGTGCCGGGCGCCACAGCGCGTTCACCTCCATCGGATCATCCGGGTCGGCGACCTCGTGCTGAGCGCGAGTGTAGAAGCCGAGGTCGACCTGCGGCGCCGCCTCCATCGGCCGGATCCGTGCCTGCAGCTCGACCATCGGCGCGATCGCCGCCCGCGCCGGCGCGAACTGGAACTCCAGCCAAGGGCTGTTCAGGATCACCGCATCCGCCGCACCCGGATGACGTGACGCCCAGAGACTCAGCGTGAGCCCGCCCGTCGAATGACCGAGCAGAACCAGACGCCGGGAGGACTCGGTGCCGCCCCTCCCCCGCCCCATAGCCTCCAACGCCGCCCCGATGTCCTCGTCGTAGGTGGCGAGGTCGGCGACGTAGCCGGGCGTCTGCCCGTCGCGGAGGCTGCGTCCGTACTTGCGGAGGTCGAGGGCGAAGAAGCGGGCGCCCCGCGAGGTCCAGAAACGCGCGAGTCGCTTCTGGAAGAAGTAGTCCGACCAGCCGTGCACGTAGAGCACGTCGACGCCGTCGAGCAGCGGCCAGCGCCCACGGATGCGATGCCAGAGATCCGGCTCGGCCGGGAGCGCGCGCACCAGGGTCGCCACCACCGGACCCTGCTCATCGGTGCCGAGGTCGAGAGTCAGCTGCTGGAACTCATCGCCGAGCACATCCCGGATCCATTCGGTCATGCATTCCTCCCCCGTCGTCGCCAGGCTAGCCGACGAGCACGGGGGCGATGGAGGCGAACCTCCTACTCGCCGCGGGAGACGCGCACCATCTCGTCGCGCGGGACGACCTTGACGCGGGCGCGCTCGTCGGGAGCACCGAGGGCGATCTCGTGCTCGTCGAGACGGTGCCAGCCCTCGAGATCGGTCCAGCGCACGCCGCGCTCCCGCAGCAGCTCGACGACGGCCTCCTCGGACGGATCCTCCGGGTGCCACCAGGAGCCCTGGTCGTTGATGATGTGCCGCACGGTCTCCATCGCGTCGGACTTGGTGTGCCCGATCAGCCCCACCGGGCCGCGCTTGATCCAGCCGGTCGCGTAGATGCCGGAGACCCGCTCGTTGGAATCCTTCGCGAGCACCTGACCCTCGCGGTTCGGGATGACACCGTGCTTCTTGTCGAAGGGCACGCCGGGAAGGGGCGAGCCGAAGTAGCCGATGGCGCGGTACAGCGCCTGGAGCGGCACCTCACGCATCTCACCGGTTCCCACCGCGCCGCCCTGACCGTCGGGCTGTGTGCGCTCGTAGACGAGTGCCGCGACGCGACCGTTCTCGTCCTTGCGCACCTCGACCGGGCGCGCCCAGAAATGCAGGTGCAGTCGGCGCGATGCCGTGCCCCCGGCGTTGTTCACCGAGTCGCGCTTGCGCCAGGACTGCAGGATGCGGTCGATGACCATGACCTGCTTGTTGCTGGCGACAGCATCCTTCGAGGCCTCGTCGTAGTCGAAGTCCTCGTCGTAGACGACCATGTCGACATCGCGCAGCTCGCCGAGCTCGCGGAGCTCCAGCGGAGTGAACTTCACCTGCGCCGGTCCGCGGCGTCCGAAGACGTGCACGTCGGTGATCTCGCTGGCCTTGAGACCCTCGTAGACGTTGGCCGGCACCTCGGTGACCAGCAGATCCTCGGCGTGCTTCGCGAGCATGCGCGCGACGTCGAGCGCCACGTTGCCGTTGCCGAGCACTCCGACGGATGCGGCATCCAGCGGCCACTCGCGCGGCACATCGGGATGTCCGTCGAACCAGCTGACGTAGTCGGCGGCACCGTAGGACGCGACAGCATCGATCCCGGGGATCTCCATGGACGTGTCGCGGATCGCTCCGGTCGCGAAGACGACAGCGTTGTAGTGCTTCTTCAGGTCGTCGAGGGTGATGTCCTCACCGAAGCGCACGTTGCCGAACAGGCGGATGTCTCCGCGGTCGAGCACATCGCGCAGCGCGTTGACGATGCCCTTGATGCGGGGGTGATCGGGGGCGACGCCGTAGCGGACCAGTCCGTAAGGAGCAGGGAGCTGCTCGAAGAGATCGATCGAGACGTCGAACTTGCGCTCGGCCTTCAGCAGGATGTCCGCGGCGTAGATGCCGGCGGGGCCCGCACCGACGATGGCCAGTCTGAGCTTGGTCATGGAGGTCCTTTCGTATGCCGATGCAACCGGCGTGCGACCCGAAGGTCGCGAGCAGTCAGCTGGAGCGTTCGGCGAGGGTCTCTGCGAATCGGGTCAGCGCCTCGCGCACGGTGCCGCGCGGCAGCGGTGCGAGCGCATCGACGGCATCCCTCGTCCACGCATGCGCGAGTTCGAGGGTCTTCTGCGTCACCAGGTGATCGCGCAGCTCGTCGAGCGGGCCGTCGAGGATCGAGGGGTCTGCCCCATCGGCGATGAGGGCCACACCGTCGTCGATGCGCGCTGCGAGGTCGACGGCGGCGCCATCGGGCTCGGCCTTCAACAGCAGGTACGGCATGGTCGGGACGCCGGCGCGGAGATCGGTGCCCGGCACCTTGCCGGTCTCTTCGGGCTTGGCCGACAGGTCGATCACATCGTCGAGCAGCTGGAACGCGACGCCGATCTTCTCGCCGTACACCCGCAGCGGCTCCTCGTACTCGCTCGGCGCGTTGGAGAAGATCACACCGCCCTGCGTGGCGGCGGCGATCAGCGAACCGGTCTTGTCGGCGAGCACCTGGATGTAGAACGCGATCGGGTCGTCATCCTGCTGCGGCCCGAGGGTCTCGTGCATCTGGCCGAGGACCAGGCGCTCGAACGTGTCGGCCTGGAGCCGGATGGCGCGTTCGCCGAGCCGGGACATCAGCTGGCTGGCGCGGGAGAAGAGGATGTCGCCCGTGAGGATGGCGATGTTGTTGCCCCACACGGCATGCGCCGCCGGCACGCCACGACGGCGGTCGGCGCCGTCCATGACGTCGTCGTGATAGAGCGAGCCCAGGTGGGTGATCTCGAGCGCCTTGGCGACATCGATCACCTCGGAGGTGTTGCCGTCGCCGAGCTGGGCGGCGAGGAGCGTGAGCACGGGACGGATGCGCTTGCCGCCCGCCTCGTACAGGTAGCGGCTGGCAGCGTCGGCCAGTGGGTCGGCGACACGGACGTCTTGCGCGAGGCCGGTCTCGACGAGCTCGAGGCCGTCTTCGATCGCGCGGGCGACCTTGCGTGCGGCAGGGCCGATGAAGACGCGGTCGCTGAACCCCAGACGGCTCGCCAGCCGCGAACCCGGGGCGATGGGGCTCGAAGTCACGGTCCCAGCCTACCTGCGCCGGGATGCCGCAGTTGCGTGCGCGGCGCTCACGCGGGCTTGCGCGCTCGGTGCAGGGCGACGATGCCGAACGTGAGGTTGCGGTAGGCCACGTCGCTCCAACCCGCCTCGCGGATCCAGGCCGACAACTTCTTCTGGTCGGGCCACTCGCGGATCGACTCGTTGAGGTAGTCGTACGCGTCGCCGTTGGTGCCCGCCACGCGGGCGACGCGGGGCAGCACCTGCGCGTTGTAGAAGCGGTACGCACCGCGGAACAGCGCGCCCGGAGGCGTGGAGAACTCGTTGATCACGAGCCGGCCGCCCGGCTTGGTCACCCGGTACAGCTCACTCAGCGCCTTCTTCGGGTCGTTGACGTTGCGCAGTGCATACGACATCGTGACCGCGTCGAACTCGGCATCCGCGAACGGCAGCGCCGTGGCATCCGCCTGCACGAACGACAGGTTGCGCATCGCACCGTGGCGGCGCTCGCCCTCGGCCAGCATCCCGGGCGAGAAGTCGGCCGCGACCACGTCGGCACCGCTGCGAGCGAGCGACGCTGACGACGACGCGGTGCCGGCACCGAGGTCGAGGATCCGCTCCCCGGGCTTCGGGGCGACGGCACGGGTGGTCGCCGCGCGCCACAGCACGTCGTTGCCGAAGGTCATGGCCGTGTTGGTGCGGTCGTACCCGGCGGCGACCTGGTCGAACATGCCGCTGACGCGGGCGGGGTCCTTGCCGAGATCGGCGCGGTTCTTCTCGTTCGAAGTCACGCGTTCAGTCTAGGCGCGAGGCCCAGGGCCTCGAGGCGGTCGAGCCACGGATCGGCGGTGGCATCGTCGAACGGTGCGACCTGCGCGCGCACCCGCTCCTCGAGGTCGAGGGCGAGCGCCTCGAGGTGCGCCATGACGTCGGCGGGATAGCCGTAGCGGGCGCTGTGCTCAGCCCACTCGTCGCGGTCGTCGACCCAGGTGCCCCGAGCCCCGGCCACGCGAACGACATCGAGGTCCATGTCGATGCCGGTCGCGAGGAGCGGCTCGTCTGACCAGTGGATGTCCCAGCCCAGGTCGATGTAGATGCGCATGCCGCGGCGGTGGCGACGGTTCACCGTCACAGCGTGGTCACCGCTCGCCGGGACGAGAGTGACGTTGGGACCGCCCGCGTGGAACTCGGCCCCGGGCCGGAAGCTGTGCCAGCCCACCGGCTGCCCGATCCAGTCGCCCCACTCGTCGGCGCCGAGATACACGCACTCGTGCCGCCAGTGCGGCGACCCGTCCCACTTGCGCCACTGGAAGACCATCTCGGTGCCGGGTGCGGGGCGTGCATCGCTCATCCGTTCACCCTACGACGGCGCGAATCCGTGGCTCCTGTGCGGCATAGGCTGGATGCGTGCACACCACCCACCTGGTCGTGGAGACCCGAGAGATCGACCCGGTCGAAGACCTCCTCGCCTACGCGGATCCCGCTCGCCCGCTCGCCTGGCTGCGGCGCGGAGACGGCATCGTCGCGGTCGGAGAGCCGCTCGCCGAGCTCCGCCCTCCGGCATCCACCGGCGAATCACGCACCGCCGTCGTCGCGGCCCTGTGGCGCGACATGACCGCTCAGGCCGAGATCTCCGACCCCGTGGGGCTGCCCGGCAGCGGGCTGGTGGCGTTCGGCGCGTTCGCATTCGACGAGGAATCCGCGGCCGACAGTGTGCTCGTCGTCCCGAGTCAGGTGCTCGGGCGTCACGGCGATCGCTTCTGGGAGACCCGCATCCGGATCGCCGCGTCGCCCGCCGCCGACGAGGTCTTCGCCACGCAGCCGTACGGTCCGCACTGGGCCGGCACGGTCGGACCGGGAGCCCAGAGTCCGCAGGGCTACCAGGACTCGGTGCGCCGGGCTCTGACCCGCATCGCCGACGGCGAGCTGAGCAAGGTCGTGCTGGCGCGCGACCTCACCGGCACCATCCCTGCGGGGTCGGACCTGCGCCGCCTCGTGCGCGCCCTGTCGACCGGCTACCCCGACACGTGGGCCTTCGCCGTGGACGGGCTGATCGGCGCGAGCCCGGAGACCCTGGTCACGGTGCACGACGGCACGGTCACCGCTCGTGTGCTCGCCGGCACCATCGGCCGAGGCGCGGATGCGGATGCCGACACCGCAGCATCCTCCCACCTCGCCTCGAGCACCAAGGATCTCGACGAGCACCAGTACGCCGTGCAGAGCGTCCTCGCCTCGCTGCGGACGCACACGAGGGCACTGGCCGCGAGCGAGCAGCCGTTCCTGCTGAAGCTCCCGAACCTCTTCCATCTCGCGACAGACGTCGAGGGCGAGCTCGCCGACGGCGAATCGGCTCTCGACCTGGTGCAGGTGCTGCATCCGACCGCCGCCGTCGCCGGCACGCCGACCCCCGCAGCCATCGCCGCCATCCGCGATCTCGAGCCCTTCGACCGCGGACGCTACGCCGGCCCGGTCGGCTGGGTGGACGCCGCGGGCAACGGCGAGTGGGCGATCGCGCTGCGCTGCGCGCAGTTCACGGCCGGCTCGGGTGAGATCGGCGTGACCGCATACGCCGGCGCCGGGATCGTCGCGGGTTCCGACCCCGAGAGCGAACTGCTCGAGACACGGGTGAAATTCCGGCCGCTGGTCGACGCGCTGGCCTGAGCGCGCTCAGCTCGCGGCGAGACGCTTCTTCTCGGCCTCGACGTCGAAGTCGGCGACCGGCCACTGCGGGTCGATGTCCTCGAGAGCCGCGAGCAGCAGCTCCTGCACCGCGAGACGGGCATACCACTTGGCGTTCGCCGGGATCACGTGCCACGGGGCCGCCTCGGTGGAGGTGCGGTCGAACACGGTCTGGTACGCCTGCATGTACTGCGGCCACAGCATCCGCTCGTCCACATCGCCGGGGTTGTACTTCCAGTACTTGTCGGGGCGTTCGAGCCGCTCCATGAGCCGCTCCTTCTGCTCGTCCGGCGAGATGTGCAGCATGACCTTGATGATGCGGGTGCCGGATGCCGCGACACGGGCCTCGAACTCGTTGATGGCGTCGTAACGGCGCTCGATCTCCGGTGCGTCCGCCAGCTCACGCACCTTGCCGATCAGGACGTCTTCATAGTGGGAGCGGTCGAAGACCCCGATGAAGCCCGGCTCCGGCAGGCGCTTCTCGATGCGCCACAGGAAGTCGTGACTGCGCTCCTCAGGCGTCGGCGCCTTGAACGCGGCGAGCGCGACGCCCTGCGGATCGACACCGCCGACCACGTGCCGCACGATCCCGCCTTTGCCGGCCGAGTCCATCGCCTGCAGCACCAGCAGCACGGCATCCTTCGCCACCCCGACCCTGCTCTCGGCGAACAGCCGCTCCTGCAGATCGTTCAGCTTCTCGAGCCCTGCCGCGAGATCGCGGGCGCCGTGCGACTTGCCGCCGACGTATCCGGGCTTGGAGTCGGGGTCGAGATCGGCGAGGCGGAATCCCTCGTCCACTCGCAGTGTCTGCGTCCAGCTGTGCGCGTCCATACGCACATCCTGCCAGTCAACGCGGCAGCGGCACCTCGATGATCTGACGGCCGCCACGCGGGGAGGTCAGTGCCTGATCGAGCGCCGTGCGGGTCGTGACCCGCTGGTACTCCCAGCCGTAGGCCAGCGCGAGGTGCTCCAGGCGCACGGTGTGCGGAGTGTAGAAAGCGCGATCGAGGTCGGCAGAACGTGCAGACCCTGCCACCTCCAGGGAGTCGAAGATGGTGCCGCCGCCGTCGTTGCCGACGATCACCTGGAGCCGCGGTTCGGTCTCGTCCGGGGGCAGCAGCAGCGCGCCGACGTCGTGCAGGAAGGCGAGGTCGCCCAGCAGCACCCTCGTCACACCGGGGGCTCCGGCCGCCTGGCTGGCGAGTGCGATGCCGGTCGCGGTCGCGATGGTGCCGTCGATCCCGGCGAGTCCGCGGTTGGCGTGCACGGGCACCTTCTTGCCGCCGAGCACCTGATCGGCGACGCGCACCAGCCGCGAAGAGCCGAACACCAGCCGGTCGTGCGGCCAGGTGGCCCGCCACACGGCATCGACCAGGAGCGCACGGTCGAGCGGGCGGCGAACGGCGTCGAGCTCAGCCTTGACGGCTTCCCTGCGGGCGGCGAAGTCGGTGGAGGCCAGCCCGTCGGGGTCGGGGGCGTCCTCGCTCAGATCGACGACCTCGGCGGCCGAGGCCTGGAGCCATTCGCCGAGCCAGGCGCGATCGGCGGGGCCGGGGGCGACGGACACGGCGCCGACGGCACGGGTGCGGTGGTTGAGGTTCAGCTCCTCCCCGCCCCGGCGCACCGCGATCACGTCGACATCCGCGCGCGAAAGGAGAGCTGCCGCTTCACGGCTGAGCGTCGGGTGGCCGAGGACGACGACGCGTTCGATCCGGCCGCCGAGCTCGTCGCGCGCCAGCAGTCGGCGGTACCCGTGCACGAGCTGTCGCCCGAACCGGGCACCGCTCACGATCTCTGCGATCAGCGGCCAGCCGCCCGCGTAGGCGACCTCCTCGGCATCGGCGCCCGCATCGGCGCCAGCGATCACGACGGTGCGCGGACCGCGGTCGAGCTCGAACGGTTCTTGTGCGAGCGGACGAGGTGCTTCGCCGGGGACCACCGAGAGCGCGGAGAGTGCCCCCGAGAGCGGCTCCCTCGCGGGAAGGTTGAGGTGCACGGGTCCTGCCACGCCGGGCAGCGCACCATCGACCTCGCGCGCGCCCATCGCGGTCGCGACGGCGCGCTCGGCGAGCCCGGCCCAGTCGCCGTCTCCCGGCACCGGCGCATCGACCTGGTCGCGCACCCACGGGTGGAAGAGACCTTCTTGGAGCGTCGCCTGGTTGGCGCCGACGCCGCGGAGTTCCGGCGGACGATCGGCGGTGAGCAGCAGCAGCGGCACACCGGAGTGGAACGCCTCGAGCACCGCGGGGAGCAGGTTGGCGACGGCCGTGCCCGAAGTGCAGATCACGGCCGCGGGCACACCCGTCTCACGGGCGATGCCGAGCGCAGTGAACCCGGCGACGCGTTCGTCGATGCGTACGTGCACCCGGACGTGCCCATCATCGGCGAAGCGCACCGCGGCGAGCGCGAGCGCCTGCGAGCGCGAGCCCGGCGACAGCACGATGTCACGCACGCCGTTCGCGACGAGGTCGGCGATCAGGGAGGACGCCGCCTCCATCGCCGGCGACGACGTCACGGGCGCGGGTCCGAGGCGGGAGGCTCGTCGGTCTCCTCGTCCAGACGGGCGAGCTCCTCTTCGAGGCGGCGGATGCGCGCATCCTGCTCGGTCTTGCTGATGCTGCGCAGGAACGCAGGATCGTCGTCCGGCGCGATGACGGGGCGAGTACCGGAATCGTTCGCACGGCGCCGGCCGATCACGAACCACAGGATTCCGCCGATCACGGGCAGGAGCACCACGATCGCGATCCAGGCGGCTTTGGACACACCCCGGTGACGCGTCGCCGGCTGCACTGCGCAATCGACGATGCTGTACACCCAGAACACGGCGGCGAGGAAGCCGCCGACGATCAGTAGTCTCGCCACCCCTCCAGTGTAGGCGTGTCAGCGCCGGCCCGGCCCCGGAGAGACAGAGGCGCGGTTGCTAGACTGCGCGGGAAATGCTGCCCTCATCGCCGGATCGGATGCTGCGAGTGCGGGCTGATCGGACGCTGATCGCCCGCGCGGTTACGGCCGTCGGCCTCGCGCTCCTGCTCGTGATCGGCGCCTGGTCCAGCTCCCACGGCCCGGCCGATGTGCACGCCACCCTCTGCCTGGCGTCCGGCGTCTCGTCGCCGGTTGACACCGTGGCCCCCGACCGAGGCACCGACAGCGCGACGGCGGTCGATGTGCTCTCCTCCGACATCGGCGTCTGCGTGCTCGCCGTGCTGTGCGGCATCGCCCTGGTGCTGCTGTTCCTCCGGCTTCCCCGTCGGGGCGCGCGACCTCTCGGCGCCCGCATTCCCCGCCTGACGTCGCCGAGCCGTGCCGGCCCGCGCCTCGTCGTCCCCGCGCTCTCCCTCACCCAGCTCTCGATCTCCCGCACCTGAACTCCGACGCGTGCATCGAGCCGCCTCGCGCGGCATCCTTCCCCGTCGTACCCGTGTGTCTGGAGACCCCATGAAGAACTCTGTCAAAGCGACCCTGATCGCCATCGCCGTCGCCATCGTGCTGCTGATCGTCGGCCTCGTGATCGCCCTCAACCAGAAAGCGGCGAGCGCGCCGCCCGAAGGCGAACAGCGGCAGACCGTCCGCACCGACTCCCATGTGCTCGACGACGGCGGCGACGGGGCCGTGACCGTGGTCGAGTTCCTCGACTTCGAGTGCGAGGCGTGCGGGGCGTTCTACCCGATCGTCGAAGAGCTCCGCGAGAAGTACGACGGCGAGATCACCTACGTCGTCCGCTACTTCCCCCTGCCGGGGCACATCAACTCCACCCAGGCCGCCCTCGCCGCCGAGGCCGCGGCGCAGCAGGACCGGTTCGAGGACATGTACCACCGGCTGTTCGACACCCAGGCGCAGTGGGGCGGGCAGGCGGAGGAGACCCCCGAGGTGTTCCGCGCGTTCGCCGAAGACCTCGGCCTCGACCTGGCCGCGTACGACGCCGCGATCGCCGATCCCGCCACCGCGGAACGCGTGCAGGCCGACAAGAGCGACGGCGAGAAGCTCGAAGTGAGCAGCACCCCGACGTTCTTCGTCGACGGGGAACAGCTCGAGCTGCAGAAGTGGGACGACCTCGAGCAGGCGATCGAGAAGGCCGTCAACGGCTGAGTCTCGGTGACGGGATCGTCCGCCCCACAGCATCCGGCGCGGACGGTCCCGTCGTCCTGCGGTCCCGATACGCTGAGATCAAGATCAGGGAGAGGGCCCGGACGACCATGGAACTGACGTCGATTCTGCAGGGGACGCACAACGCTCGAGAGCTCACCGGGCTCCCGCTCACCGGCGGCGGAACGCTCGCCTCCGGTCTCCTCTTCCGCTCCGACGCCCTCGCAGGGCTCACCGACGAGGGGCTGCAGGAACTCGTCGACCTCCGCATCGGGACCGTGATCGACCTGCGCACCGACGGCGAGCGGTCCCGCGCGGCGGACCGGCTTCCCGAGGACGGCAGCGTGACCCTGCTGCCCCTGCCGATGCAGGGCGGCGCCATGGACGAGATGGTGAAGCGGCTGCTTCCCGCAGCGGGTGGCGCGAGCCTGTCGGTCACGCAGGTCGCCGACGTGCTCAAGCAGGTGCCGACGCTGGAGGGGCTGTACGTGGCCATCCTGGAGGCGAGCGCCGCGCAGTTCGCGACCGTCGCGCGCACCGTGCTCGCCGCGTCGCGCACCGACCGCCCCGGAGTGCTGTTCCACTGCACCGCAGGCAAGGATCGCACAGGGCTCGCCGCGGCCGTCCTGCTGTCGGTCGCCGGGGTGCCGCGCGAGGCGATCGTCGAGGACTACACGCAGACGGAGAAGAACCTCGCGCTCGGTTTCGCCGAGGCGCTCACCGCGCTCATCACCTCCCTCGGTGTGCCTCTCACGCCGAGCCTGAAGACGCTCGCGACAGAGTCTCCCGCCTCGGCGATCGAGGCGGCCCTGGAGTGGATCGACGCGAACCACGGCGACGTCTCGGGCTATCTGCGCAGCGGCGGCATGACCGACGAGGAGATCGCGGACCTGCGCCGAGTGCTGCGCGGCGAGTAGCCGGCGCACTCCCGGTAGGTGAGCGCCATCGCTACGCTGAGCGCATGACTGAGGAGCGCTCTCCCACGCCCCACCCGGCCATCGCCGTCGTCCGCCGCATCCCGGCGACGCTGATCATGGTGCTGCTGATCCTCATCGTCGGGCTCGTCTGGAATGGGCTCTGGGCGCCGTTCGAGGACACGAAGCTGTTCCAGACCGTGGCCTACGGCCTGCCGAATCTCGTCGACGGCAAGTGGTGGACCCCTGTGACCGGCACGTTCTTCGTGAACCAGCCGTGGGTCTACGTGTTCACGATCGCCGGGTTCTGGGGCATGGCGTACCTGGAGTTCCGCCGCGGATCGCGGGTCGCACTCGCGTACTACTGGATCGGTCAGCTGTTCGCGATCTTCGCCACCGCGCTGCTGCTCCTCCTGCTCTCGCAGTTCCCCTGGGAGTGGGCCACGACCCAGGCGCAGGCGCTCGACGTCGGAGCATCCGGGGGAACCATGGCCTGCATCGCCGCAGCCGTCGGCCTCTTCCGCCCGCCGTGGCGGGTGCGCGGCTGGCTCATCCTGCTCGGGTTCGTGTTCATCGCGATGCTGTTCTGGGGCAAGATCGCCGATCTCGAGCACCTGCTCGCCGTGCTGCTGATCCTCGCGGTCGACCGTTCACTGCGCGTGCGGCACACGACCGTCCGTGAGCAGAGACTGATCGCGGTGATCGCCATCCTGGTGCTCGGCGCGGTCGAGATCATCACCACCCTCCTCCCCACCGACGGCCCGTTCGGTCCCACCGAGCCCGCATCCGGCGGCTTCATCGACCTCGCGATCGACGTCGTCGTGATCCTGGTGCTCGTGAACGGTCTGCGCCGCGGCCGCCGCTGGACCTGGGTGCTCGCACTGCTGCTCGGCCTCTTCAACGTCCTGGTCGCGGCGCTCGTGCTCACGCTCATCACCGTCTTCAGCCAGGCCCAGGTCGACTTCCGCTGGGACGGCGAGACCGAGCTCTCCCTGGCGAACGGATTCCTCTGGCTGGTCATGCTCGTCTACCTCATCTGGGTGCGCCGGGCGTTCGGGGCGAAGCGCAAGTCGAAGCTCGGCATCCAGCCCTCCCCCACGGCGGATGACATGAAGAAGGAACTGCGCACGCATGGCGGAGGCACCCTGTCGTGGATGACGACCTGGGACGGCAACAGCTACGCCCGCGTGACCGGCGGCATCGTCGCGTACCAGCGCCGCAACGGCGTGGCTCTGGCGCTCGCCGACCCGATCGGGCCGGCGGACGCTCGCGGCGAGGCCGTGACGGGGTTCATCCGCACTGCTGAGCAGGCGGGTCTGGTGCCGTGCTTCTTCAGCGCCGATGAGGCCACCCGCGCCGCGGTGCCCTCGACCTGGCGCAGCATCGTCGTGGCCGACGACACGATCGTCGACCTGCCGGGGCTGGAGTTCACGGGCAAGCGGTGGAACTCGGTGCGCACCTCGCTCAACAGGGCCGGCCGGGACGACATGACCTTCCGGATGACGCACCTGAAGGCCGAGTCCTGGGGTGTGCAGCAGCAGCTGCGGGCGATCTCCGAAGCCTGGGTCGGCGACAAGGATCTGCCGGAGATGCGCTTCACCCTCGGCACGCTCGATGAGGCGGAGGACCCGGAGGTGCGACTCGCGCTGGCCGTCGCACCCAACGGCGACATCGACGGCTTCCTCTCGTGGCTCCCCGTGTACGGCGGCGACGGCGCGGTGCGCGGGTGGACGCTCGATCTGATGCGCCGCCGCGACGGCGGGTTCGGCCCGGTGATGGAGTACCTCATCGGGTCTTCCGCGAAGCAGTTCTCGGAGGAGGGCGCGCAGGTCATGTCGCTCTCCGGCGCACCGCTCGCCCACGACTATCCGCCGGATGCGGGAGTGATCGCCGCACTCAGCGACCGGCTGGCGGACGCTCTGGAACCGGTCTACGGCTTCGGGTCGCTGCACCGGTTCAAGCAGAAGTTCCATCCCCGCTACGAGACGATGTACCTCCTGTTCCGCGACGAGAGCGACCTGACGAGGATCGGCGGCGCGCTCACCCGGGCGTTCCTGCCGGATGCCACGCTGCGGCAGTTCGCCGGGGCCGGGCTTGAACTCGTGCGCGGCGGCGGGAAGGACTGACTATTACGTTTTCCGGATAACACAACACTATGCGGATTTCCGGATAACACCCGCCCCGCACCCGGCGGCCGCGGCGTGAGTACGATCGGTGTCGTGCTCGATGAAGACCGCCTCCGCTCCATGGCCGACGAACTCACCACCGTGCACGGCGTGCGGGCGGTCGCACTCGGAGGCAGCCGGGCTCGGGGCACGCACCGCCCGGACTCCGACATCGATCTGGGTCTCTACGTCGACGCGGACGTCGACCGCGCGGGCCTGGGGCGTGTGGCGAGCAGCTGGACGGGTGCGCCTGTCGAGATCGCCGAACGGGGCGGCTGGGGACCATGGGTCGACGGCGGCGCCTGGCTCATCGTCGACGGAGTGCCGGTAGACCTCATCCTCCGCGACGTGGACCGGGTGGCCGCGCAGTGCGCTCGCGCCGCGAGAGGCGAGTTCGCCTTCCACACCCAGCCGGGGCATCCGCTCGGCTTCCTCGACGTCGCCTATGCCGGCGAAGTCGCGACGAGTGTGCCGCTGCGGGATCCGGACGGGATCCTGGTCGGGCTGGCTCGCAGCGTGACCCCCTACCCGGAGGCTCTGCGGGACGCGTTCCTCGCGAACCTCTGGCAGGTCGACTTCCTGCTGAACGCCGCTCTGAAGGGGGCGAAGTCCGGTGACGTCGCCTACGTGTCGCTGTGCGGAACCACGACGACGATGCTCACCGCGCATGCGTGGCACGCCTCGGCCGGCAACTGGGTCACGAACGAGAAGGGCCTCGTGACGAACGTCGCGCGCCTGCGGATCGACACCGGCGGGTTCAGCGCGGCGGCCGCCAAGGCGCTCGGGAACCTCGGGGCCTCCCCTGGGGAGCTGCTCGCATCGATCGCGCGGCTGCGAGAACTCCCGCGCCCGGTCGCCCACCCGGCGGATGTCCGCTGACGAAACCACGCGACGCCCGAAGGCCCCGGATCGGCTCAGTGCGCCGCGGGCTTCTGGGGGTGCAGTGCGAGCCAGGCGGTCCGGACGGCGCTGAGGGCCTGGTCGAGGTCGAGATCGCCGATGCTGCTCACGTAGCGCTTCGCCGCACGCTGAACCTGTGGAGGATGTGCTTTCCCCGGCGCGACTCGGGTTCCTCGAGTTCTGCTGGTTTCGATGAGACCTTCGGATTCGAGGGTCGCGTAGGCCTTCGCCACCGTCCCGGCCGCGACGCGCAGATCGGCGGCGAGTTGGCGTATGGAGGGCAGTCTCTGGCCGTCGGCGAGGTCCCCGGAGCGGATCAGGTCGGTGATCTGCCCGCGGATCTGCTCGAAGGGGACGACGCTGCTCTGCGGATCGAAGGTGATCATCGAGGCAGTCCCGCAGGCGCGGTCTCGGCGTTCCGCGGACCGGCCGGTGCTCCGGCCGCGAGCGCCGCGTCCGGGAGCGTGAAGGCCCAGAGCGTGGCGAGCGTGAGGACGACGATGCTGCCGATCATCAGGACGAGTCCCGCTCCCGCGAGCGTCTGACCGAGCACGTCCCAGATCGGGGGGACGCCTTCGAAATAGGTGTTGCGCATCGCCGACCCCGATTGGAGGGCCGTACCGCCGAACTGGAGCAGGAGCATCGCGCCGCCGACGGCGAGGATGATCCGATTGGTCGCCCGCCGCCAGCCGGCATCCACGTCGGCGCGCTCGCGCTGGGGCAGTGCGGGCGTGGAGCTGACGCGCCAGAGTGCGAGGAACGTGGCTGCCACGAGGACCACCGTCGCCACGAGAAGAGGAACACCATAGAACCAGCCAGGGTAGGGGCTGCTGGCGCTGGCGGAGTCCGCGGCCTGGAAGGCGATGGTCCGGTAGCGGCCCGATCCGTCCGGACTCGACGTCACCCCCGTGAAGATGAGGAACGCGACTTGGAGGATCACGGCCGCCGCGAGCAGGCCCGCTCCCAGCGGGGGCACGAACGACAACGGCGTCCGCGGCGTCAGGGACGCCTCGCGTGCGGCACCGGAGGCGAGCACGACCGCGCGAGGCGGGGTGGCGGAGTAGAGAAGCAAGCCCGCAGCGCCGCCCAGGGCGGGGGCGAGAGCGATCGGAAGTCCCGCCAACGACTGCAGGAAGGACCCGGCCAGGAAGAGGGCGACGATCACGGCGCCGGAGAAGACGACGGCGATCACCGCCCGCCGCCTGGCCGCGTCGAGAAGCGACTGGACGGATGCCGCCAGCGGCTCGGTTCGCCGTGGACGGCCACGGACGACCAACCATACGACGGCGACCACCGCCGCGACGCAAACGATGTATCCGACAAGCGCGATCCCCGCCATGATTCTGCCTCCGTGTATCACTCAGGTGATACAGAGTCTGCCCGTGGTGTATCAATCTGTCAACACACCGGCCGACGGATCACGCTGCACGACGGACTCCCTCGGGGCATCCGCATCCGCGCCCGCACCGCCAGGACGCTTGGCGGTGTTCGCGATGTGCGCGCGGCTGACGACGATCACCGCGACGATCATGATCGCGACACCCAGCCAGTACGGCGCGGCGGGGCTGACCAGGGCGTAGAGCGCGCCCGCGATGAGCGGCGCGGCCGTGCCCATGGCCGCGTTCAGCGACTGCGTCGCTCCGCCGAGCCAGCCCTGCTCGTCGTCGCCGACGGCGTTCGACATGGCACCGTCCATCGCGGCCTGCGAGGCGCCCTGGCCGGCGGCGAGCATGAGCGCGCCGACGATGAACACCCACGGCTGAGCGAAGATCGAGGCCACGATGGCGAGGGCCGCGAGGCCGATCATCTGCGCGATGATGCCGCTCACGATCACACCGCGCTCCCCGATACGCGGGAGCAGGATGCCGAGCAGCACACCCTGGATGAGGATGTCGATGATGCCGACCGCGGCGGTCAGGAGTCCGATCTGCGTCGGTCCCCACTGGATCGAGTCGAGTGCCAGTACGCTGAAGTTGTTCACGAAGAAGCCGAACGGCAGGGCGAGCAGGCCGAAGCCGATCATGAGCCCACGCAGCTCCTTGCGGCCGAACGCCTCCTTGAAGACAGCGAACGGCTGCACGTCACGGAGCTTGATCGTGGCGATGCGGTTGCCGGGCTTCAGGCTCTCGGGAAGCAGGAAGATGCTGAGGATCGCGATCGTCAACGCGACGGCGGCGGTGAGGAAGACCGGGAGCTGGAGGCTCACGGTGGCGAGGAGACCGCCGATCGCCGGGCCGATCATGGTGCCGATGCCGGACAACGCACCGAGCAGACCGAAGCGCTTGGCGCGCTGCTCGGGTGGGGTGATGTCGGCGAGGTACGCGAAGAGGGCAGGGAGGTCGCCGGCTGTCAGGCCCTGGATGACCCGGGCCAGGACGAGGACCCAGATCGCTCCGCCGATGCCGAACAGCGCCATCGAGAACGCGGCCCCGAACGCGGCGACGATGATGACGGGTCGGCGGCCGAACCGGTCGGAGAGGCGACCGAGGAACGGCGCGGCCAGGAAGGCGCAGAGCCCGTTGACCGCCTCGAGCACGCCCACCCAGATGGCGAGGTCGCTCTCGTGGGAGACGTACTGGAGCACGACGAAGGGAAGGACGGGGAGGACGACCGTCATCCCGATGACGGTGAGCATCGTCAGCACGATGAGCATGATCCAGGCGCGGTTCTGTTCCCGGCGCGTGAGGGTGTTGGGTGAAGTCATACCGAAAGTGTAGCGATACCAGTTTTGGTGTCAAGCCAGTTTTGTGGTCGGTTCACGATAGGGTGAGGACCATGACGACCCCAGAGCCCCTCGGGCGCCGCGAACGGAAGAAGGCCGCGACCCGCAAGGCGATCTCCGACGTCGCGACGATGATGTTCCTCGAGCGCGGCTTCGACAACGTGAGCATCCGCGAGGTCGCCGACGCCGCCGACGTCTCCCCGACCACCGTCTTCGCGCACTTCCCCCAGAAAGAGGCTCTCGTCTTCGACGAGGACGACGAGCAGCGCGACCGCCTCGTCTCCACCGTCCGAGACCGGCAGACGGGGACCACGATCAACCGCGCGATCCACGAGTTCTATACGGCCGAACTCCGCGCGAACGTCGACGAGCACGGCAACGACGTCACCCGCGTGTTCCTGCGCTTCCTCAACGAGACACCGGCACTGCGCGACTACGCGGCGAAGATGTGGCTCCGGCACGAAGACGCCCTGGCCGACGCCATCGCCGAGGAACTCGGTCTCGCCGAGCCGATCGCCGAGATCCGCGTCTACGCCCGGTTCGTGCTGCAGATGCAGCTGCTCGTCAACGACAGTGACGACCCTCTCGGCACCCTGGACGCGGGATTCCGGCTGCTCGACAGCGGCTGGGGACCGATCGAAGCCACGATCGCCGAATCCCGAGCTTGATCGCCCTCAGATGCGACGAGGTTGATCAAGGCATCGCAGCGACCGAGGTCGAGGCGTAGTCCGGGAGCTCGATCGCTTCGGACTTGTCGAGCATTCGCGCGACGATCTGACGCATCGGCCAGTGATGCATGAGTCGCGCGGAGAGCACCCGCATCCGGAGCATGAATCGACTGCGCGGAAGGAAGCCGTCGACGCCACCGGGCGCCAGTGTGTGGGCCGTCGCGACGTAGGGCCGCATGATCTCCTCGTAGCGGGCGAACGCCGCGGCATGATCTCCCGCGGCACGTCCGAGCTCGCCCGCCAGGACATACGCGCCGACGAGAGCGAGACTCGTGCCCATCCCCGTGAGGGGCGACCCGCAATAGCCGGCATCCCCGAGCAGGGCGACGCGCCCTCGGGTCCAGCTGTCCATGTGCACCTGGCTGACGGTGTCGAGATGGAAGTCGGCATCGGCATCCGCCGCCGCGAGCAGCTCTCCGGCCCGCCAGCCCATCCCATCGAAGACCTCGCGCAGGAGCCGCTTCTGGCTGGCGACGTCGCGCCGATCCACGTCCGCGCCGGTGGCGGCGAACGCCAGCATCGCCTTCGCCGAACCGCCGCGCTCGGGCCGCAGCGCAAGCATCCGCCCCGGCTCGCTGTACATGTCGAACCAGTCATCGAGCGGACCGGCGTCCGGCACGGTGCAGTAGCCGAGGTACGCGCCGAGGTGCACGACGTAGTCGGCCTCCGGACCGAAGGCGAGCGCCCGCACACCGGAGTGGATGCCGTCGGCACCGACGACGACGTCGAAGGTGCGGACCAGACCACTGCGAAAAGTGACCTCGACGCCATCCGGACCCTCCACCATCGACTCGATCCGGTCGCCGTAGATGACCTCGGTGTGGTCGTCGATGAGATCGAGGAGGATCTCCGTCAGGTCGCCCTTCATGATCTCGATCTCGGTCACGGGACTGCCGTCGCCGACGAAGAGATCGGCAGGCATCGTGGCGAGCTCGCGGCCCGCGCTGTCGATGTAGCGCAGCCCCTTCTCGTGCACGATGCGCTCGCGCACGCGGGGCATGATGCCCATCCGCTCGGCGACGACCTCGCCGAGTCCGCGGAGATCGACGGCCTGCCCGCCGAGGCGGACGTCGGGCGCCTGCTCGACGATCGTGGGGCGGATGCCCTGCCTGTGGAGCCAGTGGGCGAGGGCGGGTCCTGCAATGCCGGCGCCGGAGATGAGTACGCTGTATTCGTTCATGAGAAGCACGGTAATACAGCGAATATACGCTGTACAAGTGTTCTAGTTAGAAGGGTGGTGTACTAGTACGGTGCGAGCAACTTCACACACCATCGCGGCAGAGATCGCCGAGCGGATCGAGTCCGGAGACCTCAGCCCGGGAGACAGGGTGCCGTCGGCGCGCGGGATCACCCGCGACTGGGGCGTCGCGATCGCCACCGCGACCAAGGCCCTTGCGCACCTGCAGCAGCAGGGCCTGATCGTCTCGACACCGGGCATCGGCAGCGTCGTCGCCTCCCCCACGACGACGCCCACCCCCTCACTGACGACCGCGACCGTTGTCGCGACCGCGATCGCGATGGCGGACGCCGAAGGCATCGAGGCGATCTCGATGCGGCGGATAGCCGCCGAGCTCGGCACCGCCACCATGTCCCTCTACCGGCACGTCGAGAGCAAAGACGGACTCGTCCTGCTCATGATCGACGCGGTGCTCGGGGAGGAGTCGTTCCCCGAGCCGTCAGCGGACTGGCGCGCCGATCTGGAGGTGTCGGCGCGACTGCAGTGGGCGAGCTTCCAACGGCATCCCTGGCTCGCGGGGGTGATGTCGATCTCGCGGCCGCAGCTCGTCCCCAACGGTTTCCGCTACACCGAGTGGTGCCTGCGGGCCCTGGCCCCACTCGGGCTGAGCATGGAGACGATGATGTACATCAGCGTCATCGTCTTCAGCCACGTCAAGTCTCTGGCGACCGACATCGCCTTCGAGGCCGAGCAGCGTCAGGACACCGGCCTCACGGCAGACGAGTACATGACCACCCGATCCACCGACATCGCCGAGATGGTGTCGCCGACCGACCTCCCCCTGCTCGCCTCCCTGGTGCGATCGGACGACTTCGATCTCGACCTGGATGCGCTGTTCGAGTTCGGGCTGCAGCGGCTGCTCGACGGCATCGAGAGCTGGCTCCCGCGCTGACTCAGTCGTCGCGAGGTCGGCGGCGCAGGCTCTTGACGTCGGTGCGTCGCTGCTTGGCCTTGAGGCGACGCTCCTTCGACCCGCGACTCGGCTTGGTCGCACGACGCGGGGGTGCCGGCGGCCTCAGCGCCTCGGCGACCAGCGCGACGAGTCGATCACGCGCGGCATCACGGTTGCGCAGCTGCGCGCGATGCTCGGAGGCCGCGATCGTCAGCACCCCGTCGACCAGGCGGCCACTCAGCCGATCGAGCAGCCGCTCGCGCTGATGCGGCGTGAGCGCTGCGGAGTTCGCCGCGTCCCACACGAGTTCCGCACGCGAGTCGGCGGTGTTCACGCCCTGCCCTCCCGGGCCCGACGACCGCGAGAAGCGCCACGACAGCTCGGCCTCGGGGATCGTGAGACCCGACGAGACCCGCAGACCGGGGCGATGGGCGGAAGGCATGTCTCCATCATCGGGCCTCCCGAAGCCGCCCGCTGCAGTCCGGCTAGCATTGCGGGGTACGACGAGCCGCGCAGCATCCACTCCACGGCAGCGCACGCGGCCCTCACGCGGAGCACGATGAACTCATTCCGGCAGGACGACTGGGCGGCGAGCCCCTCGTTCCCGTCGACGGTGGCCGAGCCGTACTTGATGGGCACGGGTGTCGTCACGGGAGAGGACACCGGCGCCCGCCCGCTCTCCCCTCCACACAGCCACGCCGACCCGATGCTCGCCTGGTGCTACCGCGGCACGGTCTGGGTGCACCTGCAGGACGCACGGTGGCGCCTAGCCCCGGGGCAGGGCGTGTGGATCCCGGCGAACACCCCGCACACCGCCCACCACGAGCCCGACTCGATCGGCTGCTACACCTACATCCCGGATACGGCCCTGCTCGCTCCGGTCGACCAGATCACCCGGGTCCTGGTGCCGCGGGCGGTGCAGGAGATGCTGCTCCACCTCGGCATAAACGACATGCCCACCGACCTGCGCGTGCGCATCCAGTCGGTGCTGATCGAGATGCTGCAGCAGCCGCTGCCCGAGGCCGCGAGCGAGTGGGGCGAGGTGCCGATGCCCACCGACGAACGGGTCGCCCCGCTGGTGCAGGCGGTACTCGCCGACCCCGGCGATCCACGAGGGGCCGTCGAGCTGTTCCTCACGCACGGACTCCACGAGCGCACGGTCCTGCGCATCTTCCAGAACGACGTCGGCATGAGCTTCGGCCGCTGGCGCACGGGAGTGCGGATGACCCTGGGGGCACGCCTGATCGTGGACGGCACACCCATCGGCGCCGCCGCGCACCGCTGCGGCTACGCGACGACGAGCGCATTCTCCGCCGCCTTCAAGGAGCGGTTCGGGATCACTCCCCGCCAGCACGTCGCGCGCGTGCAGGCCGACACCGCCCATCAGCTGTACTGGCGCTGACCGCTCACGGTTGTTCCGACCGCCATTGTCGGTTCCGCGACACAAGTCGTCGCTCCCGCGACACTGAGCGAGCCATCCGCGTTCTAACATCATTCTGTTAGGGCATGCTTACCTAACTTCTCGCCGCGTCGACGCGGCACACCCCTCCCCCCTTCCCGAAGGAGAACCATGTCGCACGCTTCTGCGCGCCCGAAGATCCGCCGAGGCTCGGCCCTCGTCGCCGCGGCCCTCGCCGCCGCGCTCACCCTGGCAGGGTGCACGGCATCCGGTGAAACCGCCGGATCCGCACCCACGTCGGCCGCCGTCGACGGGGTGGTCATCGAGCACGGCCACGGGAAGACCGTGATCCCCGAGAAGCCGCAGCGCGTGGTCGCCCTCGGCTGGATGACGCCCGACATCGTCGCGGCCCTCGGCACCAACCCGGTCGGCATCGAAGAAGTCTGGGGCGCCGACGAGAGCGGCTACCAACCCTGGTTCGAGGACTACGTCACCGAGGAATACGGCGAGACCCCTGAGATCATCCCCTTCGTCGAGGACGGCCCGAACTACGAGGCCATCAAGGAGCTCAAGCCCGACCTGATCCTGAGCCTCTACTCGGGCGTCACCGACATCGAGTACGAGCGCCTGAGCGAGATCGCTCCGACGGTGCCGTACATCGAGGGGCCGTGGAACCCGGGAACCTGGGAGGGCATGACCCGCACGGTCGGCAAGGCCCTGTCGGAGGACGCGAAGGCCGAGGAGCTGATCGCCGAGACCGAGGAGCAGATCACCTCCCTCTCCGGCGAGCACCCCGAGTTCCAGGACAAGACCTTCGTCTGGGGTCTGACCCTGAACGAGGGCGGCACCGACCTCGGCGTCTACCTCGAGTACGACCCGCGCGTGCGCATCACCGAGGCGCTGGGCTTCACCTCCACCTCGGCGATGGACAGCTTCCTCGCGAGCGCCGAGGGCGACAACTGGTACACCGGCGTCAGCCTCGAGAACCTCTACGACGTGCAGGCCGACCTGTTCGCAGCCTGGGGCGGCAGCGCGGATGAGGGGAAGTACACGGTCGAGAACAAGGTCGTCTCCCGCTGGGAGCCGATCGCCGACGGGTCGTACGTGATCTACGCGAACGACGCCGAGGCCTCCGCGATCAGCGCACCGACCGTGCTGTCGCTGAAGTACATCCTCCCGAAGTACGTCGACGACCTCGCAGCCGCACTGCAGGGCGAGCCGACCATCGACGGGAAGTGACCCGCGAGATGTCCCTGGCGACGCAAGACGACACGGACGTCTCGAACACAGGTGCGGGGAGTCGCAGCGACGACTCCCCGCACCGCAACGGGACGCTGGTGCTGGGACTCATCGTCTCCACCGTGGTGCTGGTGGTCGCCGTCATCGCCTCGCTCGCGATCGGCAGCCGCGCGATCGACCCCCTCACCGTGCTGCAGTCCCTCTTCTCCTACGACGACGAGAACCCGCTGCACCTGATGGTCATGGAACTGCGGGTGCCGCGCACGCTGCTCGGCATCGTCGTCGGTGCCGCCCTCGCCGTGTGCGGCGGACTCATCCAGGCCTTCACTCGCAACCCGCTGGCCGACCCCGGCATCCTCGGAGTCAACGCCGGCGCCTCCTTCGCCGTCACCTTCGCGGTCGGCGTGCTCGGCCTGACGGCACCCGGCGCCTACGTGCCTTTCGCCCTCGCCGGGGCCTTCGTCCTGACCGTGCTCGTCTACGTGCTCGGCTCGTTCGGGGCGTCGGGTGCGACCCCCATGAAGCTCACCCTCGCCGGAGTCGCCCTGGGTGCGGCGTTCACCGGATTCACCACCGCGATCGTGCTGCGCGACCTCGGCACCCTCCAGGTCATGCGGTTCTGGGGTGTGGGCTCGATCGGCGGACGCACCCTCGACCAGCTCGCGTGGGCAGCCCCGCTCATCGCGATCGGACTGCTGATCGGACTGCTGTGCGCACGCTCGCTGAACGCCCTCGCCCTGGGCGATGACCTCGCGCAGGCGCTCGGCGCACGCGTGCGCGTGACGCGGATCCTCGTCATCATCGCCGTCACCCTGCTGGCAGGAACCAGCGTCGCCGCTGCCGGCCCCATCGCCTTCGTCGGGCTCATGATCCCGCACATCGTCCGCTGGTTTACCGGACCCGATCAGCGCTGGGTGCTGACCTACTCGATGGTCATCGGCCCGGCGTTCCTGCTGTTCGCCGACATCCTCGGCCGCATCGTGCTCCCGAACGGAGAGATGCGCGTCGGCATCGTCACCGCTCTCCTCGGAGCCCCGATCCTGATCATCCTCGTGCGCCGGAAGCGGGTGAGCGGACTGTGAGCATCGACCAGAAGCCCGTCACCCTGCCCGCCATCGACTCTTCGCACGC
The DNA here is from genome assembly GCF_012030385.1 of Microbacterium sp. B19(2022). Classification (NCBI taxonomy): domain Bacteria; kingdom Bacillati; phylum Actinomycetota; class Actinomycetes; order Micrococcales; family Microbacteriaceae; genus Microbacterium; species Microbacterium sp. B19(2022). Next base: position 125,756 of record NZ_JAAUVO010000010.1, read on the forward strand.
CGAGTTCGCCCCGGTCGATCACGGGCGTCGCCTGATCCGGATCGAGACCCGGCGCATCGCCGCCCTCATCCCCGTGCGCTCCGTCATCGTGAGCGTCGTGCTCGTGGTCGTCATCGTCGGAACGGGCCTCGCCTCGATGACCATCGGTGCCTACGAGGTCGACTTCCCCGCGGTCCTGCGCGCCATCGTCGACCCGGCATCCGACCCCGACATCCGCCAGGTGGTCTTCGAGTGGCGTCTGCCGCGCGTGCTCTTCGCGGTGCTGTGCGGAGCAGCGCTGGCCCTCGCCGGCGGGATCTTCCAGTCCCTCACCCGCAACCCGCTCGGCTCTCCTGACATCATCGGCTTCGGCATCGGGGCCCAGTTCGGCGTGACGCTCGTGATGATCGTGCTCGAGCTGAACACCTACATGTTCAAGGCGGCCGGAGCCCTCGTCGGCGGCCTGCTCACCGCGCTGCTCGTCTACGTGCTGGCCAACAAGAACACGATGTCGTCCTTCCGCCTGATCATCGTCGGCATCGGCGTCTCGGCGGGGCTCGGGTCGCTCACCTCGTGGATCCTCATCTCGGTCAGCGTCGAGAAGGCGATGATGGCCGCGACCTGGGGCGCGGGCTCGCTCGCCTCGCTCGGCTTCGACCAGCTGATCCCCGCGACGATCGTGTTCGCGATCGTCACCGTGCTCTCCCTCCCGCTCGCCCGCACGCTGCCGGTGCTGGAGATGGGCGACGACGCAGCCACCGCGCTCGGCATCAGTCCGGGGCGCACCCGCCTCGCGGCCATGGTCTTCGGTGTGGCCCTGGTCGCCCTCGTCACCGCCGCCGCCGGCCCCATCTCGTTCATCGCCCTCGCGGCCCCGCAGATCTCGCAGCGACTCACCCGCTCGAACACCCCGATGGGCACGGTGCCCGTGATGCTGACCGGCGCCGCCCTCGTCGTGGTGTCGGATGCCGTCGCCCAGCTCGTCGCCGTACCGGTCGGCGTGGTGACGGTCTCGGTCGGCGGCATCTATCTCGCCTGGCTGCTGGCCGCCCAGTACGCGCGCCGCACCTGAAAGGAACAACCATGACCGCTTCGCTGCTGGCCCGCGACATCACGTTGGGCTACGGAGAGACCCCCATCATCTCCGACCTGTCGCTCGAGGTCCCCGACGGCTCGTTCACGATCATCATCGGACCGAACGCGTGCGGAAAGTCGACCCTGCTGCGCGGGTTCGCCCGCTTGCTGCGCCCGACCACCGGAGCGGTGCTCCTCGACGGGCATGAGCTGCGCTCACTCAAGCCGAAGGAGGCCGCCCGCAAGCTGGGGCTGCTGCCGCAGTCGTCCATCGCCCCCGACGGCATCACGGTCGCCGACCTCGTGGGCCGCGGGCGATTCCCCCACCAGAGCGCCATGCGCACGTGGAGCAGCGCCGACGAGCGCGCGGTGTCCGAGGCCATGGCGGCGACCGGAGTCACCGACCTGTCGCGGCGCCTGGTCGACGAGCTCTCGGGCGGGCAGCGTCAGCGGGTCTGGGTGGCGATGGCCCTCGCCCAGCAGACCCAGCACCTGCTGCTCGACGAGCCGACGACGTTCCTCGACATCGCGCACCAGATCGACCTGATGGAACTCTTCGCCGACCTGCACCGCGACGGCACCACACTCGTCGCCGTGCTGCACGACCTCAACCACGCCGCCCGCTACGCGACGCACCTCGTGGCGATGCGCGACGGGGCGATCGTGGCACAGGGCGACCCGCGGGAGATCATCACCGCCGAGCTCGTCCAGGCCGTGTACGACCTGCCCTGCAAAGTCATCACGGACCCGGTGTCGGGAACGCCGCTGGTGCTGCCGCTCGGACGGCGGACACCGTGACGTCCACCCCGCGGAGGCTGTTCGGGATCGCACTGAAGTCCGAGGGACGCGGCATCGCCCTCGCCGGGGCGACTGCGCTGCTCATCGTGCACTCCCTCGCCGAAGCCACGATCCCCGTCCTCATCGGAGCGACGATCGACCGCGCCGTGCTGCCCGCCGACCCCGCAGCCCTCGCGCTCTGGCTCGGCGTGCTGGTCGGCACGTTCCTCGTGCTGACCGCGAGCTATCAGGCGGCCTCGCGGCTCATGGTCTCGATCTACGGTTACGGCGAGCAGGCGCTGCGCCACCTCACCCTCTCCCGCATGCTGCGCCCCCGGCTCTCCCGCCGCGCTGTCACTCCGGGCGAAGCGCTCACGTTCGTCACCTCCGACACGTACCGCGTGGCCGGAGTCGCCTGGTCGGTCGCGCAACAGTTCTCGACGATCGCCGCGATCGTCGGCGCAGGACTCGCGATGCTGGTGATCTCCCCCGTCGCGACGATCGTGGTGTTCGGCTCGACGATCGCGATGATGTTCGTGATGCAGGTCGTCTCCCGTCCGTTGGAGCGTCGCGGCTTCGCCGAGCAGCATGCCGCGACCGAGGCCGGGGCCGTCGCGGCCGACTTCATGGGCGGCTTCCGGGTGCTCGTGGGAATCGGTGCGCGCGAGGAGGCTGTGCGGCGGTACATCGCCGCCAGCGACGCCTCCCGCCGGGCCGCGACAGCTGCCGGCCGGTCCCTCGCCGCCTACGAAGCGGTGAGCGGCACCCTGGCCGCGGTCGCGACGACTGCCCTCGCCGGCATGTCGGCCTGGTTCGCGGCGGAGGGCCGCATCAGCATCGGCGAGTTGGTGACCGTGCTCGGACTCGCCCAGTTCATCAGCGGATACCTCGCCTACGCCGGCTCGTTCCCCTCGAACTGGATCCACAAGCTCGCCTCCGCCAAGCGCCTCGCCGAGGTGATCGACGCCGAGGATCTGCTCGATGCGCCCGCCGCATCTTCTCCGGCAGAACCGGCCGGCGATGTCGTGCTGGCTTTCCGCGCCGACTCGGGAGCCCCGCTCGTGGAGGTGCGCGAGCGCGAGGTGCTCGGCATCCGTCCCGCCGACAGCGACGCGGCCCGCGCGCTCTCCCGCCTGCTCGGGCTGCGCTCGCGCGCCGAGCCCGGGCTGGTGTCGGTCGCCGTCGACGGCGGACTCCGTGATCTGACCACCCTCGACCCCGTCGAGTACCGCCGCCGGGTCGTCGCCCCGCCCCACGGACAGACGATCGTGAGCGGCTCTCTGCGCGAGGCTGTGCGCGGTCACGGGACAGACGAGCCCGCGCATCCGCCGTTCATCGAGATGGCGGCACTGCACGACACCGTGGTGCAGGTCGGCGGCTGGGAATCGCAGGTCGGCGAAGCCGGTCGACGGCTCTCGGGCGGACAGCGCCAGCGCATCGGGATCGCCCGCGCCCTGCATGCGGAGGCCGACGTGCTGGTGCTCGACGAGCCGACCTCGGCCGTCGATGCCCTCACCGAGGCGCACATCGCCCGCGCGCTCGCGGAGCACGACGAGACCGTGATCGTGATCACCACCTCCCCGGTGCTGCTCGACGCCTGCGACCGGGTCATCGACCTCCCCTCTCCCGGAACGGATGCTCCCCATGAGTGACCCGACCTCGACCACCGCGCTGCTGCCGATCGCGTCCAGCGCCCGCGTACGGGCCGTCGTCGGCGGGCTGCTGCGGCAGCATCCGGGTCGGACGGCGGCGGTCGCTGCCCTCTTCCTCGCGGCATCCGCCCTCGGGATCGTGATGCCGTCATGCCTCGGCCGGATCGTGGATGCCGTCTCGTCGGATGCCGGCTTCGCGACCATCTCCGGGTGGGTCGCCGGCGCGGGCCTCGGTGCGATCGGCGCGGCCGTGATGATGCTGTGGGCCGTGCGAGTGCTCACCGGTCTGGTGCAGGACATGCTCGCCACCCTGCGCGAAGACGTGTTCGCCTCGGCGATGCGGCTGCCGGTCAGCGAGGTCGACGACGGCGAGAGCGCCGACCTGCTCTCCCGCGTCACCGGAGACGTGGATGCCGTGGCCGAGGCCGGCGGCAACGTCGCCCCGACCCTCCTGTCGGCGGGCTTCGCGATCGGGGTCTCGGTGGTCGCACTGACCGCCCTCGACCCGTGGCTCGCCCTCGCCGGAATCGCCTCGGCACCCTTCTATGTGCTCGGCACCCGCGTGTTCCTGCGGCGGTCACGTGTGGTGTTCCGCGAGGTGCGGGTGCGCGAGGCCGCGCGCAGTCAGGCCGTGCTCGACGCAGTCGAGGGCATCGAGACGCTCACCGCGTTCAACGAGCAGGAGCCCGCGCTCGAGCGGGTCCGTGAGCGCGCCGAAGCATCGATCCACATGCAGATCGAGGGCGTGCGGGTGACGAACCGGCTGTTCCGGTGGATCAACGGCGGCGAGCTCGTCGGGCTGGCTGCGATCCTCGGCACCGGGTTCCTCCTGCAGTCCGCAGGCGCGATCACGGTGGGAGCCGTCACCACGGCCGCGTTGCTGTTCCACCGCTTGTTCGGCCCGGTCGGGCAGCTGATCTTCGGGCTCAACGACATCCAGCGTGCGGCCATCGGGCTCGCGCGACTCGTCGGGGTCATCGACCTCGCGCCCGCCTCGGCCCCGCGGGACGAGGAGACGGATGCGGCACCACGGGCATCGGCCGGCATCGAGGTGCGGGACCTGACCTTCCACTATCCGACCACCGGTCGCGGCATCAGCGATGTGAACCTGCGGGTCGACCAGGGCACCACGGCGGCGTTGGTCGGCACCTCGGGGTCGGGCAAGAGCACGCTCGCGCGTGTGATCGCCGGGCATCATCCGCCGACCTCGGGCAGCGTGCACCTCGCGTCGAGCGCCGATGCCCCGTATTACCTGTCGCAGGAGCTGCATCACTTCCGCGGCACGATCGCCGACAACCTGCGGCTGGTCGCCCCGGAGGCGAGTGACGATGAGATCGTCGCCGCATTGCGAGCGGTCGGAGCGGAGTGGGCGGTCGAGGCGATGGTCCTCGAGCGGGACGGCGGTGCTGCATCCGAGTCCGCCGTGCCGCTCGACGAGGGACGCATCCAGCAGCTCGCGGTCGCGCGGGCGTTCCTCGCCGACCCCGACGTCGTGATCCTCGACGAGGCCACCGCCGACGTCGGTCTCCATCACCGCGAAGCCGTGGAAGACGCGATCGCGGCGCTGCGCAAGGGCCGCACCGCCGTGCTCATCGCGCACCGGCTGCAGCAGGCCGTCACCGCCGAGCAGATCGTCGTGTTCGCCAACGGCAGGCCGACGCAGCGCGGCACGCACGACGAGCTCGTCGCCGCCGAGGGGCTCTACCGCGATTCTTGGCTCGCACAGACCCGCAGCGCTCCCCATCCGCACACCCCCACCGGCCACACCCCTGCCGGCCAGACCCCCACCACAGAGACGGAGACTCCGTGAGCATCCACCGCGGCATCGTCAGCAGCACCACCACCCTCACTCCGACCCTGGTCCGCGTCACACTCGGCGGTGACGGCATCACCGACTTCCTCAGCACCGGCATCGGCGACGAGTACGTGCGGGTGTTCTTCCCGCACGGCGAGGACCCGAAAGACGTCTCGCTGCCGGTGCCCGCGGGCGACTGGTGGGAGACGCCGGAGGGCGCACCCGAAGCGCCGATGCGCACGTACACGATCAGCGGCGTGCGCCCGGATGCCGGCGAGCTCGACATCGACTTCGTGATCCATGAGGCGGGCGTCGCGGGGCCGTGGGCGGCGCGCGCGGAGCCGGGGCACGTGCTCGGTCTGAACTCCCCGACCGGTCTCTACTCGCCGCCGGAAGACATCACGTGGCAGGTGCTCGTGGCCGACCTCACCGGGCTTCCCGCCGTGGCACGCATCATCGCCGAGGTGCCGTCGGGCGTGCGTACCCGGGTCGTGCTCGAGGTACCGAGCGAGGCGGACCGCGTGCCGCTCGAGGTCGGTCCCGACGTCGAGGTCACCTGGGTGGTCGGCGGCAACGGCCATGGCCCCAGCGCGCTCGGCCCGCTCGTCCGCGGCATCGTCGACGACCGGCTCCCCCTCGACGAGGGGTACGTGTGGGTGGCCGGCGAGACCGTGGCGCTGCGCGACGTGCGCAAGTACCTGCGCAAGGAGCTCGGCCTGCCCGCGACCCGCTTCAAGGTCGTCGGCTACTGGACCCCCGTCGCCGCCTGGGACGAGAAGTTCGCCGCGCTCCCCGACTCCGTGCAGAAGGAGTTGGACGCGATCTGGGCCGATGCCGAGGGCGATGAGCCCGAAGACGTGCAGGTGCGTTTCGAGGAGCGGCTGGATCAGTTGGGGTTGTGAGGGGCGGCTCGGCCGTGATCGGAAGGGCGGTGCTATATACCGCTGGAGGCGCGGGCGTGTCCGCACCCCCGGCTCCGAGGTGACATTACGGTGAGCCCATGCCGGCGTTCAGCGACTATGTGATTTACGTCGATGAGAGCGGTGACCACAGCCTCACGAACATCAATCCGCAGTTCCCGCTGTTCGTCCTTTCGTTCTGCATCTTCCCTGTGGATGACTACATCTCGACTGTCGTTCCTCTGGTTCAGGGGATGAAGTTCGAGTTCTTCGGGCACGACATGGTGATCTTCCACGAGCGCGACATCCGCAAGTCGACCCCGCCGTTTGACGTCCTCTTGAATGGGAGTGTCCGTGCACGGTTCATGGAGCAGATGAACGCCATAATCTCGGATTCTCGATTCGGAATCGTGGCGTGCGTCATAGACAAAGAGCAATTTCGGGCGCGACGAGGGAACGACGTGAATCCCTACCATGTCGCGCTCGAGTTCGGTCTGGAGCGAATCTTCCTCCAGCTTCAGCAGCGCGGACAAGCACGACGGACTGCGCGCGTCGTGTTCGAAAGCCGGGGCGCGAAAGAAGATCGGGATCTGGAGCTCGAGTTCCGGAGGATCATGGACACGACCCGGATGCGTGGCATGCCCGAGACGCTGGCCTTCCACTGCGCTCCGAAGAGCGCCAATAGTTCAGGCCTGCAAATCGCGGATATGACCGCCCGACCGATCGGGCTCCACGTGATGCGTCCCGAGCAGCCGAACCGTGCCTGGGATCTCGTCAGCACCAAGCTGGTCCGCTCCAGCGACGGGCGCATCGAGGGATACGGGCTCAAGGTCTACCCATAAAAGCGAAAGGCCTCCGAGATTCCCGGAGGCCGAACGCCGATCGAGCATTCCCGATCCATTTGGTACAACCCTATTCGACGCTCGGATGTTCCACCACACCGACTCACAGGGTCGACGCCACCTAAGAGCCTCGTCGGTCGACATCGACGCACCCGACTGACAGGGTGGAAGGATGCGAGGCAACGGAACCAGCACCGGCATCCACTGGGGGCTGATGGCCTTCGGCGCCCTCTTCGGGCTGACCTGCGCGGTGCTGATCCTCACCGAGGTGCTGAGCCCGACCCTATGGTTCACCGTCGTCGCGATGGCCTGCGTGGTGCTGTCCCAGGCGCTCACGATCCGTTCGAAGCGACGGAACCGCTGACGGTTCCGCCCGCCGGCGGCCCTGAAGTGGACGCGACGGCGGGAGTCGAACCCGCAACGCCATCAGGTATGAGCTGAGGCCCGGGACCGCCCGGATCGCCGCGATGGGAATGACGTTACCCGGCCGTGATCTGACCCGCCAGGATCGTTGCCTGGGATAACCCTATGAGTCTGAGGATGACGGATGCCGGTCACGCGGCGTCATCGGGCTCCGGGGCGTCGAGGGCGCGCAGCAGCCGAGCGACGGCCTCGCGCAACTCGCTCCGGTGCGGTTCGGCGAGCGCCACCGCGTACTCGACGCCCTCGGGGATCCAGAGCAGTGCATACATCGCCTCGCGCCAGTCCGAGCCTCCGAACGGCCACCGCGTGCGGTCGTCGCCCACCGCCGTCGCGCCCTGCGACCACGGCCCGAAGCGCTCCTGCATCTCGGCGAGCGGCAGCTCCATCACCGCGGCCGCCTCGACCTTCTGCGGCGACCACGACGAGGCGATCAGCACGCGTTCTTCGATCTCCTCGTCGGTGATGTCGCGGCGGGAGAACAGCACGCGCGTGTGCTCGACGGCGGCGATGCGGTCGACGCGGAACGTGCGCCAGTCCGCGCGGTCGAGGTCCCAGCAGAGCAGGAACCACTTGCGCCCGGCCGGCGCCAGGGCGTGCGGCTCGACACGGCGCACGCTCTCGCGCCCTTCGCCGTCCACGTACCGCAGCCGCAGCCGCTCGGTGTCGCGGGTGGCGAGCGCGATCTCCCCCAGCACCTCGGGCGAGACGACCGGACCGTCGCCGATGCGCGGCGCCTGCACCGACGCGGCGAGCGCGTTCACCCTCTGACGCAGCGCCGACGGCAGCACCTGCTCGAGTTTCGCGAGTGCCGTGAGCGTGACCTCGGGACCGCCGACGAGCTGCTGCGTGGCGGCGACCCGCAGCCCGATCGCCATCGTCACGGCCTCGTCGTCGTTCAGCAGCAGCGGCGGCACGGCACTCCCGGCCTCGAGCCGGTAGCCTCCGGCGACGCCAGGGCAGGACTCCACCCGGTACCCGAGCTCGCGCAGCCGGTCGACGTCGCGGCGCACGGTGCGCTCGGTCACGCCCAGCCGGGTGGCGAGCTCGGTCCCCGGCCAGTGCCGGTGCGTCTGCAGCAGGTTGAGCAGAGCCAGTGCACGCGAGGTGGTGTCGGTCATGCGTCTCAGATTGCCAGATCATGCGGACAGGATCTGTCCGCATGGGTTTCTACGCTCTCCCCATGAACGAATCCCTCATCGAGACCGAAGGCCTGACCAAGGTCTTCACCGTCAAGAAGACGCCGGTGCATGCCGTGACCGACGTCTCCTTCACCGCCGTGCGCGGCGAGCTCGTCGCCTTCCTCGGCCCGAACGGTGCCGGCAAGTCGACCACCCTGCGGATGCTGACCACCCTCATCCCGCCCACCTCGGGGAGCGCACGCGTGGTGGGGCACGACATCCGCACCGACGCCGCCGGGGTCCGCGCCCGCATCGGCTACGTCGGCCAGCTCACCAGCGGAAGCTTCTCGCAACGGGTGCGCGACGAGCTGCTGAGCCAGGGTGCCTTCTATGGGATGACGCGGAAGGACAGCGCGAAGCGCGCAGACGAACTGATCGAGTCGCTCGACCTCACCTCCTTCGCGACGCGGACCGTGCAGCAGCTCAGCGGCGGGCAGAAGCGCCGACTCGACATCGCGCTCGGGCTCATGCATGCGCCGCCGCTGATCTTCCTGGACGAGCCTTCCACCGGACTCGACCCGCAGAGCCGGGCGAACCTGTGGGAGCACATCCTCGACCTGCGCACGCAGCACGGCACCACGGTCTTCCTCACTACGCACTACCTGGAAGAGGCCGACCGCTACGCCGAGCGCGTGATGGTCATGGACAAGGGGCGCATCATCGCCGATGACGACGCCGCATCCCTCAAGGCGACGCTGGCCGGCGACGTGCTGACCTTCGGGTTCGCGGATGCCGCGGAAGCGGCGAGCGCCCGCGCCGTGGTCGCCCGCCTCAGCAGCGCCGAGGTCACGGTCGAGGGCGAGTCCATCTCGCTCGCGGTGCAGGACGGCGACCGGCTGCTGCCGGTGATCGTGCGCGAGCTCGACGCCGCCGGCATCCTCGTCCGCCGCGCGACCGGCGTCCCGCCCACGCTCGACGACGTGTTCCTGGCACTCACCGGACGCACCCTGCGCGACGCCGGCGAAGGAGCGGATGCCGCCGGCGACGCATCCGATTCCGCCGACACCAGCACGACCGCTGCGAACAGCACGACAGGAGTCCTCTCATGACCACCACCGACACGCTCGTGCGCCCGAACCTCGCGCGCGACACCCGCAACGTGCTGACGCGCGAGCTCAAGCCCGTGGTCCGCGATCCGTTCACCCTGATCTTCAGCCTGCTGCAGCCGCTCGTCTTCCTCGGGCTGTTCGCTCCACTGCTGATCGGCGACTCGGGGCAGCCGGCCGGCGAGACCCTGGCCTGGTTCGTGCCCGGCGTGCTCGTGATGATCGTGCTGTTCGGCACCGGTGCCACCGGGTCGAACCTGCAGTACGAGATGATGACCGGCTCGCACGAGCGCACCCTGGTCGCCCCGCTCGCCCGCTCCTCGCTGCTGGTCGGGCGTGCTCTCAAGGAGATCGCACCGATCGTGGTGCAGGCGCTCGTGATTGTGCTGATCGCCTGGCCGTTCGGCTTCGCCGCCGACATCCCCGGGCTGCTCATCGGACTCGCACTGCTGGCCGTGTTCGGGGTGGGCCTCGGCTCGCTGTCGTATTCGCTGGCGCTGGCGACGAAGGACCGGGAGTGGCTGTTCTGGGGAGTGCAGCAGTCGCTGATCTTCCCGCTGCTGATCCTCTCGGGGATGCTGTTGCCGCTGGACGATGCTCCGGAATGGATGCGCGCCGTGGCGTCGGTCAATCCGGTCAACTGGGTCGTGCAGGCCGAGCGGGCGCTGTTCGCCGGAGACCTCGGCGACGTGACCGTGCTGTGGGGGTGGGTCTCGGCTCTCGCGGTCGCGGTGGTCGGGCTGATCGTCGGGGTGCGCGCCATCCGCCGCAGCAACTGACCCGACCCGGTGCGCCGCTGCCTGCGAAATCGCAGACGAAGCGGCGCACCGTCGGCGTGTCCACCCGCAGCGCGCCGGCGACAGCACGATGCGTCTGGGTTTCGGCTGGCGACCCCGAGGGTTCAGTCGTTCGTGACCACGAGCTTGCCCCGGCTCACCCCGGCGGCGAGGTCGGCGAGGGCCTCGGGCAGACGGTCGAACGGGTACGTCTTCGCGACGACGGGGCGGATCGCGCCGCTGTCGACGAGCGCCGTGATCTCGCGCAGCTGGTCGCCATCCGCACGCATGAAGAGGAACTCGTACCGCACCCCGAGCTTCTTCGCCTGCCGTCTGATCTTGCGGCTGAGCGCCGCGACCGCCAGCCGCACGAGAGCGTTCAGCCCCTGGGCGCGGGCGAAGGCGGGGTCGGGCGGTCCCGATATCCCGACGGCCAACCCACCCGGCTTCAGCACCCGCAGCGACTTCTCGAGGTTCTCGCCACCGAGGCTGTCCAACACGAAGTCGTAGCCCGACAGCTCCTCGGCGAAGTCCTGCCGACGGTAGTCGATCACGACGTCGGCACCGAGCTCACGCACGAAGTCGGCGTTCGCGGCACTGGCCGTCGTGGCGACCGTGGCCCCGAGGTGCGCGGCGAGCTGGATGGCGATGGATCCGACCCCACCGGCACCGGCGTGGATGAGCACCTTCTGCCCCGCCGTGACCCCACCGCGCTCGACCAGCGCCTGCCAGGCCGTGAGGGCGACCAGCGGGAGCGACCCCGCCTCGGCCATCGAGAGACCGGCGGACACGGGGGCGAGATCCTTCTCGGCGACGGCGATCCGCTCGGCGAACGTCCCGATGCGGGCGGCGTCGGGACGGGCGTACACGCGGTCGCCGGGCCGGAATCCGTCGACGAGCCGACCGACGCGGATCACCGTCCCCGCCACATCGTTGCCGAGGACCAGCGGCAGGTCGTACGGCAGGATCTGCGCGAACTCCCCCTGGCGGATCTTCTCGTCCAGCTGGTTGAGCCCCGCGGCCTCCACCCGCACGAGGACGTCTCGGTCACCGACTTCGGGTTCGGCGACCTCCCGCTCCTCGAGCGGCTGCTTGTACTTTTCGACAACGAATGCACGCATGACGGCGTCTCAGGCGTTCGCCCGCAGCTGCGGGTAGACCGCTTCCAGCGGCGCGCTCAGCCCCGCCTTGACCTGCACCGAGATCTCATCGGCGAGCACTTCGTACTCGTCGCGCTCGGTTGCGTCCAGCACGGCGCGGACGAGGTCGGCCGGATCGGTCTTGGGGTCGGTGACGTGCTCCGCCATGGCGGTGTCGACGTACCCGACGTGCACTCCTACGACGTGCACTCCCGCCGGGGCGAGCTCGAGGCGGAGCGAGTTCGTCGCCGACCACAGCGCCGCCTTGGTCGCGCTGTAGATCCCGCCGACGGCGTACCAGGCGAGGGCGGAGTGGATGTCGATGATCGCCGCTCCCTGGCGTCCGGCGAGGAGCGGGGCGTAGCCGCGCGCGAGGAAGAGCGGCCCGAGGAAGTTCGTCTCCACGTTCCGGCGGATGTCCTCGTCGGAGTGGGTGAGTATCCCCGCGGTCGGCACCGAGGCGCCCGCGTTGTTGATCAGCACCGTCACGTCGGGCGCCGCGTCGACGGCGGCCCGGATCGACGCGGCATCCGTCACGTCGAGGGCGAGCGGAACGACGCGCTCGTCGTCCCAGGTGCGCGGCGTGCGGGCGCTGGCGTAGACCTTGGCGGCTCCGCGTGCGAGCGCCTGGTGGACGAACTGCGTGCCGATGCCTCCGTTCGCTCCGGTGACGAGGACGACGGCTCCGTGGAGTGAAGGCATGGACTGCTCTCTTCTTTGCGACAATGATGAATAGTTGAGTGTGCGCATAAGCGACTCTCGTCATAACTGAGCGTAATCAGTTTCTGTTCCCGAAGGAAGAGCATGTCGACCTCCGCCTCGAACGCCCTCGGTCGTCGCGAGCGCAACAAGCAGCTGAAGCTCGAACGGATCACGGCCGCGGCGGCGGAGCTGTTCGCCGAGCACGGCATCGACGATGTCACGACCCAGCAGATCGCCGAGCGGGCCGATGTCGGCACCGGCACCCTGTTCCTCTACGCGAAGACCAAGGGGGAGCTGCTGCTCCTCGTGCAGAACGCGCACTACGCCGTCGCCCTCGAGAAGGGCATCGCGGCCGCCGAAGCGACTCCCGATGCGCGCGCGGCGATCGTCACGCTGCTGCGACCGATCGTCGAGTGCAACCGCGTCCAGGTCGAGAACGGTCGCACCTACCTGCGCGAGATGGTGTTCGCCGAACCCTCTGACGGGCACCATGCCGAAGCGCTCCGCATCGTGGGCGAGACCGAGGACGCCGTGGCGTCGATCCTCCGCCGCGACCCGAAGTCGAGCGAGGAACGTGCCGCCGCCCTCGCCCGTATCGTGTCCGCCGTCATGTTCCTCACCCTGACGGCGAGCACGAACGTCGATCTGACCGTCGACGAGCTCGTCGACGACATCGACCGTCAGATCGTCGCCCTCCTCGGAGGCTGAGACGGCCGGTCAGCGCCGGAGGGAGTCGTCGAACGGGTTCGGCTCGAGCGTGTAGTCGGTCGACGCGTCGGACCAGGTGCCTCCGCCGGACGGAGCTCGCCGCGCGCGGACCGCGGAGAGCGCGCGGGTCGCGGGAGCCCCCACGGCGAGCGCGACAGCACCCGGCACCGTGCGATCCTCGGCGCCGAGCACGCTCGCCCGATGCCACGCCTCGTGCAAGGCTCCCCCGCGAGCCGCCGGCACACGACGCGCCGGCAATGCCCCGGAACGCCGAAGAGCCACGAGCTGCTCGACCCGCTCCCACCACGTCGACTCGCCCTCGGGATGGAAGTAGTTGTCGCGGAGCCAGTCCGGATGCGGATGCCGGAACCGCCCGGCCACGACCTCGCTGCGACCGCCGAGCAGACCGCTTCCCACGAACACCGTGTTCAGCAGGCTCTTGCTCACCCCGAACGAGTCGAGTGCGATCACGGGCACGCCGAGGGCGGTGGCCTCGATTGCGGCGGTCGAGCTCACCGTGACGAGACCGGCGGCCGTCTGCAGAGCGGCGGACATCGAGTCGTACGAGAACACGAGGTTCTGCGGCAGGCGCGACGGCAGCAACCCCGCGTAGGGCTCGCGTTCGAGGTGGGTCTCCGACTCCCCCGGCCGCGACCGCAGCTTCACCACCACGCGTCGCGCGGGCTCGGCCTCGGCCGCCCGCACCAGCATGGCCGCGATCTCGGCACGCTCGTCCTTCCCGACGGGCACGAGCGCCTGCGCGGCGAACACGATGTCGGTCGCAGGCGGACGTGCCGGAGCAGCCGGTGCCGGGCGCTCGGCGACCGCGATGCCACCGCGACCGCCGGCCGCCGCGTCGACCCGCATCCGCTCCGGGTGCAGCATCCGCTGCCGGCGCCGGGCGAACGGCAGGGTCGCGAGCGCCACGGGCGTCTGCACGCCGATGCGTCGTCCGAGCTCTTCGAAGGCCCGCACCTCTCGATGGGAATGCACGACCAACAGGTCGGTGTGGCGTCGGTAGTCGAGCGCCCCGCGCTGGGCGGGGATGGCCATGCCGGGAAGCCCCGAGACGGTGACCGGTCGATGCTCCAGCGCGTCGATGACCCGTCCCATCAACCGCACGAACGGTCCGCGCCCGGCGAGCAGCACCACGTCGGGGCGCTGCCCGGCCAGCCAGGCCGCCGTCTCCGCGAACCCGATCCGGGTGATGTCGTCGGGGCCGAGCGTCGTGCCCGCCAGAGCGGTGCGCTGCTGCTCGACGCTCGCCGTGAGCGGGGTGCGCACGAGCAGCAGGTGTGGACGCAGGCCCGGCACCGAGCCGAGGAGCGAGGCCGCCCACTTCACGAAGGAGTCGGCGTCCGCGATGGCGACGACGCGGATGCCGGTGGCCTCGGTCATGCCGAGATGCGGCGCAGCTTCGCCATCGGCGCCCGCTCGCTGTCGAACACGCGCTTGACGCCGTCGCCGGTCGCGCGCTCGATCACCCGGATGTCGCGCACCAGGTGCTCGAGACCCGTCGGCTCGAGGGAGGCCGCGTGGTCGGAACCCCACATAGTGCGGTCGAGTGTGATGTGGCGCTCGACCGCGACCGCGCCGATGGCAACCGCGGCGAGCGAGATCTGCAGGCCGCGCTCGTGCCCCGAGTAGCCGACGGGCACACCGGGGTAGCGGTCGCGCAGGGTGGCGATCACGCGCAGGTTCGCCTCCTCGGGTTCGAGCGGGTAGGTCGAGGTCGCGTGCATGAGGACCACGCGGTCGGTGCCGAGCGTGTCGAGTGCGCGGTCGATCTGCTCGATGGTCGACATGCCGGTGGAGAGGATGACGGGCTTGCCGGTCTCGCGCAGGGCGACCAGGAGCTCGGTGTCGGTGAGACTGGCCGAGGCGACCTTGTGCGCCACCACATTGAGGTCTTCGAGGAAGGCGACGCTCGGCACATCCCAGGGCGATGCGAACCAGTCGAGGCCGAGCATCGTGGCGTGGTCGCCGATCTCGACGTACTCCTCGCGACCGAACTCGACCCGGCGACGGTAGTCGAGGTAGCTCATGACGCCCCACGGTGTCTCACGCGGAACGTCGCGCATGTGCTCGGGGGTGGAGATCTCGGGCGTGCGCTTCTGGAACTTCACGGCATCGGCGCCGGCGCGGGCCGCGACGTCGATGAGCTTCTTCGCGATCTCGACATCGCCGTTGTGGTTGAGTCCGATCTCGGCGATGACGTAGGCAGGACGCCCGCCGCCGATCACTCGTGAGCCGATGCTGACAGTCATGATTCCTCCGGTCGTCGAGCGCTGGTGCAACCCCTCCCTCCTGAGTACGGGCCGAGGATGAACACCGGGCGACGGCCGGGTTACCGGCATCGGTCAGCTCGACAACACTCGTTCGATCAGCTCCCGTACGGCGCCCTCGCCACCGCGGCGGCGCAGCACCACGCGGGCCTCTTCGATGACGAGCGGATGCGCGTTCGCGACGGCGATGGGCCATCCCACGATCCGCAGCGCCGGCAGATCGTTCACGTCGTTGCCGAGGTAGGCGATGTCGGCGAGGGGCACGTCGTTCTCCCGCGCCCAATTCCGCAGCGCCGTCTCTTTGTCGTCGATGCCGTGCAGGACAGGCACGCGGAGCTTGTCGGCACGAGCGCGGACGACCGGATTGACCTCGGTCGACAGGATCAGCAGGGGCACGCCGGCGCGGCGCAGCAGGGCCACCCCCATCCCGTCCTCGCGGCTGACCCGCACCCGTTCCCCGCCGTCGGCATCGATGATCGCGGTGTCGTCGGTGTGCACGCCGTCGAAATCGGTCACGACCGCCCGGACCGGGATGCGCCCTGGGACCTCGTGCAGTGCCGCCAGGGTCCGGGCGACCCGGAGCTGATCCGCATCGTCGATCTCGATCGCCGTCCACTCCGGCACCGCCGCGATGCGGATCCTGCCGAAGAACCGATGCCGGCTCTCACGGAACCCCGCGGCCCGGAAGACGTAGAAGGCGCCGGTCTCGAGGTGGTGCGGCTCCCGGTCCTGCCGGCGCGGGCGGTGCGCGGCCTCGTGGTTGATCGCGACCGCCTCGCCACGGTCGTCCTCGCGCCACAGGAATCCGTAGGTCTCGTGGGCCGCGAAAACACTGTCGGCGCGGTCGGCGCGGATCTCCTCCACTGCCGCGGCGAGCGCGTCACTCGGGATGAACGGCGACGTCGCCTGCAGGAACGCCACGATCTCGACCCTGTCCCCGCCCGCCTCGAGCTCGTCCAGGGCGTGCAGGATCGCACTCTCCGAGGTCGCCGTGTCGCCGGAAAGCTCGGCGGGGCGGCGGATGACGCGGGCCCTCGCGGCCGTCGCGACCGCGGCGATCTCGTCGTCGTCGGTGGAGACCACGACCAGGTCGATGCCGGCTGCGGCAGCGGCCGCCCGCACGGCCCGCTCGACCAGCGGCACCCCGCCCACCCGCTGCAGGTTCTTGCGCGGCACCTGCTTCGATCCACCGCGCGCGGGGATGATCGCCACCGTGAGGGGCCGCTGCTCGTCCATGTCGTCCATCCTCGTCGTCATCGTCATCATCGCCCGCGCAGCGCGCGCCAGGCTCGGCCGACGCGTCGCCGCGCGCCGAGGGCGTGGAGCCGCCACTCCTCGACCCTGCCCACTCCCCCGGCGGGGCGCAACGCCCGGCGCAGCGCACTCTCCTGCGGCGCGCCCGGCAGCCGCAGCTCCGCCAGCCGCCGCGGGGCGAAGTATCGATCCCGCTCGAACGCATCGAGCCCCCGCAGCAGCTCTTCGGCGCGACCGCGCAGGTGGCCGGCGTTCTCGGGCTGCATCGCGTAGCCGACCGCGTCGACCAGCAGCTGCAGCCGGGCGGGGTCACCGTAGGGCGAGTCGTCGCGGGTGAGGGCGTCGACCAGGGTCACGGGTATGCGGTTGCTGTTCTCGAACGGCGTCAGTGCCGCCAGCAGCCGGTCGTTGCCCGCTGATCCGATCGCCCTGCCGAAGAGCGTGTGCACGGTCGGCAGCGCGGTCGAGAACCCGGCGACGACGGCCAGCACATCCAGTCGTTCGGCGAGCAGCTCCGCCGCGAGCGGGCCGCGATACTCGACGAAGTCGATCCCGTGCACGTGCGCCCTGTCACGGACCGCCGCGGTCACCAGGGGCGGCGCGGCGGGGTGCGGCTTGAAGACGATGCGCTGCGGAGCCCACCGCGCGGCGCGGTCGATCAGCTGCTTCTGCAGGTCGATCTCCTCGGCAGGCGTCATGAGCCCGAGCGCCGACAGGTACTGGCCGAGGACGAGCACGCTGGAGGCATCGTCCGCGGCGCCCGACTCGCCGGCATCCGTCTCCCGCAGTGCCGCGGCGAACGCAACGGGAGGAACCGGCACGATCTCGGCACGAGGGGACCCGACGAGCGGCCGCACTCCGGGCACCACGTCCGCATGGACCACACGTTCGATGCGCGCCGCGACCGCATACGGCAGTCGCACCCGCATCGGCGAGTACGTCATGAGGCCGTCCCCCACGATCGTGATCCGCGCGTGCGGGAACAGCGTCATCAGGGTGCGGGCGGGCGCGACCTGCGGGCTCTGCACGAAGAGTTCCAGGTCCCGCGGCTCCAGTCGCCACGTCCGCACGAGCAGGCGCTCCAGCATCGGGAGGTCGGCCTCTGCGGGTTCCCACGAGCTCGGATGCAACGGGCCGAGAACGTCTTCCAGCGGCTCGATGCGGTCGAACCGCGCGCGCAGCGGCGCCACGACCGGGTCGTGGGCGATGCCGACCGCCGTCTCCGGCACCCGGCTCGAGGTGAACGGCACGAGGATGCGCTCCGCCCCACTCTCACGGCCGAGGAGCCCGGCGTCGATCGCCGCGGCGGCCGTGGCGAGTCCGTACGCACTGTGCAGCGCGAAGACCTGGGTCATGCCGTGCGCCCTGCCTGTCGGAGAACACGCGCCAGCACCCGCCGGCGCGGCCCGTCGAAGCGCGTGAGCGTCTCGTCGAGCTCGTCATCGGGCAGCCGGCGGAGCATGTCCCGGATGCCGCTGCGCATCTCGGCGCGCAGCCGCGGGTGCATGCGACGCGCACGCACCAGATGGTGGGAGCTGAGCGCGAGCGCGGTCCACACGACCTTGGGCAGGAAGCGCTCCGCCTCGGGATCCTGCTCGACGACGGCGATGACCTCGTCCATCGCGCGGGCGAAGTCGAGCTGGCGGCGATCCCGGGCCTGGGTGAGCGACGTCGCGATGCCGCGTCGGTAGAGCAGCGCGGGGGCATCCACGACGGCGAACGACCCCGCGCGAAGATGGAGCCGCCAGATCCAGGGCCGGTCTTCCGCCGTGAACAGCCCCTCCGGGAACGATGCCAGCCCGTCGTCGAGAACGCGGCGGTGGAAGACACCCGCCCACGCGTAGGGGTAGTCGACCATCGTGGATTCGTTCTCGGGCAGGATCGCCTCCCTCGGGACGAGCACGCGTTCGCGCCACGGGTGCGGGGCACGCACGAGCGCCCGGTGCGATCCGGTGACCGTGACGTGGTCGGTGCGGAGGAAGTCGCAGTCCAGCTCGCGCAGCCTCGCCGTCAGCACCTCGAGCCGGCGCGGCTGCATCCAGTCGTCGCCGTCGAGGAAGCAGAAGGCGTCGCCCTCGACCCGTTCGAGCCCTTGATTCCGGGCGGTCGCCAGCCCCCGGGCGATCGGGTTCCGGATGAGCTCGACGTTCGGGAGGCGCTCGGCATACGCGCGCATGAGTGCACCGGTGTCGTCACGCGAGCCGTCGTCGATGGCGACGAGCTTGAGCGCAGAAGGATCATCGAACTGGCGGGTGAGCGTCTCGAGCGTCGTCCCGATGTACGCGCCGGCGTCTTTCGCGGGCAGGATGACGGTGACGAGGGGTGTGCGCACGGAACTCCAGGGACAGGTGGTGTCCCGGAATCGTGCCAGCCCGCCGTTGCCGCGCGGCGACGCGGAGGTGAACGACCGGTGTCCGCAGAAGCAGCCGAGGCACGCAGTGAGGTGTGGCCCCGTACCCGAACGGAGCCACACCTCCCAGTGCTACGCACTGCCGAACGCGAGGCGTTCGGAGAGCGGGGCCACCGATGATGGCCCCGCCCGCCTCGTGCCCTGCTGACCCCCATCAGCCGGACCCGGGACGTTCCGTGTCGTCGCGCTCCCTCCCCCTAGAGCTCAACGCGACGACACGTAACATGATACATGTCGCATTTCGTAAATCTGTACATCGGCCGAGATCCGACGCACGGTTCGTTGTCGAGTTCGCGACGACGCCTTCGATCGGCCACGATGAGAGCATGCTCTGGCCGTTCGGATCGACGTGGCGTCCGGTGCGGCAGAAGCAGCGCGACACCCTGGATCTGCGCTGGCTGACCGCCCGGACCTGGACTCGACGTTGGTACCCGCAGGGCATCGATCTCGGCGAGTGGCGCGGGCGGCGCACTGTGGCGGTGAGCTGGTTCCGGCAGCAGCTCGACGGCGTGCACCTCGCCTCGCGCGTGACGTTCGTCGACCTCGAGCGCTCCCGCCATCTCGACGTTCTGCTCGCCATCGCCGACGACGACGGAGAGCTGCAGCCGGCTCCGATCCATGCCGGGGGCCTCGCCTGGTTCGACGACCGGCTGTTCGTCGCGGCGACCGGACGCGGTATCTGGGAGTTCGATCTCGCGGATGTGCGGACGGTCCGCGGTGCCACCGCTCAGCGCATCGCCGGCAGGCGACCTCGGCGCGGTCGCACCACGGCGCTCGTCGCCGTCCGCACGCGCGTGCACCCCGTCGCGCTGCGCTGCTCGTATCTGGGTCGCGTGTTCGACGAGGACGGCACTCCCCTCCGGCGTGTCCTCATCGGCGAGCACCGCACCGACGACCGCGGCCGGATCGGCGAGTTCTCGATCCCGGAGGACGCCGACGGCCGGTTCACGGAGGAGCACGTCTTCAGCCCCAGCATCCCCCGCATGCAGGGCGCCGTGCGGTGGGGAGACCGCCACTTCGTCTCACAGTCCGACGGCCTGCGCCCCGGTGCGCTGTGGAGCGGGCCGCGGTCGGCGCTGGAGCGGGATGACATGCCCCTCCCGGTCGGCTGCGAAGACCTGGCGCTCGACATCGACGCCAAGCTGCTGTGGTCACTCGGGGAGCACCCGTGGCATCGTGTGGTGCGCGGCATCCCGTTCGCTCGGCTCGGCATCGAGGGCACCGGCGCCGAGCCACCCCCGCGTCGAACGTAGACTGGAAGGGTGAAGAAGCCCGCGCCTTTCCTCGTCTACACCGTGCTGCGGCTGCTGGCGTTCCTCGTCCCGCTCGCCATCCTCTGGTTCTTCTTCCCGATCTTCCGCGAGTACTGGTGGCTCGCCGCGATCTTCGCCGCGCTCATCGGCATGAGCATCTCGATGCTGTTCCTGCGCACGCCGCTCACCGATGCTTCGGCCCGACTCGCGGAGCGCCGCGAGAGCCGGTCGTCCGGCAGCCAGGCCGATGCGGATGCCGAGGACCAGGCGATCGACGCGAACGAGCCCACCGACGACCCGAGGGCCTGACCGCCGCGCTGCCGCTCAGCCGACGAAGGCCCAGAACAGGGCGCCCGCGTACAGCAGTGATGTCAGTGACGTCAGGGCGAGCGCGGTCACCAGTTCCCTCGGCTGCCGGTAGGCCCAGACGATCACGATGGCAGGAAGCCCGGCCAGCAGCGCGAGGAGCGAGATCCACGCGATCGGGAACAGCAGCGCGAGGGACACGGCGATGCCGAACGGCGCCAGGACGAACAGGGTGAACAGCACCTGAGTGGCCCGGCGCCCGATCAGAACGGTGAGCGTGCGCTTGCCGACCTCGCGGTCCTGGTCGATGTCACGCAGGTTGTTGGCGAGCAGCACAGCACACGCGAACAGGCCGGCGGCGATGGCTCCGAGCCACGCCTGCAGCGGCAGCTCGAACACCTGCACCCAGGTGGTGCCGAGCGTGGCGACGAGCCCGAAGAACACGAACACGAAGACCTCGCCGAGGCCGTAGTACCCGTATGGCCGCTTGCCGCCCGTGTAGAACCAGGCCGCGACGATGCACGCCGCACCGACCGCCAGCATCCACCACTGCTCGGTGCGCACGACGATCGCGAGGCCGACGACCGCGGCGAGCGCGAAGAAGACCAGGCCGATGATCAGGACGGTGCGTGGCTTCACCCGCCCGGATGCCGTCAGGCGCGCGGGCCCGACGCGGTGGGCATCGGTGCCGCGGACGCCGTCGCTGTAGTCATTCGTGAAGTTCACGCCGATCTGCAGCAGCACCGCGACGGCGAGGCACGCGAGCGCGATCACCCAGTGGAACTCGGGTCCGGTGCTGCGCGCCGCACCGGTGCCGATGATCACCGGGGCGATCGCGAGCGGGAGGGTGCGCAGCCGCGCGGCCCCGATCCAATCGGATGCGGTGACCGGGCCCGCCTCGACGACCGGACGCCGCGCCGGGTTGCCGCTGGTGCGGGCCGGGGTGTGCTTCGCGGTCCGACTCTTCTTCTTGCGCTGGGAGGATGCTGCCACGCAGGGAATCCTACTGGCCGGGGCGATGCCCGACCTCAGCGGGACGACGGATCAGGGATTCGGGTTGCTGTCCTTGCCGTCGAGCCAGAGCGTGTCGGAGGCGTCGCCGTGGGCACCGCCCGTACCGACGTGCTTGCTGCTGATCTGCGGGCCCTTGGTGATCACATGCACGAGGGCCATCGCGTGCCCCTGCCCCAGCGCGTAGTCCTCCTTGAGCCACGCGACGATGGGAGCGGCCTTCGTCGTCTGGTCGAACCCCTTCTCGGTCGCGAGCTCGATGAACTGTCGCGGGGTCAGCCCCGTCTTGGTCTCGATGTTGTCGAGGTATGCCTGGAAGGACATGGTGCTCCTGGTGCTCAGTCCTCGTCGAGGAACAGGGGTGGCCGGGGATCTGCCCGAAACCTAGCACCGCACCCCGACATCGCGGGAGGCCTTGTCCTTCGTTCTACTCGGCCGAGCCGACGGGGATGATCGGCCGGTGCTCGTAATAGGTCTGCAGCACCACGGTCGTGCGGGTGCTGACGTTGGCCGCGAGCCGCACGTCGCGGACCAGCTCCTCCAGCGCGCGCGGAGACGGGACCCGCACGAACAGCATGTAACTCGCGTCGCCGGCGATGGAGTGGCAGGCCTCGATCGCGTCGAGGTGCTCGAGCAGTTCGGGGGCATTGTCGGGCTGGGCGGGGTCGAGCGGAGTGATCTCGATGAACGCCGAGAGCGGGGTGCCCACCTGCTCGGGGTCGAGGATCGCCTGATATCCGGCGATGACACCCCTCGTCTCGAGTCGTCGCAGCCGCGACTGGACGGCCGAGACCGAGAGCCCGACGGCATCCGACAGCTGGGAGAGCGTGGCGCGCCCGTCACGGGAGATCGCGGTCAGGATCGCACGGTCGACAGAATCATCCATGGCTGTAAGATTATCGTGAGTATTCCGTTTATACCGGAATCTTTCCGTTGAAAACTCCGATCGGAGGTCCCGATGTCCCTTCTTTCCGCCAACAGTTCCGCTGTCCAGGCCATCGTCGGCGAACCCGAGGTCGTCGAGGACGCGTCGACCGCCGAGCAGTCCGCCGCCTGGGCCCAGCTCAAGGACGCCGCGATCGCCATCCGCGAGATGCAGATCAAGGACGGCTCGATCCCGGACGCCGCGCACCACGCCGCGGCCCGCGAGCTCGTCGGCGCCATCACCGCCGCGATCCGCGCCCTCGCCCCCGCCTTCCCGCACGACGCGGAGTACCTCGCCGCCTCCGTGATCGACTTCGACCGCTGGGCATCCGAAGACTTCGGCGTGCCGGACTTCCTCGACTCGCTGATGGCCTTCCAGCCGCAGCAGACCCGCGTCGACGGCATCCGTCACCTGGTCGTGTTCCCGATGTACACGCAGAACGGCTCGAGCGACCGCCTGGTGGAGGCGCTGATCGTCGAGACGATCTGGCCGGAGTTCATCGCCGCCCTCGAGGCCGGCGACTACGGCAACAAGCTGTTCGTCTCGCTGCGCCTCGTCGACTTCACGCCCGGCTACGACACGAACTCGGCCGTGCTCTTCCCCGAGACCGTCGCGATGCGCGAGATCCCGACCTTCACGTGGGGCGCGATCTTCCAGGACCGCGAGGCCGCTCGCTACCGTCGCGTCACCCGTGCCGCAGCCGAGATCACCAACCTCGAACTGCCCGAGCGGGCCGCCGCGATGCTCGAAGACCAGCAGGTGGCCGAGAAGACCTTCGTCATGTGGGACATCATCCACGACCGCACCCACATGCGCGGCGATCTGCCCTTCGACCCGTTCATGATCAAGCAGCGGATGCCGTTCTTCCTGTACTCGCTGGAGGAGATGCGCTGCGACATGACCGCGTTCCGCGAGTCGGTGAAGATCGAGCGCGCCCTCGCGGCCCGCATCGCCGCCGGTGAGGAGCTCACCGAGACCGAGCAGGAGATGCACGACTACGCGCACCTCGTGCAGTACGCGGTGATCTTCGACCGCATCTTCCGCTTCTCGATCACCGGCACCCGCACGCGCAATTACGACGCGGTGGGCGGACAGCTGCTGTTCGCGTGGCTGCACCAGCGCGGCGTGCTGCACTGGACCGACACGGCTCTCACCTTCGACTGGGACGCTGTGCCGGACGCCGTCGTCGCGCTCGGCGACGCGATCGACGATCTGTACTGGCACTCGATCGACCGCCCCAAGGTCGCGCACTGGCTCGCCGCCTACGAGCTCGTCCGCGGCACGCTCACCCCGCACCCGGCCTCGCAGTGGGCCCGCGGACTGTCGGACGAGATCCTCGCCGGGGCGCCGAAGGGCTACACGGATGCCGTGATGGACGACGAGTTCCCGCTGTCGATGTTCTTCGAGACCCTCCACAAGAAGATGAAGCCCGTCATCGAATCGACCGTGGGCATCCGCGGCACGGACGACTGATGACCACGCGCGCGTTCCGAGTGTGACGCTGGGGCGCACCGCGCTGCGGCCGGAACCTGTTCTGCGGATATCTCCGCGGGTTCCGGCCGCAGAAGCCCCTCCGAACCGGAAGAGTGAGCGACATGGATGAACTCATCGACTCGAGACTGTCCGGCCGCACGGTGGTGCTCGCCGGAGCGACCAGTGCGGCGGGGCGGGCGGTGGCACACGCCCTGCACAGCGCGGGGGCACGCGTGATCGCGACCGGCCGTACCCCCGAAGGGCTGCAGCCGTTGGCAGATGCGGGCGCGGAGGTCTTCCTCGCGGATGCGACCTCGCTCGACGAGATGACGGCGCTGGCGGCGCAGATCGGCCCCGTCGACGCGGTGGTGCCGCTCGTCGGGGGTTGGCGCGGGGGCGGCGGCCTCGCCGGGCAGTCCGACGAAGACTTCGCCGCACTGCTGCCCGCGCTCGAGGCAGTTCGCGCGACGAGCCGGGCGTTCGACGCGGCACTGCGTGCGTCGGGGGCGGGTCGGTTCGCGATCGTGTCGTCGACGGCGGTCGCGCGGCCCCTCGCCGGCGGGGCGAACTACGCCGCGGTGAAGGCGGCGAGCGAGGCCTGGACCCGGGCCGTCGCCCAGGGGTACGCGAAGTCCGCACGCGATTCCGGTGAGCAGCTGCGCACGGCATCCGTCGTGTTCCGGGCCAAGTCGCTCGATCCCGAGGTCTTGGCCGCACGGATCCTCACCCTCTGGGATACCGACGCCAGCGCCCTCAACGACCGGGTGTTCGACCTCGACTGACCGCGGTCACGGTCACCGCGATTCGGGCGGCATTCCCGGCACGATGGGCGGGGCATCGGCATGCCGGTGCTCGCTCGCCCGCTCCTCTTGCGCGCCCGCCTCGGCCGTGTGCACTTCTCCGTCGGTCTCTCCGTGGTCGATCTCCTGCTCCGGCGCCTCGGCGTAGAGCTCGGTGAGCTTGCGGTACGAACGGGTGAAGAAGGCCAGCGTCGCAGCCACCACCATGATGAGCCCCGCGAACAGGCAGATCAGTGCGATGCCTCGAGCCTCACCCTCGCCGAGCAGCCAGCCCCACCTCTGTTGCCCCTCGCGGGTGTTCATGTACGGGATGATCAGGAACTCGGCGATCGGGGCGATCATGAACGCCGTGATCGGGGCCGCCGCCGCCTCCATCGCCGCGGCCACGCCGAACACGCGCCCCTGCCGTTCGTACGGCACGACCTTCTGGATGATGGTCTGCTCCGCCGCCTCGACCGGCGGCACCAGCGCCATGTACGCCCACATGCCGATCACGTACAGCGGCCACCACTCGCGCAGCATGAACACCGAGCCCAGCAGCCCCATGGCGATCACGACGAGCAGCATCGTGCGCATGGGCTTGGGGCCGAGCCCGAACTTCGCCACCAGGCCGCCGCCCACCAGGAAGCCGGTCGAGGCGAACGCCAGAGCGAAGCCCCAGGTCTGCGCATCGAAGAGGGTCAGGCCGTACGGGTCCATGAGCGCCATGTAGACGCCCCCGATGAGGTTGTTGAAGGTGGAGAAGATGATCAGGGCGAACAGGCCGGGAGCGAGTCGGATCGCCCGCACGCTGCCGCGGAAGTCGAGTGCGCTCGATGCGTCGGGGTCGGGCTCAGGCGTCCCCTCGGGGATGCGGATGAACAGCAGGTGGGCGAATGTGAGCGCCATGGCGGCGATCGCGATCGCGAGGGTCCAGCCCATGCCGAGGAACCCGATCGACAGCCCCGAGAACACGCTCGTAACGAGGAAGGCGATGCCCTGCACCGTGCCGACGAGTCCGTTGGCGTTCGCGCGCTTGTCTTCGGGGATCAGCAGCGTCACGGTCGTGGACAGGGCGATGTTGCGCAGCTGCTCGATCACGCCGCCGAACAGGATCACACCGGAGAACAGCCAGAACCACGGGCCGCCCAGATCGAGCAGCGCGGCCTCGGGCTGCCAGAGGTAGAGAAGCCCCGCCACCAAGAAGGCGGCGGCGGAGATGACGCTCGAGATCACCATGACGGTGTGCTTGCGGTTGCGATCGACGATCGTGCCGAACGCCATCGCGAAGAACGCGACGAACAGCATGTACGCCCCGCCGATGATGCCCGTGGCCAGCACTGACTGCGTCTCGATGTACACCCAGAACGTGAGCGCGAACCAGAGGAAGCTCGTCGTCACGTTGGCGATGAGCGTGTTGACGAGGACGTTGCCGAATGCCCGAGTGGCGGCGGTGCGCTCCATGGCTATGAGGGTAGATCCGGCATCCGACATCCGGAAGACCCTCCCCCGGACCGCGAGCGCGATGCGGACAATTAGGCTGGGTCGGTGAGCATCCAGCATGACCCCGCGATCCGGGGCTTCGCCAGTGACAACTACTCCGGCATCCACCCCGAGGTCCTCGCGGCCATCGCGGCGGCGAACGGCGGACACCAGAGCGCCTACGGCGAGGATGCGTACACCGCGCGCCTGCAGGAGGTCTTCCAGGCGCACTTCGGCGAGGGCGTCGAGGCGTTCCCCGTGTTCAACGGCACGGGTGCGAACGTCACCGGCCTGCAGTCGATGCTGCCCCGCTGGGGCGCGGTGATCGCGGCATCCACCGCGCACATCAACGTCGACGAGGCAGCGGCACCCGAGAAGATCGGCGGCTTCAAGCTGCTGACGGTCCCCACCGACGACGGCAAGCTCACCACCGAACTCATCGATCGCGAGGCCTGGGGCTGGGGCGACGAGCACCGCGCGCAGCCACTGGTGGTCTCGATCACCCAGTCGACCGAGCTCGGCACGCTGTACACGGCCGACGAGATCCGCACGATCGCCGACCACGTGCACGAGCGCGGCATGAAGCTGCACCTCGACGGTGCGCGCCTGTCGAACGCCGCCGCCGCCCTCGACCTGCCGCTGCGTGCGTTCACCCGCGACGCCGGCGTCGACGTGCTCACCTTCGGCGGCACCAAGAACGGCGCGATGCTCGGCGAGGCGATCGTGGTGCTGAACCCCGACGCCGCCGACGGCCTGAAGTACTCGCGCAAGTTCAACATGCAGCTGTCCTCGAAGATGCGGTTCGTCTCGGCGCAGCTGATCGCGCTGCTCGAGGGCGACCTGTGGCTGCGCAACGCGAAGCACGCGAATGCCATGGCCGCGCGTCTGCGTTCCGAGATCGAGGCCGGCATCGCCGACGGATCCATCCAGGGCGTCGACTTCACGCAGCCGACCCAGTCCAACGGTGTCTTCGCGATCCTGCCCGACGGCGTCGCCGACCAGCTCCGCGACTCGTTCCGCTTCTACGACTGGGACGCGGCGCGCAAGGAAGTGCGCTGGATGTGCGGCTTCGACACCGAAGAGGCCGACGTCGACGCGTTCGTCGCCGAGCTCTCCCGCCTCACCACGCGCTGACCTGCCCGAGCCCCTCGGGCGTCAGGATTCGACGACGCGCGTGAATTCCTCGCGCGTGGTGAGCAGGTGCGCGCGCATCGCGGCATCCGCGGCCTCGGCGTCGCCCCGACGCACCGCGTCGAGGATCTGCTCGTGCGCCTGCCAACTCGATTCCTTCACGAAGTCGAAGCTCATCAGGTCGACGGGCTCGAACATGCGAACCCTCGCCTCCTCGACCGCATCACGGACGAAGGAGTTGCCGGATGCCTCGGCGAGGGCGATGTGGAAGTCGGTGTCGGCGATGCGGGATTCGGCCTTCGTGCCGGCGGCGGCGAGATCGCGCTGCGCCAGCGCCATCGCCTCCAGGTCGGCGTCACTGCGGCGGTTCGCAGCCAGCGCCGCCCCACCGGACTCGACGATCGAGCGGAACTCG
This sequence comes from Microbacterium sp. B19(2022), assembly GCF_012030385.1. Lineage (NCBI taxonomy): Bacteria > Bacillati > Actinomycetota > Actinomycetes > Micrococcales > Microbacteriaceae > Microbacterium > Microbacterium sp. B19(2022). The sequence continues at coordinate 153,470 of NZ_JAAUVO010000010.1, forward strand.
GTGAGCTCGCCGATCTCGGCCGAACGCGTGCGCACCTCCTCGCGGATGAGCCGCGGGTCGAGGGCGGCATCCTGCACGAACGCCCCACCGGACGCACCGCGCGAGATCACGATCTGCCCGCTGCCCTCGAGGATCCGCAAGGCTTGACGCAGGGTCTCGCGCGAGACGCCGAGCTGCTCCGCGAGCCGACGCTCCGGCGGGAGCCGATCGCCGGGGCGGATGCGGCCGAGCGCCATCTCGCGCCGCAGGAACCCGGCGACCGCCTGATAGCCGGAGACCGGCTGCAGCGCGGCACGGGAGAAGTCGTGCGGCGCGTCGTCACGCTCGCTCATCCGTGCTCCTCCGATCAGAGGGGCAGACCCGGGCGGTCGGAGCCCACGATCTGCTTCCCCACGAAGAAGTCAAGCACATCGGCGTCTCCGTGCCCTCCCAGCCCGCTCGCACCGAAGAAGCTCTGCGACGACTCCGGCGACATGTCGAGCACGCTCGTGCCGTTGACCTTGACCTCGCCCGCGACGAGCCGTGTGCCGAGTGCGGCCGCTGCGTGCTCGTCGGCGCCGAACACGTAGCCGGCGAGTCCGACCTGCCCGGTGTTCGCGAGGGCCACCGCCTCGTCCTCGTCGGCATAGCCGCCCACGAGCAGCAGGGGTCCGAAGACCTCGTCCGCGAGGCCGGGACCGTCGAGCACCGCCACCGTCGGCTCGAAGAACCATCCCTGTGCGGGCACCTGCGTGACGCGCAGCAGCTCGGCACCGGCCTGCGCCAGCCGCTCCCGCTGCTCGGCGAGCTCGTCGCGGCGCCCGGCGAACGCGACCGGCCCTACCTCGGTCGCATCGTCCAGGCTCGACCCGATCGCCCGGCGGCCGAACTCGGCGATCAGGAGACCTGCCAACTCGTCCCGGCGCGCACGGTCGATGAGCACCCGGCGGGGTGCCTCGCACCACTGGCCCGACAGCTTCAGCACACCATCGGTCAGCGCCTTCGCCGCCTGCTCCAGGTCGGCATCGGGGCGGACGATCGCGGCGTTGTTCGAGCCCAGCTCCAGCTGCAGTCTCGCGAAGCGCGGAGCGGCCGTCGCGGCGATCGCGCGCCCGGTCGGCGTCGAACCGGTCATCGAGATGGCAGCGATGCGCTCGTCGGCGACGAGACTGCGTCCGACGCCCCCGCTGCCCTGCACGAGACCCACCACCCCGTCGGGGATGCCGACCGCGTGCATACCCTCCAGCAGCAGCTGCGCACTCCACGGCGAGAACGAGGAGGGCTTGAGCACGACCGTCGCACCGGCGGCGAGCGCGAACGCCGTCTTCTTCACCGCCATGGCCGACGGGGCGTTCCACGGCAGGATCAGCGCGGTGGGACCCCAGGGCACTCGATACAGTCGCACGGGTCCGTGCTCGGCGGCGAGCGCCCGCGAGTCGCCGACCGCGACCGCGCGCCGGGCGGCATCCCGCAGGGTCGCGCCGTTCGCCCCGCCGAACAGCCGCGTGACGGAGATCGGCACGCCGCTGTTGAGTGCGTCGAGACGCGCGACTTCCTCGGCCCGCTCGTCGAGCCAGTCGGCGAGCGCTTCCAGCTTCTGCGCGCGGCGCTCGGGGGCGAGGCCGCGCCAGCGCCCGTCGTCGTGCGCCTGCTGCGCCGCGGTCACGGCGCGGCCGACCTGGTCGAGTGAGCTCGACGCGGAGGCGACCAGGGCCTCCCCCGTGTTCGGATCGTGCAGCCAGGTGCCGTCGCTCTCGGGGCTGTCCTCGGCGACGCCGGCGATCCAGGTGCGCAGGGCGGGGTACGTCATGTCAGATCCGATCGAAGTAGCGGTGCAGGTCCCAGTCGGTGACGCGGGCCATGAACGTCGTCCACTCGTGGTCGAGCAGCACCTGCTGGTGCGAGATCAGCTCGGGAGTGAGCAGCTCCTGCACGAGCGGGCTCTCGCCGAACAGGATGCTCGCCTGCCGGGGATCCGCGGGCATGGCCCCGTCGGCGGGAAGGTCGTAGGCGCTTCCGACCACGGCGTCGCCCAGCACGGTGTCCTTCTCCATGCCGTCGCGCGCCGACGCCAGGACCCCGGTGAGGGTGAAGTACGGGTTCGTGTCGGCGCCGGGCAGGCGGAACTCGAAGCGCAGCGCCTGCGGCGAGTGCCCCACCACGCGCACCGTCGTGGTGCGGTTGTCGAAGCCCCAGGTCTGCCCGCTCCCCGCCACGTCGGACGAGTTGCTGCGGCGGTAGGAGTTGACGGTCGGCGCGTACCAGGCCATCAGCGCGGGTGCGTGTTCGAGCGCGCCGGCGATCGCCGACCGCATCCGTCCGCTGAGGCGATCGGAAGCCGACTCGTCCCAGAACACCGCCGTGCCCTCCTGGTCGACGAACGAGACATGCACGTGACAGGAGGATCCGGGCTGGTCATTGAGCGGCCGCGCCATGAACGTCGCCGACATGCCGGCGCGAGCGGCGGTGTCGCGCACCGCCAGCTTGTAGAGCGCGTGCCGATCGGCCATCTCCAGCGGGTCGCCGTACTCGAAGGTCATCTCCCACTGCCCGAGTCCCCATTCGCTCTGCGCGGCCTCGACGAGGATGCCGCTGGCGCGGAGGTCGGCGCGCAGCTTCTGGAAGAAGGGCTCGTAGAGATTGCCCTCGTGGATCATGAAGTCCGACGGCGTGAGGGTGGTCGGGTCGAGGTCACGGAATCCCGAGCGGCGCAGCTCCCTGGGGTCGTTGCGGAACAGATAGAACTCCAGCTCCGTCCCCGCGAGCGGGGTGAGCCCGAGCTCCCGGATGCGAGCGAGCTCCTGCTTCAGCAGCACGCGGGGCGAGAGCGGCATCGGTTCGTGCGTGTGCACGTCGACCGGGTCGGCGAGGCAGATGGCCACACCCTCGAGCCAGGCCGCGGGGCGGAGGGTCTCGAGGTCGGGGATCAGCGTCACGTCGGGGACGCCGTTGTGCATGCCGCACAGCGCGAACTTGTTCGCATCGATCAGTTCGAGGCCCTGGTCGATGTCCCACGCCCAGGCACAGGTGCAGATGTCGACACCGTTCTCCACGACGCGGCCGAAGCCCTCGACCGGGATGCGGCGGCCGACGAGTCGACCCTGCAGGTCGGGCGTCGCGACGATCACGGTGCGGATGCCGGCAGCCTCCAGCTCGTCCGGAGCCAGGCGCACGTCGTCGATCATCGCGTCAGCCACCCTCCGTCGACGGGGAGCTGGATGCCGTCGATCCAGGACGCCTCGTCGCTGAGCAGCCAGGAGACCGCGGAGGCGATGTCGGCGGGCACGCCCACCCGCGGCACCAGGAGGCGTTGCTTCATGAACTCCAGAGCCTCGGGGCTCGTGACGCTCTCGTAGTCGAAGAAGTCCGTCGCGATGGGGCCGGGCGCCACGCAGTTGACGCGGATGTTCTTCGCCGCGAGCTCGACCGCGAGCGCCTTCGTGAGCATCGGCACGCCGCCCTTGCTCGCGTTGTAGTGAGGCTGCGCGGTGCCGGTGCTCGTCACGACGACGAGGGCCTCGACGGTCGACAGGTTCACGATCGCCCCGCCGCCGGACTCGGCGATGAGCGGGGCGGCCTCCTGCGCGACGAGGAACTGTCCCTTGAGGTTGATGTCGAAGACGAAGTCCCATGCCTCCTCGGTGAGGGTCTCGAACGAGTGCTCGGTGACGACCCCGGCGTTGTTCACCAGGAGGTGCAGCGCCCCCCACGCCGCACGGGCGACGTCGACCGCCGCGCGGATCTGCTCCCGCGAGCGCACGTCCACCACGGCCGCGAGGGCGGTGCCGCCTGCCTCCTCGATGAGGCGGACCGTCTCGGCCGCACCATCGGCGGACACGTCGGTCACGAGGATGCGCGCTCCTTCACCGGCGAGCCGGAGGGCCGTCTCCCGCCCGATGCCGGAGCCTGCGCCCGTGATGAGGGCGTTCTTGTCTGCGTGTCGCATTTCTTCTCCTTGTTCGGTGACGCCTAGGCGATGTTCTGTGTGGCGGAGGGGGTGAGCGTCGCACGGGCGGCGGCCTGTGCGACCAGCCACCCGAAGACCGGGTCGGCTCCGAAGGTCTCGGGATGCCACTGCACCCCGATCACCGGAAGACCCTCGAGCTCGATGGCCTCGACGACGCCGTCCGGCGCCCACCCGGTCACCACGACTCCGCGGCCGGGCACATCGACCGCCTGGTGATGGAACGAGTTGACACGGGTCGTCTCGCCATAGAGCGTCTGGGCGACGCTGCCCGGCGCCGTGCGCACCTCGTGCACCCGATGGGCGCGCGGGTAGGCGTAGGAACCGTGCGACTCCCCCTCGCCCGGCGGCAGGTGCGAATGGAGCGTGCCGCCGCGGACGACGTTGAGGAGCTGTGCACCGCGGCAGACTCCGAGCAGCGGGATGCCGCCGCTGATGGCGGCCTCGATCAGCCCGGCTTCGAACGCGTCGCGCTGCGGGTCGATCAGAGGGGTGAACGGTCCCGGGGTCTGCCCGTAGAGGCGAGGATCGACGTCGTCACCGCCCACGATCACGACGCCGTCGAGGCGCTCGACGAGCTCGGCCGGCACGGCATCCATCGGCAGGTGCACCGGCAGCCCGCCGGCGTGCAGCACCGAGGTCGAGTACTCGCTGAGGTAGGCCTCGAGCGGAGCGTCGGCGAAACCGTGCGGAGCGCCGATCGCCGCGCCGCGCAAGCGTCGTCCGGAGATGCCGATCAGGGGTCGGGGCAGGGCGGGGG
>NZ_JAAUVO010000011.1:0-134538 GCF_012030385.1 Microbacterium sp. B19(2022)
CCCGTGGATTCGCCCACCCCCTTCGCGCAGCGCCTCATCGCCGACCTGCACCGGCCGTCCCGGGATGTCGGCGACGCTCGTTAGGCTTGTTCGCATGCCCCATCTGCGTATCGCCACGGTCAATGTCAACGGGATCCGAGCGGCGGCTCGCAACGGGATGAGCAGCTGGCTCGACGAAGCCGGTGTCGACATCCTCACACTCCAGGAAGTCCGCGGACAGGACGAACACCTCGAAGCCGCGCTGCCCGGCTGGTCGTTCGTGCATGACGAGGCCACCGCCAAGGGCCGCGCGGGCGTCGCCATCGCGAGCCGCACGCCGGCCCTCGCGTCGCGCACCGAGTTCGGTGCCGCGGACTTCGACTCGAAGGGCCGCTGGATCGAGGCCGACTACCTGATCGGCGACCGTCCGCTGACCGTCGTGAGCGCGTACGTGCACTCCGGAGAGGCCGACACCCCGAAGCAGGACGAGAAGTGGAAGTTCCTCGACGCGTTCGGCACGCGGCTCGGCGAGCTCGGGGCCGACGGCGCACTCGCGCTGGTCACGGGAGACCTCAACGTCGGGCACCGAGAGCTCGACATCAAGAACTGGCGCGGCAACCGCAAGAAGGCCGGCTTCCTGCCCCGCGAGCGGGCGTATTTCGACCGCTTCCTCGGTGAGTCGGGGGCCGAGGTCACCGCGGTCGACGGCACGATCGGCACGGGCCTCGGCTGGGTCGACGTCGGCCGCCGGTTCCACGGCGAGATCGACGGACCGTACACGTGGTGGTCCATGCGCGGTCAGGCCTTCGACAACGACTCCGGCTGGCGCATCGACTATCACCTCGCGACGCCGGCACTCGCCGAGCGCGTCACGACCTATCACGTGGCCCGTGCGGCGGCCTACGATCAGCGCTGGAGCGATCACGCTCCGGTCGTCGTCGACTACTCGTACTGACCCGATCCGAGGCCACCCTCGGGTACCGCCGGGGCATCCGTGTGACGGTACCAGCCGCGGTACTCGAGGACCGTCCCCAGCACGGGGCTGGTGGCACGCATCGCGATGGTGCGACGGTGCTCTGCCTCGTCCCAGCCGTCGACGAGGTCGACATCGAGGCGCAGGATGCCGCGCAGCACGATCCGGCGTCTGCCGACGCGCAGGGCGACCGCGCGGGAGCGCATCCGCAGTGCCCCCTCGGGCGTGACGGAACACTCTTCGAGCATCTCCACGCGCCCGCGCACCCCCAGCGCATTGTGGAGGATCCCGGGACGGCCTGTCGCCGTGAGGCGATCGGTGATGTGCTGGACCTTCCCGGGAAAGCGGAACTCGCGTCGGGCGGCGAGGGTCGTCCGACCCGATCCCGACCGGCCGGCCACGGTGTCGATCCGGAACGGGACGTCGCGGGCGAAACGCGTGACGAGCAGGCCCGGGCCCACCGCCGGGTACCCCAGAGCGGTCAGCCGCCTGAACCGACTGCCGGCGACCGTGAACACACCCACCGCGCTGTCGCTCTCGGCCTCCACCCGCATCTGCGCAAGGATCTCCGGGTGCAGCCGCTCCGCGTCGTCGCCGAGTGCGGCGAGGAACACGGCGCCTCTGGCCGTCATTCGCGAAGCTCCTCACGGTAGGGCTTCACGGTCGCCGGCGCCGGCCCATCGACGAACTCGCACGTGAATGCGCCGCGGTAGCCGAACAGGAATCCGAGGACGTCGTTATGGATCTCGAGATCGATCAGGTACCGCTGCTGCTCGTCGTCGTATCGCTCCCGCAGTCGCGCGCGCCCGCTGAACAGCATCGGGAATCGAAAGGCGAGAGGCCCCTCGTAGAACCGCTGCTCGCCGGAGGTCAGCTGCAGAGCGCCGTCGTCGGTGACAGTGAGATCCAGATCGACGGCCAGGTGCTGATGCGTGCCCAGATAGTCGACCACTCGACGGCGAGCGTCGCTGTAGATCATCGTGGCGTCGAAGCGTCGGCGACGACCGGGGCGCACCTGCATCGTCCGAACGAACGTCACCGTCTCCCGGCCGAAATCGTCGAGATACGCATGGTTGTCTATTCGGAAGGGGACATCGCGTCCGCGCTCCGGGAAGAGGATGTTGCGGAAGGTCCCGACCAGGAGGAAGGGCAGCGTCCACCAGGGGCCGCGACGCACCTCCGTCATCGTGCCTCGTCCGATGCAGCCGTATCCCGCCTCGACACCGACCCCGAAGCGACGCTGCAGCTGCGGGTGGAGGCGGGCGAAATCGTCTCCGAGCGCGCGTTCGAAGATTCCGGTGCCCGCCGTCATGCGATCTCCTCGAGCGATCTCGGTGCGTCTTCCATGATCGTTCTCCCGGTGCGGCGGGGAGGCTGTGAACGACAGTTCCGCGCTCGGGGCCGATATCCGCGACGCAGCGACCGCCATCCGCTGGCCTGTTCAGGGGAGGTGCCCTCCTCCGCCCACATCCGCAGGCGGTCGAAACTCCGGGCGGTCAGCCACCACACGAACGGGCGGATGACGAGCGGGTCGAACAGACGCCCGAGCCAACCCCATCCCGGCGCGTAGTCGTAGCCGGTCAGGAATCGCACGCCCTCCGGCGTCGGGATGTATCGCCAGTACCCGCGACCGGCGCCCAGCGGCGACAGTGCATCCTCCGTATCGAACAGCAGAGCCGAGGTCCGCTCGCCCACGGGCCCCTCGCGGGTGGCGAGAGAGACGCCGGTGCCGCGGATCGTGTGCACCCCGAGATCGAGCTCGTATCGGAACTCCCGCGCGCCGTCGGATCGCGTGCGCTGCGGAACGATGTCCGTGAATCGCGCATCCCACCGCACGTGCGAGGCGGGATCCTGCGTCAGTCGCCAGACATCCTCCAGTGGCGCGCGGATGAGGACCTCGACATAGAGGGCTGCGTCCCCTCGTCGGCGGCGGCGAGGGGATTCGGGCGTCATCCGCCCATCGTATGGGCCGCGCACACACCCCATAGGATTGGGGGTGTGACGAAACCTCGCCTTTACTCCGGAATGCAGCCCTCCGCCGACTCCCTCCAGATCGGCAACTACATCGGCGCGCTGCTCCAGTGGCGGGATCTGCAGAGCTCTTACGATGCCTACTTCTCGGTCGTCGACCTGCACGCGCTCACCGTCGCACAGGACCCGGCCGAGCTCCGCGAGAAGACGCGTCGCACCGCCGCGCAGTACATCGCCGCGGGCATCGAGCCGTCGCTGTCGACCCTGTACGTGCAGTCCCACGTGCGCGCGCACGCCGAACTCGCCTGGATCCTCAGCACGATCACCGGTTTCGGCGAGGCCGGCCGCATGACGCAGTTCAAGGACAAATCGTCGCGCTACGGAGCCGATGCCACCAGCGTCGGCCTGTTCACGTACCCGGTCCTCATGGCCGCCGACATCCTGCTGTACCAGACGGACGTGGTACCCGTGGGCGACGACCAGAAGCAGCACGTCGAGCTCACCCGCGATCTCGCCGAGCGCTTCAACTCCCGCTTCGGTGAGACCTTCACCGTGCCGTTGCCGGTCATCCAGAAGGAGACCGCGCGCATCTACGATCTGCAGAACCCGACCGCCAAGATGTCGAAGTCGGCAGAGAGCGACGCGGGAGTCCTGTGGATGCTCGACGACCCGGCGAAGTCGGCGAAGAAGGTCATGCGAGCCGTGACTGACAACGAGGGCTCCGTGCGCTTCGACCGGGAGAACAAGCCCGGCGTCTCGAACCTGCTCACGATCTACGCGGCCCTCAGCGGTCGCCAGGTCGCCGCGATCGAGGACGAGTACGCAGGTCGCGGCTACGGCGACTTCAAGAAGGGCCTCGCCGAGGTGGTCGTGAACGAGTTCGAGCCCGTGCGCGCGCGTGCGCTCGAACTGCTCGACGATCCTGCCGAACTCGACCGCATCCTGGCGGAGAACGCCGGACGCGCGGACGCCGTCGCCGATGCGACCCTCTCGAACGTGTACGACCGCGTGGGGCTCCTCCGACGCGTCTGAGCCGCGCCCTAGGATGGGGGACGTGACTGATCCACAGCTGCCTCCCCCCTCCGGCGCCGAGCCCTTCGCGCCGCCGGCACCACCCGTCGCACCGCCGGCACCGCCCGTCGCACCGCCGGCACCGCCCGTCGCACCGCCGTACGCGACGACCCCGAACGCTCCGGTTGCCGCGTACCCGGCAGCCCCTCCGGGCGCGTACCAGGTCCCGGTCGGCGGCTACGCCTCCCCGGCGGGCACCTACACGGCCCCCGACACCACGGTCCGCCCCTCCGGCCTGTTCGGGACGATCGCGCTGGTGCTTTCACTCCTCGCGGCGGTCGTCGCTCCGATCATCGCCGGCATCGCGGCCTTCGAGATCGGACGCGTCCTCCCGCAGGGTGTCACGACGTCGACCGCCGAAGACCTCAGCGTGCTCTCCCCCGCGCGCGACCAGGTCCTCTGGGCCGAGCTGTCCTTCTGGATCGGCACGATCCTCGGGATCACTGCGATCGTGCTCGGCATCATCGCCATCGCGAAGCGCAGGGGCCGTGGCACCGGAATCGCCGCCATCGTCGTCGCCGTGCTCGGCGCGGTCATCTTCTTCATCGTGCTCGTCGGCGCTCTCGCGGCCGGCAGCGCCACCGGCTTCGCGACCTACACGTCCTGACGGCGCTCCCGGAGCAGCGGGAGCACCACCGCGGCGTCAGCGCGGTGCGTGGTGCTTCTGCTGCGCCGCGAGAAGTCCTTCGCCGACGAGGAGCTCGACCGCGTCGGCGGCATCGTCGACGAGGATCGGCAGGTTCGGCCGTTCCTCTTTGCCGAAGGGTGAGAGCACCCAGTCAGCCGGATCCTGGCGGCCGACCGGACGGCCGATTCCCACGCGCACACGCGGGAACTCTGCCGTCCCGAGAGCCCGAGCGATGTCGCGCACGCCGTTGTGTCCGCCGTGTCCCCCGCCGATCTTGAGCTTGACCGTATCGAACGGGATGTCGAGTTCGTCGTGCACGACGATGACCTGCTCTGCGGGCACTGAGTAGAAGCGCACCAGTGCCGCGACCGGAGTGCCCGAGACGTTCATGAAGGTGTTCGGCTTGGCCAGCACGAGCTTGTCCGCGCCAGGACGCAGCCACGTCTCGACGACGCGCGCTCCGCCCTTGTGCTCGCGGAACGCCTCGCCGCGTCGCGAGGCCAGTTCATCGACCACCATCTGACCGATGTTGTGGCGGGTGGTCTCATATCGCGGGCCGGGGTTGCCGAGTCCCACCACGAGCCAGGTCGATGCCATGTCGTCGTCCTCTCACTGCCGGTGCGCAGAGCCTCGGTCAGGATACGACAGAGGGGACGCGATCGGATCGCGTCCCCTCTGTGATGAATCAGTCGGAGATCACTCCGCGGCGGCCTCTTCGGCTGCCTCGGTGCCCTCTGCGGACTCGCCCTCGGCGTCATCCTCGGTGGGTGCGGCCGGGACGGAGATCGCGACGACGAGCACCTCGGGGTCGGAGAGCAGCGTGGAGCCCTTGGGGAGCTTCACGTCGGCGCCGGTGATGTGCGCGCCCTCTTCCAGGCCCTCGACCGAGACCTCGATGTTCTGCGGGATGTGCGTGGCCTCGGCCTCGATCGACAGCGTGGTCGCGTCGAGGTTCACGATGGTGCCGGAAGCCGACTCGCCGGTGACGACGATCGGCACGTCGATGGCGACCTTCTCGCCCTTCTTCACGACGAGCAGGTCGATGTGCTCGATGATCTGGTGCACCGGGTCGCGCTGGACGTCCTTGACGAGGGCGAGCTGGCCCTTGCCCTCGATGTCGAGCTCGAGCAGCGCGTTGGCGCGGCGGATGATGAGCGAGACCTGGTGGCCCGGCAGCGCGACGTGCACCGGCTCGGTGCCGTGGCCGTAGATGACGGCGGGGATCTTGCCGGCGGCGCGGAGGCGGCGGGCGAAGCCCTTGCCGAAGCTCTCGCGGAGCTCGGCCTGGACCTTGGTGTCTTCAGACATGGGGTTCTCCTTCGGGGCACGCAGCGAAGGCGCCGCGCGGTGGTCTTGGAATTGTCGAACTCGCTGACGCAGGAGGAAAGCCACCGGGCTTGCTTCGCCGCGTCGATAACGGATGAACGCGCACGCGCAGAAGCATCCCTCGCCGAGGTACAGCCTCAATGGTACCGGATGACCCGATAGGCTGAGGACACCCGGTCCTTTTCTGCAGAACACGGAGAACCCCCATGCTCGACGGCGCCTTCCTCTCGCACGCAATCCTCTGGCTGATCGGCGCCATGACCGTGTGCGCGGCCGTCACGTCGTTCATCGCTCTGTTCGCCATGGGGCGTTCGAGCTACCGCAAGGACTGAACGCGGCTCAGACCGCCGACGCCTGCACCGCATCGCGGATGAGGCGGATCTCCTCGTCCAGAGCGAGTGACGCCGAGACCCGGATCCCGCTTTCGCCGTCCTGCAGCGATTCCAGGGTCTCCAGCTGCGAATCCAGCAGCGATGCGGGCATGAAGTGCTCAGCGCGCTGCGTCAGCCGCGCCTCCAGAGTGGCACGATCCACCACCAGCTCCACGAAGAACGTGTCGGGTGCCTCTTCGCGGATCGCGTCCCGGTAGCGACGACGCAGCGCGGAGCAGGCGATCACGATCCGGTCCTCGCCGTGGAGTGTCGCTCCGACGGTGCGAAGCCACGGCATCCGGTCCGCATCGTCGAGCGGGATGCCGGCGGCCATCTTCTCGACGTTGGTCAGCGGATGCAGGTCATCGCCGTCGATGAAGCGCGCCTCCATGCTCTCCGCGAGCGCACTGCCGACAGTGGACTTGCCGCAGCCGCTGGGACCCATCACGACGATGCGCACAGTCATATCTCCAGGCCGAAGTCGATGAGCACCTTGCAGGAGCTCGCAGGATCGGCTGCCAGCGCGAAGGCTTCGTGAGCATCTTCCACCGGCAGCACCTCGCTGATGATACCGCGCACGTCGAGGCTGCCGTCGGCGAGGGCGGCGATGACGTCGTCGAACTCGGCGCCGAAGCGGAACGAGCCGCGGAGCGTCAGTTCACGGGTGATGGCCGTGGCCAGGGGCGCCGGAACATCTCCCCCGCGCTGCAGGCCGAGCAGCACGACGGTGCCGCCACGGGTCGCCGCCGAGACCGCGGCCGAGAGACCGGGCACGGTGCCGCTGGATTCGACCACGATGTCGGCGTGCAGCTCCGCGATCTCCGCCTCGGCCCGCGCATCGATCGCCCGGATGCCGCGCGCCTCCGCGATCTCGCGCGGAGGCTGCTGCAGGTCGGTGACGGTGACGGACGCCGCCCCTCCGCGCTGGGCGACCGCGGCGACCAGCTGACCGATCGGTCCCGCGCCGATGACGACGACACGACGCCCGCGCACCTCGCCGGCTCGCTGCAATGCGTGCCAGGCCACGGCCGCGGGCTCGGCCAGCGCGGCGGTTCTCAGATCGAGTCCGGCGGGCAGGGGATGCAGCATGCGCGTGGGCATCGCGACCCGGCGCGCGAACGCTCCCTGCGTGTGCGGCAGGTGCATCGCCGACCCGAGGTACGTCGAGGCCGGCGCGAGATTCGGCTGATCCGGGGGCCAGGGCGTGCGTCCGTCGCCATGCGCGGTGAGGGGGTGCACGGCCACACGGGTTCCGATGGCAGGGCCGGATCCGTCCGCGGCTGCGACGGCCACGACGCCGGCGACCTCATGCCCCAGGATCATCGGCTCGCGGAGCACGGACGCCCCGGCTGCGCCGTGCCGGAAGTAGTGCAGGTCGGAGCCGCAGATGCCCCCGTAGGCGACGTCGATGACGGCCTCGTCGGCGCGGGGCGCTGGGGCGCCGATGTCTTCGATGCGCAGATCGTCGGCGGCGTGGGCCACCACGGCGAGATTGTCCACCAGGTCTCCTCCTCGGTCAGGCGAACGCCGTGACCAGCTCGATTCCGGCCACCCGGATCGTCACGCGCTGGCCGGGATGCACCGGTGCCTGCGAGTGCGGGGCACCGGTCATCACGACATCGCCGGGCCCCAGAACGGACCAGGCCGCGACGTACGCGAGGCACTCGCGGATCGGCATGGGCAGCTGCCGGCTCCCGGTCCGGGCGACGAGGAGCCCGTCGACCTCCACGTCGAGCTCGACGTCGTCGATTCCCGCTGCGGTGTCGATCCACGGACCGAGCGGCGTATAGCCCTCCCCCGACTTCGACTCGAAGTTGCGGGGATCGCTGATCGCGCGATCGGGGCTGGAGAGATCGTTCACCGCGGTGACGCCGAGCACGTACTCGTGAGCGTTCTGCGCCGTCAAGCCGTGGGTCGCCCGGCCGATCACGACGGCGATCTCGCCCTCCGCCACCGGGGCGCCCGCATCGCGCCGCAGGGTGACCTCCGCTCCGCTTCCGATCACGGTCCGCGGGCTCTTGAGCCACGCCTGCACCGGCGAGTCGTGGCCGGGACCGTTCTGGGCGATGCCGACGATGACGAGAGGGTCGACCGGCGCGACGACGGTTCCGTCGACGGCGTCACCCTCGTCGTCCGGGGCACGCCCCTCGGCGAACGCGAGGAACGGGTCGGAGATCGGAATGAGCCCGTCGGCCGTCTCGCGCACCCAGCGGGGGCCTGCGGCGGACGCGACTCGACCGAGCCGCATCAGACGACCGCCGTCATGCCGCCGTCGACGAAGAGCGTCTGGCCGTTGACGAAGTCGCTCGCCCCGCCGGCGAGGAAGAGCAGGGCGCCGACGAGATCGCGGGTGTCTCCCCAGCGCCCTGCCGGGGTGCGCCCGCGGACCCACGCCGAGAACTCCTCGTCATCGACGAGCGGCTGCGTGAGAGCGGTCGCGAAGTAGCCGGGAGCGATGGCGTTGGCCTGGATGCCGTGCGGGGCGAGGTCGGCGCAGAGCCCCTTCGTGAACATCACGATCGCACCCTTCGTCGCCGAGTACGCGGCGATCGACGGACGGGCGAGCTGCGACTGCACGCTGCCGATCTGGATGATCTTTCCCGAGCCGCGGGCGATCATCCCGGCGGCGACGCGGCGCGACAGGTGGAACACGCTGGAGAGGTTGGTCTGCACGAGCGCATCCCAGTCCTCGTCCGCGAACTCCGCGATCGGCGCCCGCCGCTGCACACCGGCGTTGTTCACGAGGATGTCGGGCGTGCCGATGAGCTGCTCGACCTCGCGCATCCCCGCATCCACCGCCGCGGAATCGGTCACGTCGAAGACGACGCTGTGGACCGCGGCGCCCGTGCCCTGTGCGATCTCGGCCGCGACCGCCGCCGCCTTCGCGGCATCGCGTCCGTGCACGACCACCGTCGCACCCGCTCCGGCGAGTCCTTCCGCGAGGGTCCGGCCGATGCCCTGGCTCGATCCGGTCACGAGCGCCGTGCGCCCGCCGAGGTCGAAGAGGGCGAGGCCCGCAGGCAGGGCGCTCACCGTCCGACGGCCTTGATCGAGACCGTCGTGGCGAAGACGTCGTCGCCACCCTCTTCGCGGGAGACCTTGATCGCGTCGTCGACGCGGGTGAGATCGCGACGCAGCGTCTCGGGAGCGAGGAAGGTCGAGGCGGTGGTGATGAGGGCGAGCACGGCCATGTAGATCGCCAGGAGCACCCAGTTCCCGTCGCTGACTGCGATCAGGTAGGCACCGAGAACACCGGCGAGGCCGCCGGCGAGCACGGCCGAGATCTCGCGGGCCATCGCGACGCCCAGGTAGCGGTGACGGTTTCCGAAGAGTTCGGGGAGCATGGCGCACTGCGGTCCGAGCATGCTGTTCACGGCGACGCCGATGCCGATCGCGATCACGCCGATGGCCACGGCGTAGTTGCCGAGCGACAGCAGCCACCACGCGGGGAACGTGTAGACGAGCATGAAGACGGCACCGAAGCGGTACACCGTGCGGCGCCCGAAGCGGTCGGAGAGGTGTCCGGTGAACGGCACCGAGAAGACGCCGATCAGCGACCCGAGGGTGACACCCCACGTGAGCAGGCTCTTGTCTGCGCTGTCGCCGACCACGGTGACGAAGAACGCGAGACCGAGGGTCTGGAACATGTAGGAGCCGCCGTTCTCGGCCATCCGCAGACCGATGCCGACGATGACGCCGGGGAGTCCGTGCGTGAAGATCTCCTTGATGGGGCGATCGGCGACCTGCTCGTGCTTCTCGAGCTCGATGAAGGTCGGCGTCTCGCGCAGCCGCATCCGGATGAACAGGGCGAGCAGGATCAGGGCGAACGAGGCGAGGAACGGCACGCGCCATCCCCAGCTCAGCAGCTGGTCCTCGGGAAGCAGGGTGATCAACCCGAAGACGACCGCGGCGAGCAGGGTGCCCGCCTGGATGCCGACGAACGGCAGTGCGGAGAAGAACCCGCGGCGCTTGACCGGCGCGTACTCGGCCATCAGCACCGTGGCACCGGCCTGCTCCGCACCCGCCCCGAAGCCCTGGAGGAGGCGCATCAGCACCAGCAGGACCGGGGCCCAGAGCCCGATCGCCTCGTAGGTGGGCAGAAGACCGATCGCGGTCGATGCCCCGCCCATCAGGACGATCGTGGCGACCAGGACCCACTTGCGTCCAAGCTTGTCGCCCAGGACGCCGAAGAACAGACCGCCGAACGGACGTGCCAGGAAACCGACGCCGAAGGTCGCGAACGCGGCGACCGTGGCCATGGCGGGGTCGTCCTGCGGGAAGAACAGGACGTTGAAGATCAACGCCGTGGAGAGCCCGTAGAGCGCGAAGTCGAAGTACTCGAGCGCGCTCCCGATGCTGGAGGCCAGCGTCGCGCGGCGCAGATTCGCCGCGTACTCCGGGTCATCGGACACTGCTCGTGCTGAGGTGCGGGGGTCGGTCACTGCCATCTCCTTCGATCGGCTTCGCCTGCGGCGTGAGCACGACTGTACCAGCCCGTTGGATTGCGTTCAACCCTTTGGACCGGGTTTCGACGCACGAAAGTACCGACCGCGCCCCGAGACACGGAAGCGCGGAAAGAGTCAGCGACGAACGGCGGTGCTGAACGGGTTCGTCAACGCCGCGGCAGCCGCGCGCAGAGCCTCACCCACGCGCTCGATGCGCTCGTAGTCCGCCTCGGCGGCGCGGATCGCCACACCGAGCGCCAGCGGCGGATCGGTCGGCGCCCACCCCTCGAGCGGCACGGCCACGCCGACGATGCCGCGGAAGGACTCCTCCGCATCCAGCGCCCAGCCGCGCCGGCGGGCGGTGGCGAGCACTTCCAGCAGCCCGGCCATGGTCGTCGCGCTCCGCTCCGTCAGCGACGGGAAGACGGCATCCTCCCCGAGGAGCTCGGCGACCTCGGCATCGCTCATCGCGGCGAGCAGCGCGCGTCCGGTGGCCGACAGCGGCGCGGGGAGCCGCGAGCCCAGCGGCGTTCCCAGTCGCAGCGACCGCGACCCTTCGTGCCTGGCGAGATACAGCGCATCCGTGCCGTCGAGCATGGCGACCTGCACGAGCTCGGAGGCCAGCTGCGGCGAGGCCTCGCACACGCTGTAGAACTCGCGCACCTGGTTGAACTGCGCGGCGAACGCACCGCCCAGCTCCGCAGTTCGCACGCCCAGTCGATAGCCCTGGGCGGTGCGGTCGACCATGCCCCCCGCCTCGAGCGCGAGGCACAGATTCGCGGTCGACGACTTCGCGAGCCCCAGTTCGCCGGCGAGCTCCGTCAGGGTGCGTGGACCACCCGCGTCAGCGAGGAGGCCGAGCAGGCGGATGCTGCGGGTGACGGCAGGCGCGGGATCGCGCCCCTCGCGGGTGTCGTCGTCCATGGCTGCGCCTTCCGCCATCAGTGGGGCCGCGGGTGCGCACGCACCCGCCTGCGGATCAGTAGAACTCGACCGTATCGACCACGGCGGTCAGCGGCTCGCCATCGAGCAGGCGCGCCGCGTTCTCGGCGAAGCGTCGAGCGATCCGCTCCTCCTCCTTCGAGTTGAGCGCGGCCGTGTGCGGGCTCACCAGCACATTCGGATGCGTCCACAGCGGTGACGCATCGTCGAGCGGCTCCTGCTCGAAGACATCGAGAGCGGCGAAGGCGATACGACCGTCGTCGAGAGCTGCGAGCAGTGCCGTCTCGTCGATGACCGTGCCGCGACCGACGTTGGTGATGATCGCTCCCGGCTTCACCGCGGCGAGGATGTCGGCCCCGATCAGGTGGTGGGTCTGGGTCGTGCCGGGCAGGGTCACGACGATCGCATCGACATGGGCAACCGCGTCTCGCAGCTCGTCCAGTCGCACCAGACGATCGACGCCGGCGACGGGCTCCCCCGACCTCGTGGTGCCCCAGACCCTGGCACCGAGCGCGTGGAAGCGACGCGCGCACTCCGCGCCGATGCCGCCGAGGCCGACGACGAGCACGGTCATCTCGTCGAGCTGTCGCATCTCCCAGCGGTCGGGCCAGGTGCGGGTGCGCTGATCCGCAAGGAGGCGAGGGAGGTTCTTCGCTCCCGCCATCACGCCGAAAACGGCGAACTCAGCCAGGGGCCCGCCGTGCACGCCCGCGCTGGTGGTGAAGACGATCCGATCGAGGTCCGCACGGTCGAGCTCTGCGGCCTTGACCGCGGCCCCGCCGCCGGCCGCCGTCGTCATGACCCAGCGCAGTCGCGGGTTCGCCGTCACCGTGCGGGCCAGCGCCGTGGCGTCCACATCGGGGATGCCGAAGAGGGCGTCGGCGGAGTCGACCAACTCGTCGAAGGCGTGCTGCTCGCTCTCCGTGCGAGTGAAGTCCGGGTCGCCGGACCAATCCGCAGGCCCCCGCATCGGAGGGAGGAGCGAGTGATCGCGGACCACCTCGACGCGAGGCTCGAGCTCTTCGATGAGCCGGCAGAGGTCTTCGCGCAGCGGTACCGTCACGACGGCACGCAGCTTGTTCTCGGTCCCCGTCATGCTGATCCCTTCCTCGGGAAATCCTGGATCCCTCACTTTAGCTCAGATCCATCCTGTTGGACACTGTTCTATCCATTGGATTATTGCTACCGTGTGCCCATGAACATGTCATCCGTCACCGTCGGCGCCGTGGGACTCGGCGCCATGGGCCGCCCCATGGCCGACCATCTGCTCGCCGCGCACGGACGACTGGTGATCCACGCGCGACGCCCGCAGCCGGAGCTGCTGGCGGCCGGAGCCACCTGGGCGGAGACACCGCGCGAACTCGCCTCCAGAGTAGACGCCCTCCTCATGATGCTGCCGGATCTGCCCCCGTTCGAGGCGATGCTCGACGGCCCGGACGGACTCCTCGCGGACGCCGGTGAGCTGCTCGTCATGATCGGATCGACCTCGTCGGCACCGGCCGTCCGTGCGCTCGCAGAGCGCATCGGCGCGCAGACCGACGGGCGGGTGCGGGTCGTGGACTGCCCGGTCTCGGGCGGCGAAGACGGCGCCATCGCCGGGACTCTCTCGATCATGCTCGGCGGCGACCCCGAGGATGCGGCCCTCGCAGCCGAGGTGCTGGCCCCGTGCGGCACGCCCGTCCTGCTCGGTCCGCTCGGCGCCGGCGAGGTCGCGAAGGCCTGCAACCAGCTGGTGGTGTCCGCGACGATCCTGGCGCTCGGAGAGGCCACGGTGCTCGCTGACCGCTCCGGACTCGACCTCGATGCCCTCTGGTCACTGCTCTCCGGCGGCTACGCCGGCTCGCGACTGCTCGACAGCCGTCGCGAGAAGCTCGTCACCGGCGACGACTCCCCCAGCGGCGTCGCGCAGTACATGGTGAAGGACCTCGGCTTCGCCGCCGACATCGCCGAGGCCACCGGCACCTCCCCCGTGCTCCTGCCCACCCTGCGCGCCGCGTTCGACGAGCTGGTGGCCGCGGGTCTCGGAGACCGCGACATCGCCGTGTCCCGACGCTTCATCGCGTCGCGTGACACAGGCGAGCACTGACCTCCCGGACAGCGATACGCTGAAACCACCCCTTCTTCACCCTCGAGGAGCCTTCTGTGCCCGAAGCATCAGCGAACATCGGAGTCGTCGGACTCGCCGTCATGGGATCGAACCTCGCCCGCAACCTCGCCAGCCGCGAGGGGAACACCGTGGCGATCTTCAACCGCAGCTACGAGAAGACCCAGACGCTCCTCGACGAGCACCCCGAGGCCGGATTCGTCCCGGCCCGCACCTACCAGGAGTTCGCCGACTCGCTGCAGAAGCCGCGCACCGCGATCATCATGGTCAAGGCCGGCGGCCCGACCGACGCCGTGATCGACTCCCTGGTCGAGGTCTTCGAGCCGGGCGACATCATCGTCGACGGCGGCAACGCCTACTTCCCCGACACGATCCGTCGCGAGAAGGCCGTCCGCGAGACGGGCATCAACTTCGTCGGCGCCGGCATCTCCGGCGGCGAGGAGGGCGCCCTGCTCGGCCCGTCGATCATGCCCGGCGGTTCGGACGAGTCCTGGATCACGCTCGGACCGATCCTGAAGTCCATCGCTGCGGTCGCTGAGGGCGAGCCGTGCGTGACGCACGTCGGACACGACGGTGCCGGACACTTCGTCAAGATGGTGCACAACGGCATCGAGTACGCCGACATGCAGCTGATCGCCGAGGCGTACGACCTGATCCGTCGCGGCACGGGCAAGACCCCCGCGGAGATCGCGGAGATCTTCGCCGAGTGGAACCGCGGCGAACTGGAGTCTTACCTGATCGAGATCACCGCCGAGGTGCTCCGCCAGGTGGATGCCGAGACCGGCAAGCCGCTGGTCGACGTGATCCTCGACCAGGCCGGCGCCAAGGGCACCGGCGCGTGGACCGTGCAGACCGCGCTGTCGCTCGGCGTCCCCGTCTCGGGCATCGCCGAGGCGACCTTCGCCCGCTCGCTCTCCTCGCACCCCGAGCAGCGCGCGGTCTCCCGCGACCTGCCGGGCCCGGAGGAGGAGTTCTCGGTCGAGGACACCGACGCGTTCATCGAAGACGTGCGCCTCGCGCTCTACGCGTCGAAGATCGTCGCGTACTCGCAGGGCTTCGACGAGATCCGCGCCGGCGCCGCCGAGTACGGCTGGAACATCGACCTCGGCGCGATCAGCAAGATCTGGCGCGGCGGCTGCATCATCCGCGCCCAGTTCCTCAACCGGATCGCCGACGCCTACGCCGAGACGCCGGACCTGCCGGTCCTGCTCACCGCCCCGTACTTCACCGAGGCGATCACGCGTGCCCAGGCAGCCTGGCGCCGAGTCGTCATCGCGGCCGCCGAAGCGGGCATCCCCGCCCCGGCGTTCTCGTCGTCACTGTCGTACTACGACGGCATCCGTGCCGACCGCCTCCCGGCCGCGCTCGTCCAGGGACAGCGTGACTTCTTCGGCGCGCACACCTACAAGCGAATCGACAAGGAAGGCACCTTCCACACGCTGTGGTCGGGCGACCGCACCGAGATCGAGGCCGAAGACACGCACTGACGTCTCGTCACGAAGGGCCGGGCACCGCGAGGTACCCGGCCCTTCGTGCATCACACGACGATGTTGTGGTTGCGGTGGAAGACGTTCTGCGGATCCCACGCGGCCTTGGTGGCCCGGAGCCGCGCGAGCGCATCCGCCGAGAACATGCCGGGCACCGCATCCGCGCGCTCGGTGTCGGCGAAGTTGCCGTACTCGGCCAGGCGACCGGCCCGGATGCCCTCGCCGTCCGCATCGATCGCGGCACGGGTCTGATCGTCGAGCATGCCCGGGATGACGAACGCCCCGGCCATCACGAACCAGTTCGCCGCACGCGCCGGGAACGCCGTCTCCTCCTGCGCGACGTCGTGGAACGCGCCGCCCAGCGACCGGAGGAAGACCACCGAGGCCGGATACGCGCGCCGGAAGGCCACAAGCCGCTCGATCAGCGCGTCATCGAGCTCGGCGTAGAGCCCGTTGCCGCCGAGGAAGCCGGGAGGGGCGGGCACATCATCGCCCTCCGGCTCGGGCATCTCCATCAGCACTTCGCGATACGGCGGAGTCGTCACCTGCGTCTGCACACCGGGGAGCGCGGAGATCGGCTCCCACACGGCGCGCAGGCGGTCGGGCTCCGGCGCCGCCCACACCGCGCTCAGGCGCGCTCCCGCCGGTGCGCTCGGGTCCATCGGCGGCACGTCCATGTACGTGACCGTGAGCTCACGCGGAGCGTCGCGGAGCAGATCGCGCGCGGCACGCAGCACCGCGGTCGCATCACCGTCGATCACACTCTCGGCGAAGGCGATCCCGGCCAGCGGATGCGCGGCGAAGTCGAACCGTGTGACCACGCCGAAGTTGCCGCCACCGCCACGCAGTGCCCAGAAGAGCTCGGGGTTCGTCGCGGAAGACGCTTCGACCACCTCGCCCGAGGCGGTGACGACCTGTGCGCCGATCAGCTGATCGATGGCGAGACCCCAGGCCCGCACCATCCACCCGATCCCGCCGCCGAGCGTGAGCCCGCCGACCCCGACCGAGGCGGTGTCGCCCGAGCTGAGCGCCAGACCGCGCCCGGCGAGCGCCGAAGCGACATCGCCCCAGACCGCGCCGCCACCGATGCGCACGGTGGTGCCGTCGACCTCGATGCCCGACAGACCGCCGAGTTCGAGACGGATCCCCTCGGCCGGGGCGTGCGACCACGGCCCGTGCCCGCCGGCCACGACGGTCAAGGGGACGGCCTCGCGGGAGGCGAGTCGCACGACCTCGGCGACTTCTTCGACGGTGGAGGGGCGGCGGACAGGGGGAACGGAAGCAGCAGCGCTATCGACCATGGCGACATGGTAAGCACGGGCCCCGACATCGCGCACCACCTTCTGCGACGCCCGGAGGGACGCGATCAGGCGGAGCGCACGGCCTGCACGAACGCACGGGCGCGAACGGCGAGCGCCGCGAGATCGCCGCCCGGTGCGGCGGCATCGCCGACGAGGGGTCCCCCGACCCCGATCCCGAAGGCTCCGGCCGCGATGTACTCGCCCACCGTGTCGACGCGCACTCCGCCCACGGGGATGATCCGCGCATCGGGGAAGGGGTCGCGCACCGCGCGGATGAAGCCGGCTCCTAGCGCCGACGCCGGGAACAGCTTGACCGCCGCACTGCCGAGGTCGTGACCGCGTTGGATCTCCGTCGGCGTATACACACCCGGGAGCACGCCGATCCCCTGCGCGACCGCATACTCGACCGAGGCGCTGAGGGTGGGCGTCACCATGAACTGCGCGCCGGCGGATGCTGCCCGCTCGACGTCGGCCTCGCTGAGCACGGTCCCGGCGCCGATCAGCGCCGATTCCGGAGCATCCTGCACGACCTGGGCGATCGCCTCTTCGGCGTCCGGCAGGGTGAGGGCGATCTCGAGCGTCGCGACGCCCGCGTCGATGAGCGTGCGCGCCGCGGCCACCGTCGCATCGACGTCGGTGCCCCGGAGGATCGCGACGAGCCGCGTGGCTCGCAGTCGCTCCCGGAGCTGCGCGTTGTCTACGGTGCTCACAGCGCCGCCTCCGCGACGGAACCGGCTGCGCTCACGACCGGAGCCGCACCTGCCCACGGCCACGCCGGGACGCCGGCGACATCGACCTGCACGCCGAGCAGCGCGCCGTCGGCATCCGCCGGGTCTGCGAGTCCGATGCTCGCCGTCGTGATCACCAGCAGCGTTCCGACGAGCGCCACAGCGGTGGGTCGCTTCGCCGGGAGAGCGATCGTCTCCAGGAGCTCACCCTCCGGCGAGTAGCGGCGCACCTCGGCGGCGTCCCACACCGCGACCCAGAGGTTGCCGTCGAGGTCGATGGTCATGCCGTCGGGGTTGCCGCCGTCGACGCGGCACACCGTGCGGCGGTTCGACAGCGTGCCGTCGGCGGCCACGTCGAAGGCCTCGATGCTGCGGTGCGGCAGGGTGTCGATGTAGTAGAGAGTGGTGCCCGTCTGGTCGAAGGCGAGACCGTTCGACACGGTCACACCGTCGAGGCGCGCGACGGGGATGCCGTCGGCGCCGATGCTCCACAGCGTGCAGTGGGGATCGCGCGGCATCGACTGGCTGCCCACCCAGAAGCGGCCGGAGGGGTCGCCGCCGCCGTCGTTCATGTAGTCGCCCGGTGCGGCGACGTCGTCGGTGAGCGCCGTGACGACCGCGTCGTCGCCGACGTGCACCACGCGGCGATCGACACCGACAAGCCATCCGGCGCCCGACTGCGCGAGCGGGATGGGAGCGCCGATCTGCGCACCGACCACGACCGCGGTCTCGGGGACGACTCTGCCGTGCTCGATACGTCCGCGATGCAGCGATCCGGTGGCCATGTCGATCCAGGCGAGGCCGCCGTCGCGACCGTCCCATCGCGGAGATTCGGCCTGCACGTAACGGGCGTCGGAGATGATCTCGACGGTTCGGGAGGGCGGGGTGTGCGACATCCGGATCATCCTTCGCTGGTAGCTCGTAACCGTTATGTGGCAGACTATCTCACAATATGCATAACACTTGCGAGAAATGTGGATACACGATGATGAAGCGGGGAAACAGCTGATGGCTCCGACACTCCACGGCTTGATGCCCATTCTGGCGACTCCGTTCGACGAGACGGGCGCCCTCGACCGCGCGAGCCTGCGCCGACTGGTCGAGTTCCAGCTCGCTTCCGGAGTCGACGGCGTCGCCGTCTTCGGGATGGCGAGCGAGGGCTTCGCTCTCACGACCGAGGAGCGCCGCACGATCCTGGACGATGTCGTCCGGGTCGTCGACGGCCGCATCCCTGTGATCGCCGGCGTCAACGGCACCTCCACCGCGACGTCCATCGAGCAGTCCCTCCTCGCCGAGGAAGGCGGCGCGGATGCCCTCATGGTGCTCCCGCCGTTCATGGTGAAGCCGCCCGCCGGCACCCTCGTGGACTTCTACGGCGACGTGGCCGCCGCGACCACGCTCTCCGTCATGGTGCAGGATGCACCCGGCGTCACCGGCGTCGCGATGGCGCCGAGCCTGATCGCCGAGATCGCCCGCCTCGACGGGGTCGACTCCGTCAAGGTCGAGGCGCCGCCGACGGCCCCCAAGGTCGGCGCGGTGGTCGCGGCGATCGAGGACCCCGACTTCGCGGTGCTCGGCGGTCAGAACGCCCAGTTCTGCCTGGAGGAGTACGCCAGGGGTGCGGTGGGCACGATGCCGGCCTGCGAGTTCCCCGACCTGCTCGGCCCGGTGCTCGCGCTGTTCACCGAGGGGCGCGTCGAGGAGGCGCGTGCCGAGTTCCGTCGTATGCTCCCTCTCGTGCTCATCGGTCTGCAGGGAGGCATCGCCTGGGCGGTGCACAAGGAGGTGCTCGTCGCACGCGGCGTGATCGACCATGCGACGGTGCGCTACCCCGCTTCGCGCCTGGACGCGGGCAGCCGCGCCTCGGTCAAGCTCGTGATCGACGAGCTCGCGCTGCCCCCGATCCCCGCCACGGTGCGCGTGTGACACGCCGCGGCGTGCTGCTGATCGGCGGCAGCTCCGACATCGGACTCGCGATCGCCCGCGCCTTCGTCGACGGCGGAGACGCCGTCGTCGGCGTAGGGCTCGAGGACCCGGCAGACCCGGTCTTCGAGCGCTACCTCGTCGCGGACTGCAGCGCGCCGGAGGCCGCCGACCGCGCCGTCGCCGACGCCGAGCAGGCTCTGGGCCGCCTCGATGTCGTGGTGCTCGCCGCGGGCCGCATGCCGATCGCGCGCGCCGAGGCCACGAGCGACGACGACTGGCGCGGCGCACTCGGCGCCACGCTGGACTCGGCGTTCTTCGTGGCGCGGGCCGCACTCCCCCGCCTCACCCGCGGATCGTCGATCGTCGCGGTCACCTCGGTGAACTCCTCGCTCGCCGCCCCTGCCCTGGCCGCCTACGCAGCCGCCAAGGCGGGCGTGGACGGCCTCGTGCGGCAGCTCGCGCTCGACAACGGCCCTCGGGGCATCCGCGTCAACGCTGTGCAGCCGGGCAGCATCGCAGCGGTAGACACCGGCGAGAGCGAGGGCTACCCGCTCGGACGCATCGGCCGGCCGGAGGAGGTCGCCTCGGTCGTGGCGTTCCTCGCCTCCGACGCCGCCTCCTTCGTCACGGGAACGTCCATCGCGGTCGACGGCGGCCTCTCGATCTCGTCCCCCGCGGCCTGGCTGAAGCCGGTCCTCCGGGATCGCTGGCTCTGACCCCGTCGTCCCCACGACGAGGAAGGCCGCGTCCCCTTTCGGGACGCGGCCTTCTTCGTGCAGGGCCTCAGGCGTTGGAGTCGAGCAGCCCCTGGACTTCCTTCTTCAGCGCGTTCAGGCCGGCCTGCGCCTCGACCTGCCCGGCGAGGATGGTTGCGACTCCGGCACCGATGGCGGCATCGATCTGCGCCGTCACGGCGACACGATCCCACGCGGCGCCCCGAGCGTGCTCGGAGACCTCCGTGCGGAACGCACCCTGGAACTTGTCGGCCGCGAGTGCCGGGATCTTGTCGGCGACACTCTTGGCGGCCGGAGCCACGGCGGAGTTCTCGTACAGTGCCGTCGCCGCTTCGACGTTGGTCGCCGCGTACAGGATGAAGTCGCGGCTGGTGAGCTCGCCCTCGCCCGCGGTCGCGAACACGCCGCTGCCCCAGGCACGGTTGAAGGAGTCCTTTCCTCCGGCCGTCGGACGCGAGATCGCTCCGATGTTGTCGATGATGTTCTGCGCGGCACCGTTCGTCTTGACGAAGGTCGAGGCGAGCGGGGCGTCGTCGTAGAGCGCGGCCCGGCCGCTGGCGAACAGGATGCGGGCGTCGCTACGGGCGACGTTGGTCTGCGTCAGACCCTGGTCCTGCAGCGACTTGTACCAGGTGACGGCCTCGACGCTCTCGGCGTCTCCCAGCGTGCACTTGAGGTCGTCGGTGACGACATCGCTGCCGAAGCCCCACATCCACGGCACGGAGTCCTTGAGGTCCGGGTTCTTGGTGACCGCGGCGTACGGGATCAGCGACTTGTCCTGCTTCTTGATCTTCTCGAGCGCGGTGGCGAACTGCTCCACCGTCATACCCGACTTGATGCCGACGCTCTTCGCGATCTCGCCGTTGGTGATGATGCCGATGCCGGCGGCCGTGAGCGGCAGCACGAGCAGCTTGCCGTCCATCGTGTACGAGTCGAGCACGCCCTGCGGGATGCCGAGCCCCTTGGCGAGGTCGGTGAGGTCGGCGAGCACGTTCATCGGCGTGAGGACCTGCCACCCGCCCGACTGACCGACACCCATGAGGTTGCCGGAGCGCCCGGTCAGAGCGAGCTGCGTGGCCGCCTGGTCGTACGGGTAGATGACCGGGGCGACCTTGACGCCCTCCTTCTTGGAGAACCCGTCGAGGATGCCCTGCCACGCGGACTTCAGCGCCTCCTCGCCGAGCGAGTTGCCGTAGAAGTTGATCGTCTTGGCTGCTGTCGCGGCACCGGCCGAGGCCCCTCCGGCACCGGCGCCGGGGGCGGCGGGCGTTGCACACCCGGCGAGCGCGAGGGCACCGAATGCGGCGAGCACGGTGCCGCCTCCGAGGAAGGCTCGGCGGCTCAGCTGTGAGTTCGAGATGGTCATGGAGACTGCTCCTTCGAGGTGATGGGGGTAGAGCTGTTCGGGAGACGCATGGCTACCCCTTGACGGCTCCGGCGGCGAGGCCGGAGACGAAGTAGCGCTGCAGGAGGACGAAGATGATGACGAGCGGGAGCGACGTGATGAGGGATGCCGCCATGAGGGCGGGCCAGTCGGCCGTGCCCTCGCGGATGAACGCCTGGGTCAGGCCTGCCGGCAGCGTCTGCTTGTC
This sequence comes from Microbacterium sp. B19(2022), assembly GCF_012030385.1. Taxonomy (NCBI): domain Bacteria; kingdom Bacillati; phylum Actinomycetota; class Actinomycetes; order Micrococcales; family Microbacteriaceae; genus Microbacterium; species Microbacterium sp. B19(2022). The sequence goes on from NZ_JAAUVO010000011.1 coordinate 21,579, forward strand.
GGGGCCGGCGAGCGTGAGGGCGAAGAGGAGATCGCTCCAGCCGCGCATGAAGGCGAACATGCCCGCGGTGATGAGACCGGGGACCACGAGCGGGAACACGATGCGGAACATGGTGCCGGTGCGTGAGAGACCGTCGACCTTGGCCGCCTCGAGGATGTCGTCCGGAAGGGCGTCGATGATGCCCTTCAGCAGGAACACCGCGAGCGGCAGGGTGAACGTCGTGAACGAGATGATCAGCGCCGTGTAGGTGTACAGCAGCCCGGCCGAGCTCAGCATCAGGTACAGCGAGATGAGCAGCAGTGCGCCCGGGATCAGCTGGCCGATGAGGAACATGAACATGATCGCGTTGCGGCCGCGGTAGCGGAACTTCGACAGCGAGTACGCCATCAGACCACCGACGAGCACCGCGAGCAGGGCCGTGCCGGTGGACACGATGATGCTGTTCAGCAGGTTCTTCAGCAGGAGGTCGTTCTGGAAGAAGCCGATGAAGTTGTCGAACGTCGGGTCGACCGGGAAGAACGGCCGATCCAGGGAGAAGACGTCTTCCTTCTTCGTGAACGCCGTCGCCGTGAGCCAGTAGACCGGCAGCAGGCCGAACAGCGCCAGCAGCAGGAGCAGCACGCGCCCCGGGATGGACAGGTGGGGGCGGATGATCGACTCCCCCACATCGCGACTACGGCGCATCACTTCTCCAGCCGTCGGTTGAGGAACAGGTATCCGCTCGTGATGATCGCGAGCAGGACGAGCCAGAGGGCGCCCATGGCGGAGGCCTTGCCGAGTTCGTAGCTGCCGAAGGCGAGGTCGTACAGGCTGACCGCGAGCGTCGTGGTCGAGTTGCCCGGCCCACCGCCGGTCATCACGAAGATGGTGTCGAAGTTGCCGAAGTTGTAGATGAACTCGAGCACCGCGACCAGGGTGACGGGGCCGGCGATGTGCGGCAGCGAGATGTGGCGGAACCGCTGGGCACGCGTCGCACCGTCGATGGTGGCGGCCTCGATCTGCTCGCTCGGCAGGGTCTGGAGCACCGCGAGGGCGACGACCATGATCCACGGGAACGAGTGCCAGGTCTTGGCGATGACCACCGCGGCCATCGCACCGGTCGGGGTGCCGAGCATGCTGACCTCGGGGAGCCCGAAGATCGAGAGCACGTGGTTGACGACGCCGTAGCTGTCGTTGAAGATCCACGCCCAGAGGAAGGAGACGACCACACCGGGCAGCAGCCACGGCAGCATGAGCGCGCCGCGCAGGATGTTGCGTCCGCGCATGCGGGCGTTCAGCAGCAGCGCGAGGGCGACGCCGAGGATGAGCGGGAAGACCGTCGCGAGCGAGGCGAACACCAGGGTGGTGCCGAGGCGGGCGAAGAACTCGTCCCAGACCGCCACGTAGTTGTCGAGGCCGACGAACGTGCGCTCCGGGCGGAGCAGCGACTGGTCGTAGAGGCTGGTCCAGATGCTCGACACGAGGGGGAAGATCGCGATCACGAGGAACAGGAGGACCGCGGGAAGTGCGATCATGAAACCGAAGGTGCGGTCCTTCGCCCCCAACGTGGAGCGCCGCCCTGAGCGAGGCTCGACGGCCTTCTGCTCGCTCTCTGCGGGCCGCTCGAGTATGGCTTGTTGCATTGCAGTCACTTTCCAGTAGAGACGACCCCGGAGGGCCCTGCGCATCGTCGTCACAGTCGTCGACGTCGACGTGCGGCCAGTTAACCACAATGCGGATGCGAAATCCACAAAATGCATAAGACACCCACATTTGTGTTGCTCGAAGCCATTTCGCTGAATAGGATGACTGGCAACGGCGACGAGCCGCGGTCGCGCAGATGCGGCCACATCACCAAGGAGGAGTCACCATGGCGTCGGAATCGGTAGGCGGCACGCAGACCGTCGAACGGGCGATGTCGTTGCTCGCATGCTTCACGGAGGAATCCGGCGAGCTGAGGGTCTCCGAGCTCTGCACGCTGACCGGCCTCGGCCAGTCGACGGTCTCTCGCATGATGTCGGCACTCGACCGCATGAAGTTCGTGGTCCAGGACGCCCGCACGGGCCTGTACCGCCTCGGCCCTGCGGCGGTGTCCCTGGGCACGGTCGCGATCAACGGTTCCCCCATCTTCCGCGCCTCGCGGCAGATCGCGCAGAACCTCGCCCGCCGCATCGAGATCGGCGTGAACGTGGCCGAGCTCAGCGGCTTCACCTTCACCTACCTCTGCAACTTCGAGGGCGCCCTGGCGCCGAAGTCGTTCGCCATGGCCGGTCGCACCGGGCCCCTGCACGCCACCGGCATCGGCAAGGCCCTGCTGTCGGGCATGTCCGATGCACAGGTCGACGAGTACTTCGCGCAGACGCCGCAGCGCTTCACGCCGCACACGATCGTGGACCGCGCGGCGATGCAGACCGCACTCGACGAGACGCGCAGCCGCGGCTACGCGACCGAGATCGAGGAGCTGGCCTTCGGTCGCGCCTGCATCGCCGCGCCGATCCGCAACCGGGCCGGTGAGATCGTCGCCGGCATCTCGGCCAGCGGCCCCCTCTCCGTGCTCGATCTGCACGAACCGCATCAGGAGCTCGCCCTGCAGCTCATCGAAGCCGCCGACGAGATCTCGGTGGCCCTCGGGTACAGCCCGTCGCGCACCGCATCGGCGTTCGCGGCGCTCTGACCCTCGGCCGCACTGCGGCTTCCCCCCTCTGACGACGGCACCCGCCGCCGGCCGTTCGACCACCCCGTCTATTGGAGACCCCAGTGAGAATCACGCGCGTCCAGACCTTCCCGCTCTACCTGTCGAAGGAGGATGCGAACAACTCGTACGCCGGCGACACCGCCGTGGATCACCGCGGGTACGTCATCCGTCCGCCGTGGCGGAGCCTGTACTCCCCCGGATACGAGACGCTGCTCGTGAAGATCGAGACCGACGAGGGTCTGGTCGGCTGGGGCGAGGCTCTCGCCCCCGTGGCCCCGGTCGTCGCCGCGGCCATCGTCGACAACCTGCTCACCCCGCTCATCCTCGGCGAGGACCCGCGCTCGGTGCGCACGCTGTGGCACCGCATGACGGAGTCGATGCGCGAGCGCGGACACCTCACCGGACACCAGGCCGACGCCATGGCCGCCGTCGACATCGCGCTGTGGGACCTCTGGGGCCACGCCACCGGGCTCTCGGTGTCCGAGCTCGCCGGCGGACGCTTCCACGAGGTGCTGCCGACCTACGTCTCGGGCATCCGCGGTGTCGACGACGTCGAGCGCGCCGAGAAGACCGCAGAGCTCGTGGAGGGCGGCGTCCGCCGCATCAAGCTGCACCTGGGTGCCGACATCCGCACCGACCTGGCGACCTACGACGCCGTCCGCGGTGTGCACCCCGACCTCGACGTCGCGCTCGATGCGCACTGGACGTACCGGCTCGGCGAGGCACGCGCGCTCGGCCGCGAGCTGGACGACCGGCGGGCATGGTTCTTCGAGGCGCCGCTCGCCCCGGAAGACGTCGAGGGGCACCGCGACCTCGCGACCGCTCTCGCCACCCCGATCGCGATCGGCGAGGCCATGCGCAGCCGCTTCGAGTTCACGGACTGGCTCACCCGCCGCGCGGTCGGCCTCACGCAGCCCGACATCGGCCGCACCGGTATCACCGAAGGGCTCGCGATCGCCGCGGTCTCCGATGCCTTCCACGTGCCGGTCGCGCCGCACCACTCCGCCGCATTCGGCATCGCGATGGCCGCCGGCGTGCATGTCGCGGCGAGCTCCGCGTCGCTCCTCGCCTTCGAGTACCAGCCGTTCACCCTTCCCGTCGCCAACCGCCTGCTGACGACCCCGCTCGAGGTGCGCGCAGACGGCGGGTTCGTCGTGCCGACCGGCCCCGGGCTCGGCGTGACCGTCGACGAGGACGCGATCCAGGAGTACGTGCGGCACTGACCCGCATCGACATCCGACGAAGAACGGGTGGGCGGGCCGGATCTCTCCGGCCCGCCCACCCGTTCTTTCGCGTCAGTTCCCGATGCGCACGAACTGTGCGGCGCTGACCCGGTGGATGCTGGTGTTGCGGACTTCGAGTCGGACCGTGCCGGTGGCCCCGGCGGCGTAGCGGAACGAGCCCAGCGAACGCCAGGCCGCCGCGCCCTGCGTCTGGTCCACGATGACCTCGGAGCTGCCGTCCTGATGCTCCACGACGTAGGCCGCCGAGGTCGTGGTCGTCGAGTTCGTGGGGTACCAGACCGAGACGCGGTAGAGCCCGGCGTCCGGCAGCTCCACGTTCCACGTCACCGTGCTGCCCACCGAGTCGGAGTCGCTGTACCGCGTCCTGGTGCCGTTCCAGCCGGACAGACCGCTGGGGTACCAGTTACCGGACTCCAGGTAGCCGGGCCACGGGGACTGGGTGTGCGCGATGACGCCCTCGTCGGCGACGCGCACGAGCACACCCCGGCGCAGGGTCTGATCGAGACGCGCCTCGAACCGCGTCGATGATCCGGGCGCGACGCCCGAACCCGCGGTCACCGTCCAGGTGTGGGTGAGGTCGGATCGCGGCGGCACCGTGATGCTCGTGCTCTGCTGCCCCACGCTCCATCCGCTGAGGCCGTACAGCGCGAGCGTGCCCTGCAGCGGGGTGACGCCCGTGTTGATGACGAGCGCGGTGAGCTTGGCGACGGCGCCCGGCCCGCTGACGATCTCGACGTCCGAGGTGAGGGACACCAGCCGTCGGCGGTCGATAACCTCGATCGCGGCGGGGCGGAGCTGCACGGGGTCCTCCCCCGCGACCGTCACGTTCGCGGTGACATCGACCTCGCCGAGCGCGGCGTTCGTCGCGATGATCACCGCCGATTCCACCCGCGCGGAGCCGTCGGCGGGGACCGTGATCGGCGGCACGGCCCCGTCGAGCTGCCACCCTGCCGGCAGGGCCACCGTGATGGCGCCGGTGATCGGGTCCGCGGTGGCGTTGCGCACCTCGAAGGTCAACGGCACGCGGTCTCCGGCCGTGCCCGTCGCCTGCGCGATCACGTCGCCCACGACTCCCGGGTTGGCTCCGCTGATCCTGGCCGGCAGCCGCAGGGTCACCTCGTCGGTCGTCGTCCCGCCGGAGGTGATCGTGTACCGGAATCTGTCGGTGAGATCCTCGACCGGGATCGTCCACTCGTAGGGGTAGGCCTTCGCGGGGGCCTGCTTCGCCGCCCCGTCGCCGATCCGATACGACAGCGTCGCCTGCTCCTCGGTGTCGATCTGCACGTAGGCGTCGTAGCCCTGCCCGTCGGGTCTCACCAGGAGCATTCCCCGGGCGATCCCGTAGTCGGTGCCGGAGTCCGTGTCGATCTCGTGGAAGCTGTCGCGTCCATGGTCGGCCACGTCGTCGAACGGCAGGCCGGGGCGCTGCACCTCCACGTTCCGGACGACGAGGGCGACGAGCCCCCGCGCCGGCACACTGACGGTGACCCGGCCACTGACCGCCGCGCCGGTGGACCGGGTGCCGTTGGCGGTGACCAGCTCGACGGCACCGGAGAACCCCCGGGGAATGCCGGTCAGCTCGGTGGCGAGGTCGACGACCACCTGCTGCGCCGATCCGGCGGAGTTGGTGAGGCTGACGTAGAGGGCATCGTTGCCGACACCACCGATCCAGTTGACGAGCGGATTGGACACCGAGATCAGCCCCGCCGGGAGATACGGCCAGACGCCGTCCTCGCCGAAGAAGGTCCCGGGCGCATGGCCGTAGGCGAAGAACTTGAAGTAGGCGAAGTCGGCCTCGAACACGTGCGGGAACTCGATCGCGCCACCGCTGCGATAGAAGCTCTCACTGAGCAGGTAGTCCATCGCGAGGCCGAGCTGCGCGGGGGCGTGATGGAAGTAGTACCCGGTGATGCCCACCGGACCGCTCGTCGCGAAGTCGGGCTTCATGTGCGCGACCTGGAACTGTCGGCCGTAGTAGCCGGGATAGGTGGTGAACCGACCGATCACCATGTTGTGGGCAATGTCGGCCAGCAGCTCGTCTCCGGTGTGATGCGCCAGTCGCAGCAGGGCGCCCGCCCAGCACGGGTTGAACACATAGCCGCCGCCGGGATTGGTCAGTGTGCTGACGCCGAGCTTGAACGACGACAGCGCCTCGAACGTGAGCCCCGAGGGAGACAAGTACCAGGCCGGGACGGTCTCGGTCGGCACGTTCGTGGTCGGGTAGGACGGCAGCGACGAACGCGACTCCCAGTCGTACTGCTGCTTGATGACGTGACCTGCCGGCACCGTGACCGTGCCACCCGGAACCGGGCGGACCGCCGTCTGCGTGATGAAGCGCTGGACCTCCCGGTACGCGCCGTCGAGGAACTCGGTCTCGCCGGTCGCCTCGAACATCTCGAGCAGGTCGACCCAGTACTTCGAGAAGCTGTACGCGAACCCGCCGGGCGGCTGACCGTTGCTGCGGTACGGCTCCAGGATCTGCTCCTGGGAGTAGCGGCGGGCGATCAGCGTCGCCTCGGCGAGGTAGGCCGGATCCCCGGTGACCCGGTACGTCGCGAGGGCATTCGAGAACGGCGCCCTGCTCTGCCCGACGACGCCGGCCTTGGTCGCCTTCACCGCGAGCCGCTGGATGCCGGCGTTGCGGCCGTGCGTGAGCTGGTAGAGCGACGCCAGGTTCACGGCATCCGTGGGGATCCTGCCGATGCGGTACTGGCTCGTGTCGTTGTAGACCGGGCTCCCGATCATCGGTGTGTGTCCGATGCCCTTCCGGGAGAGCTGGTACTCGACGAGCGGCCGCGCACGGCGGTCGTACAGAGTGCCGTCTGCTGTGCCGGTGAGATAGTGCGCCGAGAGGACGACGCCGCTGGCCGCCGCGCGCACGGCATCCTCGTTCTCCACATCGACGAACCCCTTGGCGCGGTTCCACCACCCGGAGTACGAGGGGATGTAGTCGACGGAGTCGTCTCCGTCGGGTTCCACCGCGATCAGTGCCGCCATCGCGTGCACGGCGTCGGTGAGCGAGCGGTCGTAGACGTTGCTGCGGTAGGCGGTCAGCCCGTACTCGCTCCGGCACAGCTGTGCGTACGTGCCGTACAGCGTGTCCGGGCGTGCCGCGAGGCCGAACGCGAATCCGCGCTGTTCGCCGACGGCCATGGCCGTGCGCAGCCCGGGCTGCGGCGCGTACATGCTGGGCACGATGTCGAGGCTGTCGTTGCGCAGACTCATCCCGTAAGGCTGTCGGTCGGCCATCAGCTGCCGCTCGTGCACGAACTCGGCCACCTCGGCGGGCAGGTACACCCCCGAGGTGACCGCCACATCGCCCACCGCGTACTGGGTCAGCGCCATCGGCGCGAAGAGCTCCCATGCGCCCAGGGGCGCGGATCCGTCGAGCACCGAGAGCGCGTGCTGATACGACCCGCACAGCACCTCGTCGAGGTCGTCGAGCGAGCGCGCGTCCTGGCTCTGGTATCCGACGATGTAGTCACCGGCGGTCTTGGCCGTCAGCACGTAGTGCGCCTCGGGATGGGCGCCTTCGAGCCGCCAGCGGACGACCAGGTCGACGTCGTCCGTGCTCGTGGTCAGCTCGATGGCCTGCGAGCCCAGCACCTGGTACGACGTGAAGCCGAGCCAGCTCGGTGCGAGCGGCCCGTACAGCTCGGGCGCGCTGCCCGACGGCAGTGTCCCCTCCAGCACCAGCCACTGCTCGTCGAAGCGGTGCGCGGGGTCGGTGATCTGCAGCCAGCCGCCGTTGTGCGCGACCTCGAGGTCGCGCACAATCGTGGCCCCGCCGTCCCAGGTCGCCTGGAAGAAGGTCATCCGGTGGTTCTGTCCGACCAGCTGCGCGACCTGCGTGAACGCGAGATTCGGCTTGTCCAGGCGGCGGAGGGCATCAGCGTACGCACCGGTCGTCGTCGTGAGCTCCGTCGCCGCTGCCGGGGCCGCACCATACGACGACCCGATCACCGGGGGAAGCACTCCCGCGATCACGAGTGCGCGCAGCACGGAGCGTCGGCTCCACAGCAGAGGATTGTCTTCGGCTCCATCGCCAGGCATTGAATCCATGATGCACATACTGCAATCCGTATGCGATCATGTCAATGCGTCGGCCTTCCGGGCCACGGCGCCGCCTCGTCGTGCCACGCCGGTAACGTCGAGCAGGCAGAAACACCCGAAAGGACGCGCGCGGTGCCCCAGGATCCTCCCGCAGAACTGACCGAGTACTCACTCAGCGCGCTGCTGACCCCGCTCGCGCCGCCCGCCGAGCCGGACGACTTCGACGACTTCTGGCGCGCGACCTTCGCGGAGTTCGGCACAGGTCCCGTGCCGTGGGAAACCACCCGCGAACTCGCGCCGACCGCGACGCACCGCGTCGCGGAGATCCGCTTCCACTCCTCGGCCGGTGAGGCTACTGCGGCCTACGTGATGCTGCCGCACACGATCGGGAGCGCACCCCGCGGGCTGGTCGTCGGACACGGCTACGGGGGCCGCACGGCGCCCGACCTCGACCGGGTACCCGCCGACACGGCCGCGATCTTCCCGGTCGCCCCCGGCACCCACGCCGGCACCGCGAGCCGCATCCCCGCCCTCCCCGACGAGCATGTCCTCGCCGGGATCGCCCACCGCGACACCTACTCGCACCGCTTCAGTGCGGCGGACATCTGGCGTGCGGCCACCGTGCTGCTCGAGATGGTGCCCGCAGCGGCCGGAGCACTCGACTTCAGCGGCGGCAGCTTCGGCGGCGGCATCGGCGCGATGGCCCTCCCCTGGGACGCCCGCTTCCACCGCGGCGTGCTGGACGTGCCGAGCTTCGGTGACCACGACGTGCGGCTCACGCGGAAATGCACCGGGAGCGGGGAGGCCGTGCGTCAGCATCTGCTCCGGCACCCCGAGGACCGCCCGGTGCTCGACTACTTCGACGCGGCGATCGCGGCACGGCGGCTGCGGATTCCCGTGCACGTGACCGCGGCGGTGCAGGATCCGGCCGTCGACCCCCGCGGCCAGTTCGCGGTCTACCACGCGCTGACCGGGCCGCGTCGTCTGAACGTCCGCGCCGTGGGGCACCTGGACGGACCGATCGGCGAGCTGTCAGACCGGCTCGCGCTGCAGGCCGGCGTCGACTTCCTCGCCCTCCCCGACGAGCGGCTGGTATGACCACATCCGACGCCTCCCAGACAACACATAGCGATCTCCATAGAAATTACATAGGAGATTCCGCAGAATAGGGACATGACCAGCGACCTGCCCGAACTGCGCCGCCCCGACGGCACCCCCCTGCGCATCCTCGCCGTCGACGACGAGCAGATGCTGACCGACCTGCTCGCGATGGCCCTGCGCATGGAGGGCTGGGAGGTGCGCACGGCCTCCTCCGGCATGGAGGCACTCCAGGTCGCCCGCGACTTCGAGCCCGACGCGCTCGTGCTCGACATCATGATGCCCGACCTCGACGGCATGTCGGTGTTGAAGCGGCTGCGCGAGTCGGGCAACCTCGTCCCGGTGCTGTTCCTCACCGCCAAGGATGCCGTGGGCGACCGCGTCGCCGGACTCACCGCGGGCGGCGACGACTACGTCACCAAGCCGTTCAGCCTGGAGGAGGTCATCGCCCGACTGCGCGCGATCATCCGCCGCACCGGGCACGCGACCACCGACGACGGACAGTCGATCCTGCGCGTCGCCGACCTCACGCTCAACGAGGACAGCCACGAGGTCGTGCGCGACGGCACCGAGATCGAGCTGACCGCGACCGAGTTCGAGCTGCTCCGCTACCTCATGCGCAACGAGCGACGGGTGCTGTCGAAGGCCCAGATCCTCGACCGGGTCTGGAGCTACGACTTCGGCGGCAAGTCCTCGGTCGTCGAGCTGTACATCTCGTACTTGCGCAAGAAGATCGACGCCGGCCGCACGCCGCTGCTGCACACCGTCCGCGGCGTCGGCTACATGATCAAGGCTCCGCAGTGAGCTCAGCGACGATGATGAGACGGCCGATGAGCCTGCAGACACGGCTGATGACCGCCGTGATCGGGTTCGTGTCGCTGATCCTCATCATCGTCGCCGTCATCACCAGCGCGACGCTGGGCAAGACCATGGAGGACCAGCTCGACCAGAAGCTGAACAACAGCGCGCACGCGCTGGTGAGCGTCACCGAGGCCTTCGACCCCTCTTCGGCGACCGCGCAGAACGTGCTTCTGGCCGGCCGCTACTCGCCGCCGGCCGGGCTCCTGTTCGTCGTCTCGAGCCCCGTGACCGGCTTCAGCGGTTCGCTCGTGAAGAGCACCGCCGCCGACGAGCTCAGGGGCACCCTGCAGCCGCTGACCGGCGAGCAGCTGAGCGAGATCGCCGCCGCGCTGAAGGGCACGTCCGTCGCCACGGTCTCCCTCACCGACCTCGGCTCGTATCGGGTCATGGCACTGCCCTCGACCAACGGCGTCCTCGCCGTGACCGGGCTCCCCCGCGATGAGATCCAGAGCCAGCTCACGCAGTTGCTCACCGTGATCGCCCTCGCCACGATCGGCGGTCTGATCCTGCTGGCGCTCACGACCGCGATCACCATCCGGGTGAGCCTGCGCCCGCTCCGCGCCGTCGCGGTCACCGCGACCCGGGTCGCGAATCAGCAGCTCGATCGGGGCGAGGTCACGATCACCGAGCGGGTGCCGGCATCCGAAGCCGATCCGCGCACCGAGACCGGCCTGGTCGGCGCCTCACTGAACAAACTCCTCGACCACGTCAACGCCTCGCTGGCCTCGCGACAGAAGAACGAGGAGCGGATGCGCCGGTTCGTCGCCGATGCCAGTCATGAGCTGCGCACGCCACTCGCCTCCATCCGCGGGTACTCCGAACTGTCGCTGCGCGCACTGCACCGGCATCCGGCCGCGGAGCAGGGGCCCGAGGTCATCGAGAGCACGACCTCATCGCTGGAGCGCATCCAGGCGCAGTCGCTGCGGATGACCCGTCTCGTCGAGGACCTGCTGCTGCTCGCACGGCTCGACGAGGGGCAGGAGCTGGTCTACGGCACCGTCGACCTCACCCAGCTGGCTCTCGAAGGACTCTCGGACGCTCGACCGACGGCCGCCGACCACCACTGGAGCATCGAGGTGCCGGACGAGCCCGTCACGGTCGTCGGCGATGCGGGCCGGATGCACCAGGTCGTCGCGAACCTTCTCGCGAACGCCCGGACACACACGCCGGCGGGCACCAGGATCACCCTGAGCGTCGCGCGGGAGGGTGACGACGCCGTGCTGCGCGTGCACGATGACGGTCCCGGCATCGACCCCGCCATCCGCGATGAGCTCTTCGCGCGCTTCGCCCGCGGCGACAGCTCCCGGGCGCGCCAGACCGGAGGGACCGGACTGGGCCTCGCGATCGTCAAGGCCATCGTCGAGGGTCACCACGGAACGATCTCCGTGGCCAGCGAGCCCGGCGACACCACCTTCACCGTACGCATCCCGGTCAACCCCGCGGCCACGACCGCCGAAGACGACGCGTCCGAAGCCTGACGGCCGGCCGGGAGCCGGATCAGTAGCCGGCGAAGGCGTCGGTCGTGAGGGCGCGGGCCTTCTGCAGCGCGGGAGCGAGGTCGGCGATCAGGCGCGGGGGCCCGGAGATGAACGCGTGGCGGCTGCCGAGGTCGGGGACCGTGCGCTCCAGTGTCTCGGCATCCAGTCGTGCGCCCTGCGCCCAGGTCCAGTGCGCGGGCAGGTCGAGCGGCTCGTCGCGGGTGAACACGACCGTGCGCACGCCGGTCGCGGCGAGCTCATCGCGGAAGGCGAGCTCGGACGCCTCGGATGCCACGTACACGAGCACCACGTCGCGCTGCTGCCCCGCGGCCTGGAGCTGCCGCAGCTGGGACACGAACGGCGTGACGCCGATACCCGCGGCGACCATCAGCACCGGGTGATCGCTGCGCGGCAGGATGAAGTCTCCCCAGGTGCCCGTGACCGCGAACGTCGCGCCCGGCTCCGCAGCGGCGAGAGCCCGCTTGTAGCTCGAAGGATGCTTCTGGTCGCCGTTCTTGTAGGCGATGCGCAGCGTCGGCAGATCTGCCGGTGCCGACACGATGCTGAACTCCCGCCGGGTGCCGCGCGCGTCGGGGCGGTGATGCGGGACGTCCAGCTCGAGGTACTGACCCGGCAGGAACCGGACCCGGCCCCTGGCACGGAAGGTCAGCTCCTGCGCGGTCGGGGTGATGAATTCACGCCGCTCGAGCACGAGCCGCACGGACCCGCGCAGCGCGAAGGCGAACGCGACCAGGTTCCCGATCAGGAGCGCGCGCTCCTGGCCGAGCGTGAACAGGCCGGCGACCGAGATCGGCCATCCCGCGAGAAGACCCACCACGACGGCCACCACGAGCTGCTGGCGGCGACGCGGCGGAAGCGTGAGCGGCTCGGAGAGCATGAACGCCCCGAGGAACAGGAACGGCGACTGCAGCACCGCGAACTGCAGCGCGGTGAGCACGTCGAATCCGATGTCGAACTGCACGGCCTGCACGGCCTGGCGCACGACCGAGGTGGCGACGGCGACCAGCACGAAGACCAGCACCACCCGCACCTTCTCGGTGCGCCACAGCACCGCGAGACCCAGGATGAGCACGGGGATGGTCAGCACCGGAGTCCCGACCCACCAGGACGACGAGGTGCCCAGCCACTCGAACGCCCCGAAGGCGCCGAGGATCGAGACGACGGCCGCACCGAACGCCGCCGGGTTGAAGATGTGTCGACCGCGCCACGCGATCAGGTACTTCGACACGCTCGCGACGGCTCCGGCGAGGGCGAGCCCGAGAAGGGCGCCGAGCTCGACGCCGGGGCGGAGCACGAACAGCAGGATGAGCGCCGTGACGAGGGAGGATTCGATGCGCCACGGGAGCCGCAGGATGCGCTGGGCGACGGCATCGACGGCCGAGATCACGATCGCGAGCACCAGGAACGACGCCACCATCTCGAGCGGCGTGGGCGAGACGATCACCCCGAGCAGCGAGAGCGCGAACGCGATCACGGCGAGGGCGATCAGGGCGAACAGCACGAGGCGATACATCGACAGTGACCCCAGGACCGCGAGGACCCGCTGTCGTGCGGCGGCGAATGAGGTGATCACGTTCTCCACTCTTCCCTAGTTCGGCGCCGCGGGGCGCGTGTTCGCCCCCGCGATGAACAGTTCCGCGGGGCAGCCGGGCGAGCGCTGCACCCGGCCGTCGGTGCTCATCCTCACCCATTCCACACCCCAGGCGCCGGCGAGCTCCGGTCCGCCGTCGAAGAACAGCGCGGTCGAGACGGCATCCGCCGTCATCGCGCCGGGGGCCAGCGCCCAGGTCGCCGCCCACGTGCGCACCGGCAGCCCGGTGCGGGCGTCGAGCACGTGGTGCAGTCCGCTCCCCCACGCCCGCCGGTTCACCGCGGAGGCGCACAGCGCCTGGTCGCGCACCTCGACGACGCCGATCGCCTTGGTCGCGTCGTACGGATGCTCGAGCCCGATCCGCACACCGGCACCCCGCACCCGGATGTCGCCGCCGGCATCGACCACCACATCGCCTGGAACGTCCCCGAGCATGTCCATCACGAGGTCGACCAGTCGCCCCTTGCCGAGGGCGCCGACGTCGAGGAGGGCAGGGGCAGATGCCGCGACCTCGCCGGTCGTCCACGACACCTGCGCCCGCCAGGCCTCCGGAGCACGCACCGGGTCACCGCCGACGAGCGAATAGCCCGCGTCGTACCCGAGCGCTTCGAGACTGACCGCCACGAGCGGGTTGACGGCGCTGCCCGTCGCCGCCGAGAGCTCGCGGTACGCATCGAGCATCGGACCGGCGTCCCGCGAGGCGAAAGAACCGCCCTCCCGGCCGAGCCGTGTCACGTCCGAGTCGGCGCGGAACCGCGACCACTCGCGGTCGAAGCGCTCGATCTCGGCGTCGACCGCCGCACGCACGGTGTCCGCGAGCGGATCGGTCGTCTCGATCTCCCAGTGCGTTCCGATCGCCTCGAAGCGCCAGCTCGCCATGCGGGCTCAGGCGCCTAGGCGGCCGCCTGCTCCTTGATCGACTCGACGGCGTCGTTGAATCCGCCGCTGGTGAGCGAGGAGCCGGCGACCCGGCTGACGTTCAGGTCATCGATCGACTTGCCCTCGACCTCGTCGGCGATGCCGTCGATGAACTGACCCTGATACTGCTCGGTCTCGGGGGCCTGCGGGTCGCCCGTGACCTCGACGTCGGTCACGACGCCGTCGGCGAGGGTCAGCGTGACGGAGATCTGCTCGACGGTCTCGGGCGTCTGGTACGAACCGTCGGCCGTGTAGGTCCCGTCGGCGTAGGTGGCGGTGGCGTCTCCACCGGAGGACTCCGACGAACCGGCATCCGGCGTGCTGCCGGTGCCGTTCGAGGCGTCACCCGCGTCGGCGGGGCCGGAGCAGCCGGCGAGGACGAACAGTCCCGCGATCCCGAGGATCGCGGATCCCTTGCGGACAGAGGTCGGTACGGTCGTGCGGATCATGCTGGTCCTCCCGGCGCGGTGTCTGTCGACGGGATCGCCGACCCTTCGACCGTAAGCACCGCGTCTATGCGCGGGCTGTGCCGTGACGATGCGTTACGCGTCGCCGCCGAACATGCTCGTCACGGAGCCGTCTTCGAAGACCTCGTGGATGGCGCGGGCGAGCAGCGGCGCGATCGGGAGGATCGTGAGGTTGTTCCATCGGCGCGACTCGGTGAGCGGGATCGTGTCGGTGATGACCACCTCGTCGATCGACGAGTCCTGCAGGCGATCGGATGCCGGGTCACTGAAGATCGCATGGGTCGCCGCGACGATCACACGGTGCGCCCCGGCCGCCTTGAGCGCCTGGGCGGCCTTGACGATCGTGCCACCGGTGTCGATCATGTCGTCGACGAGGAGGCAGGTGCGCCCCTCGACGGTTCCGACGATCTCGTGCACGGAGACCTGGTTGGCCACCTTCGGGTCACGGCGCTTGTGGATGATCGCGAGCGGGGCGCCGAGGCTGTCCGACCAGGTGTCGGCGACGCGCACACGACCCATGTCGGGCGAGACGACCGTGAGGATCTCGCGGTCTGCCGGCGAGAGCGTGCGCTGGAAGTAGTCCAGCAGCACGGGCTTGGCGAACAGGTGGTCGACGGGCCCGTCGAAGAAGCCCTGGATCTGCGCCGCGTGCAGATCGACGCTCATGACGCGATCGGCACCGGCCGTCTTCAGCAGGTCGGCGACGAGGCGGGCACTGATCGGCTCCCGACCGCGGCCCTTCTTGTCCTGACGCGAATACGGATAGTACGGGGCGACGACGGTGATGCGCTTGGCCGAGGCGCGCTTGGCGGCATCGATCATGATGAGCGTCTCCATGAGCCACTCGTTGACCGGCTCGCCGAACGTCTGGATCAGGAAGAGATCGACACCGCGGATCGAGACCTCGAAGCGCGCGTAGATCTCACCCGAGGCGAATGTGCGGTGCTCGACGGGGGCGATCTCCGTGCCGAGCGCTTCGGCGACGGCCGCCGTGAGCGCCGGGTGCGAACGCCCGCCCGCGACGACGAGTCGCTTCTTGGTCTTCGCGATGATGCCGGGAGCCACGCCGTTGTCGCGATCCAGATCGACCGTCTTCTTCTTGCGCGCCATGCTCCGCCTATTCCGCCGAATTCTCGCGGGACGCAGCATCCGCCGCGCCCGTCCCTGCTCTGTTCTTCGCGACCCAGCCTTCGATGTTGCGCTGGGGTGCGACGGTCATGGCCAGTGCTCCGGCCGGGACATCCTTGCGGACGACCGCGCCGGCGCCGGTCTTCGCGCCAGCTCCCAGCCTAACGGGCGCGACGAGCACCGTGTGCGAGCCGGTGTGCACCTCGTCGCCGATCTCGGTGCGGTGCTTGTTCACGTCGTCGTAGTTCGCCGTGATGGTGCTCGCACCGAGGTTGACGCCGCGGCCGATCGTGGCGTCGCCGACGTAGGAGAGGTGCGGGACCTTGCTGCCCTCGCCGATCTCGGCGTTCTTCGTCTCGACGTAGGCCCCGATCTTGCCCTTGGCGCCGAGGACGGTGCCGGCGCGGAGGAACGAGAACGGGCCGACCGTGGCCTCCGCGCCGATCACGGCGAGGGTGGCATCCGTGCGACGGACGGTCGCGTCCTCGCCGACCTCGCAGTCGACGAGGGTCGTGTCGGGTCCGATCACGGCGCCTGCGGCGATGAACGTGGCACCCAGGATGTGGGTGTTCGGAAGGAGCGTGACGTCGGGCGAGAGCTTCGCGTCGTCGTCGATCCAGGTGGTGTTCGGGTCGATGACGGTGACGCCCTCGAGCTGCCAGCGACGCACGATGCGCTGGTTGAGCAGGCGACCGACCTCGGTCAGCTGTGCACGGTCGTTCACCCCGAACGTCACCGAGATGTCGGAGACGACGGATGCCGCCACCCGGTCGCCGTCGCGGCGGAGCAGGCCGGGCACATCGGTCAGGTACATCTCGCCCTGCGCGTTGTCGAGACTGAGCTGCGGCAGGTAGGTGCGCAGCGTCGAGGCCCGGAACACGTACATCCCGGCGTTGATCTCGCGGACGGCGGCTTCTTCCGCACTCGCGTCCTTCTGCTCGACGATGCGGTCGACCCCACCGTCGGCATCGCGGACGACGCGTCCGTAACCCGTCGGGTCGTCGACCAGTGCGGTCATCAGCGTGGCCGGCGCACCGGACGCACGGTGCTCCTCCACGAACGCGGAGAGCGTGTCGGCATCGGCGAGCGGGCAGTCTCCGGAGAGCACGAGCACATCGCCCTCGAAGTCGCCGGGAAGGGCGTCGACCGCCACCTGCACGGCCCGCCCGGTTCCCGGCACGTCGTCCTGGTCGACGAACACCGCGTCGGGGTAGTCCTTCGTGAGGGCGGCGACGACCTGATCGCGCTCGTGTCGCACGACCACCTCGACGTGCGCGGCGTGCAGCCGCCCCGCGGTGGTGAGCACGTGCCCCACCAGAGGACGTCCGCCGATCGGGTGCAGCACCTTGGGCAGACGCGATTTCATGCGTGTGCCCTGGCCCGCAGCGAGGACGATGATGGCGAGATTGTTCCCAGTCATGCTCCGCCGCCAGGACTCGAACCTAGACCTAACAGCTCCAAAGGCTGTCGTGCTGCCATTACACCACGGCGGACCGCGCCGCCCAGGAGGGCACCGCGGGGTCAAGTCTGCCATGCTCCGGCCTGTGTTCCGATGTGCGCGGATGACGGCCGCCCTGCGCCGTCATGGTTCGGAAACACTGCTCTGGAATGCTGACACCATGAGCATCGTGATCGAAAGGGTCGAGACGGCGACCCCGGCCCTCGCAGAATTCCTGGTCGCCCACCACGCCGAGTTGGAGCACACCGCGCCCGCGGAGAGCCGTCATGCGCTGGTCTTCGAGCGCCTGCTCGCCCCCGGTGTCCGGCTCTTCGCCGGCTCGATCGACGACCGCCCCGTCGCCACCGGCGCGCTGGTCACGGTCGAAGACGGCCACGAGGAGCTCAAGTCGATGCGCACCGATCCGGCGCTGCGCGGCCGAGGGCTCGGGAAGTCGATGCTGGCCTTCCTCCTCGCCGATGCGCAGGAGCGCGGCATCCGCCGACTCTCGCTCGAGACCGGCAGCGACGACTTCTTCATCCCCGCACGCGGGATGTATGCGGCGGTCGGGTTCCGTGAATCGGGTCCGTTCGGTCGTTACCTCCCGGACCCGTACAGCACCTTCATGACCCTCGACCTGCCGGAGGCGTCCGTCGCGCACGACCCGCACACGCGATAATGGGCGGATGAGCGAGGTGGATGAGGTCGACCGGATCGTCGGCGCGTGGAACACGCAGCGTCCCGACCTCGACTTCTCACCCCTCGAGGTGCTCTCCCGGATGGACCGCCTCTCGCGCCATCTGGACCGCGCCCGCCGCGACGTGTTCCGCCGCAGCGACCTGGAGCACTGGGAGTGGGACGTGCTCTCGGCCCTGCGCCGCGCAGGCGCGCCGTTCCAGCTCTCCCCCAAGCAGTTGCTGCAGCAGACCCTGGTCTCGAGCGGCACGATGACCAACCGGATCGACCGACTGGTCGGCCGCCGATTCGTGCGCCGCGAGGCCGACCCCGGCGACGGACGCAGCGTGCTGGTGATCCTGACCGACGACGGACGCATCCGGGTGGACGCCGCCATCACCCGCCTCGTCGACGTGGAGGCCGACCTGCTGCAGGCGCTCTCGCGCTCGGACCGGGATCGCCTCGCCGGACTGCTGCGCAAGCTGAGTCTGAGCTTCGACACGTGAGCGGCTGCTCCTGAGCTCGCCGCGCCGCTGTCTCAGCGTGCGGGTTCCAGGAGCAACCGGCGGTTCTTCTCCGGGACGCCGACCGGAAGACCTGCGACGATCTCGGCGACGGTGACGCCCGCCAGCGACTCTCGCCATGCCTCGTGTGCCCGGCGCATGACCGCGGCGAGCGCACAGGGCCGTGTGCAGTCCTCGGGTCGCGCCGCCCCGCGCCCCTGCTGCCGCAGCTCACGGCAGACGTAGGGATCGGCGGCGCCGTCGACCGCGGTGACGAGGTCGAGGATGCTGATGCGCTCCGGCTCCCTGGCCAGGCGGAACCCACCGCGGGGTCCGGTGCTGCCGGTGAGGATGCCGGCGCGCACGAGCTTGGCGAGCTGCTTCGACAGGTACGGGCCCGGAACACCGAAGTGCTCTGCCAGCTGCGCCCCGGAGACGGTCGCCCCTCCGGGGAGCTGCGCGATCACGGCGACCGTGTGCAGCACCCACTCGGATGTCTCCGGAAGTTTCACTTGCCCAGTGTATCTACCTCCCCCTATTGTGGACACGTAATATCCATGATTGAGGAGTGAGCATGCGCATCGCAGTGGCTGGTGGAACGGGCCGGATCGGACGACTAGTCGTGGCGGAGCTAGCGCGAGCCGGACACGTCGCGGTCTCCCTGAGCCGCGGCGAGGGAATCGATCTGCTCACCGGCGTCGGTCTGCGCCAGCGGCTCGAGGATGTCGATGCCGTGATCGACGCGACCAATCCCCCGGTCGCCGACATCGCCGAGGCGGAACACGCCTTCGCGACGATCACCCGCAACCTCCTCACGGCCGAGACCGAGGCGGGCGTCGGCCACCATGTCGCGCTGTCGATCGCCGCACTCGACTCCGTCGCCGGAAACCCGCACTACTTCGGCAAGCGCGCCCAGGAGCGCGAGGTCACCGCCGGCGCGATGCCCTTCACGATCGTGCGCGCCACCCAGTTCCACGACTTCCCGGCGATGATCGCGGAGTGGACCGTCGTCGACGGTGAGGGGATCGTCCCTCCGCTCCTGCTGCAGCCGATCGCCCCGGCAGACGTCGCGGCCGCGCTGGTCGCGACCGCCGTCGAAGCGCCGCTCTCCGCATCGTTCGACATCGCGGGGCCGCGCACCGAGGACGCGGTCGACATGGCTCGCCGCACCCTCGCGGCGCGCGGACGAGAGCTGCCGCTGCGTGCCGCGTGGCGAGACGCCGCGCTCGGCGTCGAGTTCGCCGGAGAGGTCCTCCTCCCCGCTCCCGACGCTCGCCTGGCTCCGACGTCGTTCGACGACTGGCTCGCTGCGGGCGCCCTCTGACCGACGGAGAACAGCGTCGCGGTTCGCTTAGGCTGGAACGATCCCGTTCGCGACCCGCGACACTGTTCTCCGGAGGCCGACTGATGGGCATGCCCTCTCCCCTCCCGGTGCGCGACGGCGTGGGAGCGACCCGACTGCACGTGCCGCTCACCGGTGCCTGGCCCACGGTCGCCGCGTACATGGTCGAGCGCTTCTTCCACCTCGATCCCGAACGTCTGCTCGAGCGGTTCGACCGCGGCGACATCGTTCGGGCTGACGGCTCTCCCGTTCCCCGCGACGCCGCACTCGGCAGCGTCGAGTTCGTCTGGTACTACCGCGAACCCGCCGTCGAGACCCGGATGCCGTTCGAGATCGAGATCCTGCACCAGGACGACCATCTCGTCGTCGTCGACAAGCCGCACTTCCTGCCCACCACGCCGGGCGGCAAGTTCCTGCAGAACTCCGCGCTGGTGCGGCTGCGCAATCTGCTCGACAATGCCGACCTCGCGCCGATCCACCGGCTGGATCGCGCCACCGCCGGGCTGCTGATGTTCTCGACGCGCCCCGCGACCCGCGGCGCCTACCAGTTGCTGTTCGAGAAGCGGCAGGTGCAGAAGGTCTACGAGGCGGTGTCCGCGCTTCCCGCGGACCGGCCTCTCCCCGCGTTCCCCGTCGTCTACCGCAACAACATCGAGAAGCTCCGCGGCCAGGTGCGCGTGCAGGTCGACGACGCCAAGGAGCCGAACTCGGAGACGCTGGTCGAGCTGATCCGCGCCGACGAGCGCGTGCTGCACACCCTGCTGCGCCCGCACAGCGGCAAGATGCACCAGCTGCGGGTGCATCTCGCCGCCCTCGGCATCGGCATCCTGAACGACCGCTTCTACCCCGAGCTGCAGGAAGACCTGCCGGACGACTACGACCGCCCGTTGCAGCTCCTGGCGCGCGAGCTGCGCTTCGTGGACCCGATCAGCGGCGCGGACCGGGTGTTCACCACGCGTCGCACCCTGCAGGAAGCACCCGTCAGCGACGCATGACCTTGCGGGCCAGGCGCGTGCCGAGCATCTGCACCAGGTGCACGAACACCACGATCAGGACGATCGCCGCCCACATGACGAGCGGCTCGAACTGCCGGAAGCCGTAGATCTGCGCGAACGCACCGAGCCCGCCACCGCCGACGAGGCCCGCCATGGCCGTCATGTCGATCAGCGCCACGAGGATGAACGTGTAGCCGAGGATGAGCGGACCGAGCGACTCCGGGATGGCCACGGTGAAGAGGATGCGCCACGGACCGGCACCCATCGCCCGCGCCGCCTCGATGACTCCGGGCGAGACCGACACGAGATGCTGCTCGACGATGCGCCCGATCGCGAACGCGGCGGCGAGACCGATGATGAAGGCTCCGGCGGTCGTGCCGATACCCACGCCGACGACCGCGCGCGCCAGCGGCTGCGCGACCACGAGGAAGATGATGAACGGGATCGGGCGGAAGAAGTTCACCACGAGGTTCGCGAGCACCGAGACGACCCGGTTCGCTGCGAGTCCACCGGGGCGCGTGACGTACAGGATGATGCCGATCGCCAGCCCGAGAATGCCGCCGAGCACCAGCGCGAACGACGTCATGTAGAGGGTCTCGAGTGCGGCCGCCCAGAATTCGGGCCACAGTTCGTTCAGACGCTCCATCAGCGGGCCTCCTCTCCGGCGATCTCGGTCACTTCGACGCGTTCGGCGATGCGGGCGAGCGCGCCGTCGATCGCCGCGGCGTCACCCCGGATCGCGAGGGTCAGATGCCCGAAGGCGCGCCCGCGGATGTCGTTGATGCCGCCGAACACGAGCTCGAAGTCGAGGCCCGCGCCGGCGAGGTCGAGGAACACCTGCGCCTGCGACGAGTCGCCGTCGCGGAACGAGAACGTCACCAGGCGGCCGCGGTGACGCTCGCGGAGCACCGCGAGCTCGGCCGGCGACGGCACGCCCTTCACGACCGTGCCGACGAAGCGCTGGGATGCCGGGTTCTGCGGGGAGGAGAAGACGTCGAACACGTCGCCGTGCTCGATCACACGACCGTTCTCCATGACCGCGACCCGGGTGGCGATGGTCTGGATGACGTCCATCTCGTGCGTGATGATCACGATCGTGACGCCCTGCTCCTGGTTGACCCGCTTGAGCAGGTCGAGCACCTCGTGGGTGGTCTGCGGGTCGAGAGCGCTGGTGGCCTCATCGGCGAGCAGGATCGCGGGGCCTGTCGCGAGCGCGCGGGCGATGCCGACGCGCTGCTTCTGCCCGCCGGAGAGCTGTTCGGGGTAGGCCTTGGCTTTGTCGGCCAGGCCGACGAAGGAGAGCAGCTCGGCGACGCGCTTCTCGATGTCGTCCTTGGACCAGCCGGCGAGCTTGAGCGGGTAGGCGATGTTGGCCTTGACGCTTCGCGAGGAGAACAGGTTGAACTGCTGGAAGATCATTCCGATGCCGCCGCGGACCTTGCGCAGCTCGCTCTCCTTGAGCGCGGTGATGTCGACGCCGTCCACCGTGATGGTGCCGCTCGTCGCCGGCTCGAGCGCGTTGATCAGCCGCACGAGCGTGGACTTGCCGGCGCCCGAGTAGCCGATGATGCCGAACACGTCGCCCTTCTCGATCTCGAGGGACACGTCGTCGACGGCGACGACCTCGGACCCCTCACGGGTTCGAGGCGGATAGGTCTTGGAGACGTTCGTCAGGGTGACGATCGGCATGGGCTGCTCCGGTCTGCTTCGGGAACGAAGAATCGGGTGACGCAGTTCGCGGCACCCGATTCTCCCTCATCGGACGAAGGGGGGATTCCCCGGCGTCCTACTTCTTCGAGTCCGCGTCCTTCTGGACCTTCTCGAGCGAGGCGACGAGGTCGTCGACCGGGGTCTGCAGTGCCACGGCGGTGCCGCCCGACGACTTCAGCAGGCCCTTCTGGACCTCTTCGTTCGTCTGGAAGATCTCGACGAGCTTGAGGTACGTCTCGTTGTCGGCATCGTCGGCGCGCGCGGCGAAGATGTTCACGTACGGCAGCGCGCCGGCATCCTCAGGGTCGTCCTGGGCGATCGCATCCTCGAACGAGAGACCGGCCGGCTCCACGAAGTCGTTGTTGATGATCGCCGCGGCGACGTCGGGGAGCGACGTCGGAACGATCGCGGCCTCCAGCGCCTTGACCTTGACCTCGGACTTCTCGGTGTCCACATCGGCGAGGTCGGAGTACGGGGTGCCGCCGCTCTTCAGCTCGATGAGGCCGGCCTGCTGCAGCACGTTCAGCGCACGGGCCTGGTTCGAGGCATCATCCGGGACGGCGACGGTCTCGCCCTTCGGGATGTCCTTCACATCGTCGTACTTGGTCGAGTACAGGCCGAGCGGGTAGATCGCGGTCGACCCGATCGGGGTCAGGTCCGCGCCCGAGGCGTTGTTGTACTCCGCGAGGTACACGATGTGCTGGAACTGGTTGAGGTCGATCTCGCCCTCGCTGAGCGCCGGGTTGGGCTGCTCGTAGGAGCCGAAGTCGACCAGCTCGACGGTGATGCCCTCCTCGGCCGCGGCATCGACGAATGCGGGCCACTGCTCGTCGCCCTTGCCGACGACGCCGATCTTGACGACCTTGTCCTCGGTCGAGCCCGCGCTGCCGGAACCGGCTTCGGAGGATGCCGTCGCGCAGCCTGCGAGTGCGACGAAGAGCGGGACCGCGGCGAGCGCGGCGATGACGGAAGTGGTGCGGCGTGACATGGAAGGAGTTCCTCTCTTGGGGGGACTCGAATACGTTAGGCAGGCACCCTCGAACGTGCGGAATCGAGTCGTCACACGGCGTCACAGCCCGCTCGGGTGCGGGTCAGTCGAACTCCTCGATCCCCTGCAGACGCACCTGCTCGAGGTCGAGGCGAGCCGAGATGCGGCGCACGACCATGTCGTCGACGGTGCCGGCGCCGCGGAGGCCGAGCAGCACCTCGCGCTTGCGGTCGATGAGGGCGAGCTTGAGGCGCGTGTGCTCCTCGTGCCGAACCAGCGGCGAGCGCTGCGCGAGGTCGACGTCGGCCGAGGTCGCGATCATCTGCAGGACCGTCCCGTCGGTGCCATCGGGCCCCGTGGCCTGATCCACTCCCCCGCTCGGTGCCGGATCTTCTTCGGTCGGATCAGCGGTTCCGGCGCTCAGCGGATCGGGCTCGCCGAGCATCTCGTCCAGCGCGTCGGCCTCCGCGTCGACGATCGCCTGCTCGCGCGCCAGCGTGCGCGCGTTCGCGAACTCGAGCATCGCGTATCCCTCGGTGCGCACACGGTCGCGGACCTCCTGCCCGATGCCGTGCTCGGCGGCGAGGTCGTCGAGGGCCGCGAGCGCCGCACCCGAGATCGCCCGCTCGGCGAGCTCGTACTCCTCGTCCTCGACATGGTCGGCGGGGAACCGCGCCCAGCGCACGAGTGCGGGGAGCATCGGGGCCTGCACGAGCAGGCTCAACAGGATGACCCCTGCCGTGACGAAAACGATCTCGTCACGACCGGAGACCGCGCCGCCGTCGGTGACCGTGGCGGGGACCGACAGCGCGATCGCGAGGGAGACCGCACCGCGCATGCCGGCGACGGTGGACACGACGCGGGCCCGCGACCGGGCTCCGCGCGCCGGACGCCCGCCGCCCTGGCGCTGGAAGAGCACGTTCAGCACCTGGAACACGTAGCGCACGACCAGGAGGGTCGCCCATACCGCGAGCGTGATCAGCACGAGGCGGCCGATCGCCGCCACCGAGATCTCGTGCGCGACGTACTGCACCTCGAGGCCGATCAGCACGAACAGGGCGCCATTGAGCAGGAACACTCCGAACGGCCAGGCCGCATCGGCCTGGCGGCGGGAGGATGCCGTGGTCACCCGCGGCGAGACATAGGCGACGATGAGCCCGGCCACCACGACCGCGAGCACCCCGGAGGCGTGGATCATCTCGGCCGCGAGGAACGCCGTGAACGGGATCAGCAGCAGCGCGACGTTGATCACGATCGTCGAGGAGGTGCGCCGCAGCAGCAGGTACCCCAGACCGGCGATCGCGACACCGGCGCCGATCCCGCCGACATACGAGATCAGCACGTCGAGCGTGACCGAGAGCGGGGTGATCTGGCCGCCGAGCGCGAGCGACACCGCGATCGCGTACAGCACGAGCGCCGTGCCGTCGTTGGTGAGACTCTCGGCCTTCAGCTTCATGAACATGCGGCGCGGCAGCAACCGCCCGAGCGCTGCGACGGCCGTGGCATCCGGCGGGGCGACCGCGGCCCCCAGGATGAGCGCGATCTCCCACGGCATCCCGAACAGCACCCCGATGCCGGCGACCGCGAAGGCCGACGCGACCACGAGCACCGTGGTCATCGGGAGGATGTAGCGGAAGTCGCGGCGGATCGAGCGCAGCGACGTCGTGAGGCTCTCCCAGAACAGCATCACCGGGAGGAACAGCAGCAGCACCGTCTCGGGCGGCAGCTGCACCTCGCGCAGCTGCGGCACGAAGCCGAGCAGCAGCCCGAAGATGACCAGGACGAGGGGCAGCGCGAGACGCACGCGCGGGGCGATCAGGGTTCCGACGAGAATCGTGAGTCCGAGCAGGACTGTTACTTCGAGGCCTTCCATCCCTACCTCCCAACAGCGTCAGGAGAAGGATATTCCTCTGTCAGCCGATCTCCTCGGTGAGTTCGAACCAGCGCAGCTCCAACTCCTCGATCTCGGCCTGCTGATCGCTGATCTTCTTCATGCGATCGCCGAGGCCCGCATAGTCGGCCTGGTCGTGATCGGCGAGCGCGGTCTTGGCGGCGTTCACCTGCTGCGTCAGCTTCTGGATGCGCCGTTCGAGGGAGGCGATCTCCTTCTGCGCGGTGCGGAGAGCGGCACCGTCGAGACCTGAGGCGGCTGCCGTCGCCGTCGCCGTCGCTGCTGACGTCGCGGTCTGCTTCGAGCCCGCCGACGCCTGCAGGTGGCGCAGTCGCAGGTACTCGTCGACCCCGCCGGGGAGGTGGCGCAGGTGTCCGTCGAGGATCGCGTACTGCTGGTCGGTGACGCGCTCGAGGAAGTACCGGTCGTGACTGACGACCAGGAGCGTGCCCGACCAGGAGTCGAGCAGGTCTTCGATCGCGGCGAGCATGTCGGTGTCGAGATCGTTGGTCGGCTCGTCGAGGATCAGCACGTTCGGCTGGTCGAGCAGCACGAGCAGCAGCTGCAGACGGCGCTGCTGGCCACCCGAGAGGTCCTTGACCGGGGTGGAGAGCTGGGCAGAGTCGAACCCGAGCCGCTCGAGCAGCTGCCCGGGCGTGAGATCCTGCGCCTTGGAGCCGGCACCCATCGAGTACGAGGTGCGCAGCCCCGAGATGATCACGCGCACCGGGTCTATCCAGTACTGCGTGAGCTCGTCGAGCCGCTGGGTGAGCGTCTTCACTTTCACGGTCGTCCCGCGCTTGACGCGGCCGACGGTCGGTTCGACGGTGCCGGAGATGAGTCCGAGCAACGTCGACTTGCCGGCACCGTTCACCCCGAGGATGCCGGTGCGCTCCCCCGGCGCGATGCGCCACTCGATGTCGCGCAGCACGACCTTCTCGCCGCCATCCGCCGTCGGGTAGGTCACGCCGACGTCGAGCAGGTCGACCACGTCCTTGCCGAGGCGCGAGACCGCGAGCGACTGCAGCGACACCTTGTCGCGGATCTCGGGCACGTCGGCGATGAGCTCGTTGGCCGCGTCGATGCGGAACTTCGGCTTCGCCGTGCGGGCGGGAGCACCGCGACGGAGCCACGCGAGCTCCTTCTTGGCGAGGTTCTGACGCTTCGCCTCGGTCGCCGAGGCCATCCGATCGCGCTCGACGCGCTGCAGGATGTACGCCGCGTAGCCGCCCTCGAAGGGCTCGACGATGCGGTCGTGCACCTCCCAGGTCTCGGTGCAGATCTCGTCGAGGAACCACCGGTCGTGGGTCACGACCATGAGCGCGCCCGAGTTCTGCGACCAGCGCTTCTTGAGATGCGCGGCGAGCCACGTGATCGCCTCGACGTCGAGGTGGTTGGTGGGCTCGTCGAGGGCGATGACGTCCCAGTCGCCGGTGAGCAGCTTCGCGAGCGACACTCGACGCCGCTGGCCACCGCTGAGCGAGCCGATCTCGGCATCCCACGGCAGGTCGGTGAGGAGCCCGTCGATCACGTCGCGGATGCGCGCGTCGCCCGCCCACTCGTACTCCGGGGTGTCGCCGACCACGGCGGCGCTGATCGTGAGGTCGTCCGGCAGGTTGTCGGCCTGGTCGAGCACACCGATACGCGTGCCGCCGCGCACCGTGACGCGGCCGGAGTTCGGCTCCTTGACGCCGGCGAGCATGCCGAGGAGGCTGGACTTTCCGTCGCCGTTGCGGCCGACGATGCCGATGCGGTCACCCTCTTCGATGCCGAGGGTCACGGAGTCGAAGACGACCCTGGTCGGATATTCGAGGTGCAGGGCTTCAGCCCCGAGAAGATGTGCCATGTTCCCTCCAGGGTAGCCGCGCGCGATGTGTGCGGCGGCCAGCCTAAAATCGAGGGGTGCCAAGGAATCGCCGGGTGTTCTCGCTCATGCTCGACAATCGCAAGGCGAAGCTGGTGCAGTCGAGAAAGCGACCCGGTCGCTACGAACTCAGCGTCGATGGGATTCCGCAGTCCGTCGTGTCGATGACGGAGCCCACCGAGCTCGAATACGACTACACCCGGCACATCGCCCGAGCGATGGATGCGGCGGCCGAGCCCGGTGCACCGCTGTTCACCGTGCATCTGGGAGCCGGAGCACTCACGCTGGCGCGCTATGTCGAGGCCACGCGTGCCGGATCACCCCAGCTCGTGGTCGAGTTCGAGCCCGCTCTCTACGAAGCGGTGATCGCGGCACTGCCCCTGCCCGCCGGCGCCGATCTGCGGGTCATCTTCGGCGATGCGCGAGCGGTCGCCGACGCAGAACTCCCGGACGAGTGGGCGGATGCACGCTTCACCGTCGTCGACCTCTGGGATGCCGCCGTCATCCGACATCGGGTGGCCAGTCAGGAGTTCTACCGCCGGGTCGCCGCGCGCTCCGCCGCAGACGGCGTCGTGGCGGTGAACCTGCTCGACGGGCATCCGTTCGAATACTCACGGCGACAGGCGGCCACGCTGCGCTCGGTGTTCGATCACGTCGCCGTGGTTCTCGACGCGGAACCGAACGATGACGAAGGACCACTCGGCAACGTCGTCGTCTTCGCCAGCGATGCGCCACTGGACGTCGTGACGAACCCCGATCTGCTCGGCGCACCGCGACCGCACATGCTCCACGACGATTCGCTGACGTCATGGATCGCCGACGCGCGCATCATGACCGACGCCGACGGCACGGACTCCCCCGACCCCGACGACCCCATCTGGGATTAGCGCTCAGCCCACCCGGTTCGGAACCGTGTCGAGAGCAGTGATGCCTCGATCCGCCAGCGCCCGAGGGTCTGCGGCCGTGCGCGATGTCACCACCGTCACCGGTCGACCCTGCGCGCGCAGATCGTGCCAGCGCTCGAACACCCGTCCGCCGGGGGCGAGGTCGGCGCGCGAGGTCGGCAGATCGTCGTCGTCGACATCGACCACCACACCGACGGTCCGCGGCAGCACCGTGGTTCCCGCTCCGGCGCGCGCGTCGGCGACCAGCTCCGCGAACCTGCGCCCGAGCGGCTTGACGGCGTTGTCCACGTCGAGAAGACCGAGGGAGTACTCCAGATCCTTGTAGTCGCCGAGGGATCGGGACACGTCGTGCGAGCACCACCAGGTGATGCCGTAGAGGCCCGGCGAGCTGAGCGCGGCCTCGACGGTGCGGGAGGCGAACTCCGGCATCTCCGCATCCGTCAGGTTCATCGACGGCGCCCCGACCTCCTGGAGCCAGACCAGTCGCTGCGGATCCGTGGCGAAGGCCTTCGAGAGCTCGATCATCCACTCGGCATGACGCACCGACTGCGACGACAGCCCGCCGTACAGCTTCGCCGTGCCGTTGAAGATCCAGGAGTGGACGGTCGTGATGTCCCCCAGCCGAGACGCGTGCTCCGGGAGGAACGGATGCCCGTCGCGGTACCAGAGGTGATCGTTCTCGCTGTGGGTGAACAGGTGGCGCGGGTCGGGGTCGACCGGCGCCTCCAGCAGCGTCGTCAGCCAGTGGGCGATCTGATCGCTGTCCGCCGGCATCGCCGCCGGGTTCGGCAGCTGGAACTGGTTGAGCTCGTTGCCCAGCGTGAGTCCGATCAGATTGGGTCGGTCGCGCACGGCGTCGTAGACGGCGCTCACGAGCGCGGCCTGCGCCTGGATGGCCGCCTCGTCGACGAACATGTTGCCCTCGTGCCAGTTGACGAGCCAGGCGGGCACGAAGTCGAACCCGGACATGTGGCCCTGGATGACGTCGACGGCGATGTCGAGCTCGAATTCGGCAGCCACGTCGGCCACGACAGCGATGTCCTGCAGCGCCTTGCGCCGGATCAGGGTGCGGTTCGGCTGGAGCACAGGCCAGAGCGGGAACACCCTGACGTGATCGAGTCCGAGGTCGGCCAGCGCCTCGAAATCGGCTCGGACCGCATCGGCGTCGATGTCCATCCACTGGAACATCCAGTCTTGGGAGGGGGTGTAGTTCGCTCCGAAACGCGGAGTGCGGTCAGTCACGGGTGTGTCATCCTTCTCGATCTGCGGTCTGCGGGGTCATGGGGGCCGGGGCTGTGGATTCACGG
This sequence comes from Microbacterium sp. B19(2022), assembly GCF_012030385.1. Classification (NCBI taxonomy): domain Bacteria; kingdom Bacillati; phylum Actinomycetota; class Actinomycetes; order Micrococcales; family Microbacteriaceae; genus Microbacterium; species Microbacterium sp. B19(2022). The sequence goes on from NZ_JAAUVO010000011.1 coordinate 50,730, forward strand.
ACGATCAGGCGGCGCGCAGAGACGACCTGCGACGCGGCGGGCTCTCCGTCGACGAGCTGTGCGAGCAGCTTCACCGCTGTGCGTGCGCTCTCCTCCACCGGAGCATCCAGTGCGGTGATCCGCGGGCGGACGAGGGTCGACACCCAGGAGTCCTCCCAGGCGATCACGGACAGCTGCTCCGGAATCCGGACGCCGAGCTCGGGTGCGTGCGCGATGATCTCGGCTGCCATCGCCTCGCTGTCGACGAGGAGCGCCGTGGCGTCGCCGAGTCGTCCAAGGATGTCCTCGACGGGATCCGTTGCCTCGGGCGCCCAATGCAGGATGGTCGGGATCATGCCGTGCTCACGAGCGGCGTCCGAGAAGCGGCGGTCGCGATCGCGGGAATGGAGCAGCCCCGGCGAATCGCTGACGCGCGCGAGGGCTCGGTGGCCGAGTGCCCCCAGATGCTCGAGAACCTCGTCGTACGCGGCGTCGTCCTGCACGGTCACCGCCGGCACCGCGTCGTCGACCGGAGACCCGAGCAGAACGGCAGGAGCACCGAGCTCTCGCAGATGACCGATACGGGGATCGGCATCGCGAACGTCCACGAGGAGGAACGCATCCACTCGCTGCTCGCTCCACCACTCCCGATAGACGCGCTGCTCGTCCTCGGCCCGCACGAGGGTGAGGGACAGCGACCAGCCGATCTCGGCGAGCGGTTCGGTGAGGCCGGCGATCAGACGCATGAAGAACGGGTCGCGCTCGAAGGTGTCTCCGGAGCGGGCGACGACCAGGCCGAGGCTCCTCCCGCCCCGACCGCTGACCTTGCGGCTCGCATAGTTGGGGCGCCAGTGCAGCTCGTCGGCGGCGGCACGGATGCGGGCTTCGGTGGCGGCCGAGACGTTGGGGCGCCCGTTGAAGACGTGCGACACCGCCGACGGAGATACTCCGGCACGGGCAGCGACGGCGGCGATGGTCGCCCTGGCAGGTCTGTTGTCGTTCATCACCACCGAGATTAGGGGGTTGACCCGATCTTGTAAAGCGGTATACATTAATCGCACGTTGATGTGTACCGCTATACAAAGAACGTCTGGCGCACATCGTCCCCCACAGACGCACCGCAGCTCTCAGGAGGTCTCATGACCGAAGGCATCGACAGACGCACCTTTCTCGGCACCGTGATCGGCGGCGGAGTGATGATCCCGCTGCTCACCGGATGCGGGCCCCTCATGCCGACCTCCGGCGTCGCCGGATCGATCTCCGTGCACACGCAGCTGAGCGGTGCGGTGTCGGGAGCCCAGGTGTTCTCGGACGTGGTCGCCGCCTACACGCGGGCAACCGACACACCCGTCGCCCTGCTGAAGAACGGCTCCGACCTGCCGATCGTCTTCGAGACGAGTTCACTCGCGGGCAAAGAAGCCGACATCGCCATGGTGAACCTTCAGGGCCGCACGCTCTCGTGGACTCGACTCGGCGCCACCGTGCCCGTGCAGGACCTGCTGGACGAATGGGACCTTCGCGACAAGATCATTCCCGAGGCGCTCGAGGAGTGGACGGACGATGAAGGCCGCCTGCGCGCGTTCCCCTTCACCCGGACGAACTGGCCCGTGTCGTTCAACACCGGCCTGCTCGAAGAAGCAGGGGTGCAGCTGCCGACCACGTCGGATGAACTGATCGCCGTCGCCGACGCGCTGCGCTCGAAGGGGATCGGCCCGGTGACCGTCGGCGGGTCGGACTGGAGCGGCCAGAAGATGTTCCTCCAGATCCTCCAGGGCTTCCTCACCAGGGACGAGGTGAAGCAGGCGTTCTCGACCGGGAAGCTCTCGGAATTCCCCGGAGCCGTCGCCGGAGTCGAGCATTTCGTCGAGCTGCGGGACGCCGGCGTCTTCGTCGACAATGTGCAGGGCTACACATCCGACTCCGAACTCACGCAGTTCAACACCCGCAAGGCGGCGATCGTACCGGCGATGTCGTCGGCTCTCGCGCTCGTCCCCGCGGAGCGCGCGACCGAAGTCGTCGTGGGCGGATGGCCGAAGCCCTCGCGAGGCGGCGTCGTCGATCACCCCACGGTCATCCAGAGCTACAACGGTCACGGCATCTGGATCAGCGCGAACGGTGCGGAGAAGCTCGATCTGCTCAAGCCCTTCATCCAGAACCTCTACTCGCCCGAGGTCACGAGCGACTTCATCCTCGGATCGGGGCGTGACATGAACCGCATCACCGACGTGGTCAGCAAGGACTTCCCCCTGGTCGCCCAGGCTTCCCAGCTCACCACCGACCAGGTGACGCCGGTCATGCTGCCCGACCTGCTCATTCCGGACTCCGTGTTCGAACCCATGATCCGGGCCACGGCGATGGCCTACGGCCGCGCGTCCGCGGATCAGATCATCGACACGTTCGAGAAGGCATACCGCGCGGCCTGACGGCCCGGAAGGACACCATGACTGCGATCGCGACGCCGGACACCACGGCACAGCTGCCCCCGATTCCCCCCGCTCAGATTCCCTCCCGACGATCGCCCCTGCGCGAGAGGTTCCCCGGCCTCGCCCTGCCCGCCCTCATCTGGTACGCGGTGTTCATGATCGGGCCGGTCATCGCGATCTTCGTGATCGCGTTCCTCGACTGGCCGGGGATGCTCGAGACGCCCACGTTCGCCGGGTGGGACAACTTCCGCGCGGTGTTCACCGACACCACCTTCTGGGCCGCGCTCGGCAACTCCGCCCTGCAGATCGTGATCGGGCTCCCGATCATGATCGTGCTGGCGTTCCTCCTCGCCTTCTACGTGGTCCAGAAGCCGCGCGGCCACAAGGTCCTGCGCTATCTGCTGTTCATCCCGGCGCTCATGTCGGCACCGGCCACGGCGATGGTCTTCTACGCGATGCTGAACCCCGACGGCCTCGTGAACGGCATCCTCACCCCGCTCGGACTGCAGGGCAACGCCTGGCTGGCCGACCCGAACACGGCGCTCGGCGCGATCATCGCGGTCGAGCTGTGGAGCGGGATCGGATACTCCGCCGTGCTCATCGCCGCCCGGCTCGACGGCGTCGACACCGAGATCGTGCAGGCGGCGCGCGTCGACGGTGCGAGCGACTGGCGCGTGGCGTGGCGGATGTACTGGCCCATCGCCCAGGACTTCATCGGCGTGGTCACGATGCTGCAGTTCCTGTCGCTGCTGTTCAACTCGGCGCAGACCGTGCTGCTGCTCACTCAGGGCGGCCCCGGCACGTCGACGACGACACTGTCGTATCTCATCTACAGCAAGGCGTTCGTCGAGACCGATCTCGGCTACAGCCAGGCGGTCGGGGTGATCCTCTTCATCCTCGGGCTGCTGGGCATGTGGCTGATCCGTCGCACGCTGCGCGCCACCCACTGATCGGACGAAGGATCTCTCCCATGGCATCACGCACCGTCCTCCCCCTCCGCGACCGAGTGGGCTCCCTCACCAGCGGCGCTCTCGCGTGGCTGTACGCAGCTGCCCTGCTCATCCCCTTCTACTACTTCATCTCGTCGTCGTTCAAGTCGAACGAGGAGATCTTCGAGTCCCCCCTCGCCCTTCCCACGACCTGGGACTTCTCGAACTTCACCACCGCGTTCCGTCAGGCGGATCTGGGTCTGGCGATCGCGAACTCCGCCCTCACGACGGTCGGCGCATTGGCGCTCACCCTGGTGCTGGCGCTGCCTGCGTCGTTCGCGCTCGCCCGTGCGAAGGGTCGCCTGGGCAGGATCATCGAGACGACCTTCAGCCTCGGCTTCCTGATCCCCTCCTTCGCCGCCCTCTTCCCGACCTTCCTCCTGGCGGCGTCGGTCGGCCTGTTCCACACGCGCACTTTCGTCGTGCTGCTCCTTCCCGCCACCGCCCTCCCCCTCTCGATCGTGATCCTCACGGCGTTCATGCGCACGATTCCGCGCGAGCTGGAAGAGGCGGCGTCGATGGACGGGGCGACGACGCTGCAGGTGCTGCGGCAGGTGTACCTGCCGATCTGCATCCCCGGCATCGCGACCGTGCTGCTGCTGAACTTCCTGTCCTTCTGGAACGCCTACCTCTATCCGCTCATCCTCATCGGTCCCGACACCGCTCAGCGCACCATCCAGGTCGCTCTGCCCACGCTCAAGGTCGACGCCGGCACCGACTACGGCGTGCTCATGGCCGGCACGCTCCTGACACTGCTGCCGGTGTACCTCGTGTACACGGTGCTGCAGCGGCAGATGCAGCGGGCACTCGTCTCGGGGGCGATCAAGGGATGACCCCGTCGTCGGCGACCCTCCCGCTCCGCGAACGGGTCGGCCAGATCAACCAGCGCCTGAAGGGGTGGGAGGCCGTCCGCTGGGTCGACGGCGCTCCCCGGATCACCGATGTCCTGCGGCGCGCGGTCGACCGCTGGGGCGGCATCGGCGCCCTCTACGGCGTGCTCCGCGCCGACCCCTGGTCGCAGGTGCGCTGGAGCAACGGGATCCCACCCGCGCGCAGCGCGGAGACCTATGAGCTCGTGCAGGATTTCGTGCGCACTCGGGGCGCCGGGCTGCCGACGCTCTTCGTGGAGGAGGTGCCGCACGGACTCATGGCGCTCGGCGGCACCACCGTGCCGGTGAACCTGGCGCTGGGCGCAGGCATGGACCCCGAGCTCACCGCGCAGCTCGCGGCGCACATCGCCGCCGAGACCCGGGCCCGCGGCGCTCACGTGGCTCTGGTATCGGGACTCGACATCCTGCGGGACCCTCGATGGGGGCGGGCGGAGGAGTGCTTCAGCGAGGACCCCGCCCTGGCAGCCGCACTCATGGAGGCAACGGTGCGAGGTATGCAGGGCTCCCGATCGGACGGCCGGATCGACGGCGACCACATCGCCGTCGTGGCCAAGCACCTCGCCGCCCAGGGCGCGGGGATCGGCGGCAGGAACGGATCGGGGGCGCCGATCGGTCGGCGGGAACTGGGCGAGATCCACCTGCGCCCCGCCTACGCCGCCGCTCGAGCAGGTGTCGCCGGATTCATGGCGGCATACAACGACATCGACGGCGTCGCCTGCACCGCGAACAGAGACCTGCTCACCGGCACGCTGCGCGACGACTGGAACTGGACGGGCATCGTCATGGCCGACGGCACCGCTGTCGATCGGCTGCGCGACAGCACACCGGATCCGGCCACCGCCGCCGCGCTCGCCATCCATGCGGGTGTCGACCTGAGCCTGTGGGACGAGGCCTTCACCCACGTGGAGGAGGCGGTCCAGCGCGGGATCCTCGATGAGGCCGACGTGACGCGTGCCGCCGATCGGGTGCTCGCCCTCAAGGAGCGCGTGGGACTGCTCGACGGGTCGATATCGAGGGACCACGCAGCGGAGCCGGACGCCGCGACCACCCGTGAGTTCATCGCGCTCGTCTCTCGCGCGGCGGCCCAGGCCTGCGTGCTGGTGCACGACGACGACGCACTCCCCCTCCCGGCCTCGGCCGTCGTCGCGGTGATCGGCCCCAACGCCGATGACCTCGAAGCACAGTTGGGCGACTACACCCCTCCGCGCCCGCAGGACGATCCGGGTGTCTCCACGGTCCGCTCCGCTCTCGAGGCGCGTCACGGTGTCGGCAACGTGAGGTACGCGCAGGGGTCGGGCCATCGCACAGCGCTCTCCGACGAGGCGACCGCCGCCGTCGACGACGCTCTCGCCGGCGCGACGGCCGCTGTCGTCGTGCTGGGAGGAACGAGCAGGCGCAGCTACGAGGACGAATTCGCGGACAACGGCGCTGTCGACGGACCGGCGCCGGACACCACGAACGGCGAGGGCGTCGATCTCTCCCGCCTGGCCCTGCCCGCCGAGCAGCTCGCCCTGCTCCGCGCCGCCCGCGCCGCCGTTCCGCTGGTGATCGCGGTGCTGATCGACGGTCGCCCTCGACCGCTCGACGAGCTGATCCCGTTCTGCGACGCCCTGATCGTGTCTCCGTTCCCCGGGCCCGCCGGCGGGGCGGCCATCGTCGACGTGATCGCCGGCGGCCGCGGTGGCGGACTCCTGCCGGCCACGCACCCGCGCGCGGACGGTGTCCTCCCCGTCGCCCACGACGAGCGGATGGAGACGGCGCGCGGGTACGTCGACGCCCGCATCCCCGTCGGTCAGCTCTTCGGTGCCGGAGCGCCGGCCGGGATCACGGTGACCCTGCGCCCCGCCGACCCCGGGATCGCGACCGACGCGCTGAACGACGGCGACACGGTCACCCTCCACGCCGACATCGTCAACTCCTCCGACTCAGCCGTCTCGCTCGCCGTGCCGCTGTACGGCAGACGACACGAGCGCGGACTGCGGCCGCGCCGACGCACGCTGCTCAGCGTCCGCCGCGTGCGCGTCGAGGCGCGGTCCGGCGCGGTGCTGCCCTTCGTCCTCGGCACGGATGAACTGGGGTCCTGGGCGGCAGGCCGCCCGGAGGCAGCGCCCGCGGAGGTGCTCGCCTGGACGGCATCCACTCACGATCCCCCCGCCGACGCGGTCGCCGTGCGGATCACCGATGGGAAGGGACGCACCGGATGGGAGAGCTGACCGCGTTCACGCCGGATGCTCACACGCGCGGGCTGCTCCGCCACGCGGCCGACGAAGTCCGGGAGCTGTGCGGGACGCGCATCGGCGACCTGGTCGAAGCCGCGCTGCTGCGCACCCTCACCGACACCGTGGGCATCGACCCGACCGGGAGGGTGTTCGTGATCACCGGCGACATCCCGGCGATGTGGCTGCGTGATTCGACGACCCAGCTCACGCCGTACCTGCGATTCGTCGACCGCGCCCCGCAGCTGGCCGACCTGGTGGAGCGTGTGGTCCGTCGGCAGATGACGTTCATCGCGCACGACTCCTACGCGAACGCCTTCAACGACGGACCGACCGGCGCACACTACGACCCGGACGACGTCTGCGACGATCCCGCCGTCTGGGAGCAGAAGTACGAGGTCGACAGCCTCTGCTATCCGGTCACGCTGGCGCACGCGCTCTGGCGCCGCACCGGGCGCAGCGCGTTCCTCGTCGAGGACGGAACCCCCGACGTGCTGCGTTCGATCGTGACGCAACTGCGCGAGGAACAGCACCACGACCGCTCTCCGTACCGGTTCGAACGGCCGGGCGCGATCCCCACCGAGACGCTGGCCCGAGGGGGACGCGGGTCGGCTGTCGCCGACACGGGCATGACCTGGAGCGCTTTCCGCCCCTCGGACGATGCCTGCACCTACGGCTACAACATCCCCGCGAACCTCTTCGCCTCCCAGGCGCTTCGCAACATCGCGGAAATCGCCGACGAGGTCCTCGCCGACGCCGCGCTGGCCGCCGATGCCCGACGACTCTCCGGCGAGCTGCGGGCCGGCGTGCACGCGCACGGGGTGGTCGCGTCCGCCGACGGGCGCGCGATCTACGCCTACGAGGTCGATGGATTCGGCGGTGCGCTCATCATGGACGACGCCAACACTCCTTCGCTGTTGTCCCTGCCCCTCATCGCGCCGGATGTGCTCGATCGCGACATCTGGGCGGCCACACGCGATGTGATCCTCAGCCCCGCGAACCCGTACTGGTTCTCCGGGACCGCGCTGACCGGTATCGGGAGTCCGCATACGCGGGATCGCCGGGTCTGGCCGATCGCGCTCGTCGTCGAAGGGCTCGTCGGCTCCCCCGAAGACCGTGCGCGCGCTCTCGCGGTGATCGCCGCCACGGATGCCGGCACGGGACACATCCACGAGAGCATCGACATCGACGACCCGGCTGTCTTCTCCCGCGCCTGGTTCTCGTGGGCGGAATCGATGTTCTGCGAGCTCGCTCTCGCCGTCGTCGACGATGCCCGAGACGGTCCCGATCGGATGCCGGAATCTCGGTGAACATAGTTTCGAATGTCGGTGGTTCGTGATGGACTGAAGTCATGACAGCACTGCTCCACGCGACCGACTCCCAGATGGCGATGCTCGCCGATCTGGTGGCGTCGCTCGAGGCGGCAGAAGCGACGCTGAGCAGCATGCACGCGGCCAGAGACGGCATGCTCGCGATGGCCGGGCGTCTGGCGATCGACATCGCCCGGGAGGCTGCGCATCCCGATCATGGCGACATGGCGATCCGCACGGTGGCGGCCGAGATCGGCGCCGCGCAGCACCTGAGCGACCGCACGATCGAGCGACGGATGGCAGAGGCCTCCTGGCTCGTCGAGCGCTTCCCGACGGTGTGGGAGGCGCAGGGCGAGGGGCGCATCAGCGCTGCGCACGCGCGGGTGATCGTCGACGCGGGCGCCCACCTCGACGATGCCGCCGACCGGCGGGCCTACGCCGGCGAAGCGGTGGCGATCGCCGAGACCGAGTCCCCGAACCGGCTACGGCGGCTCGCGCGGCGCCTGGCCGAACGGTTCCAGGAGCGCACGGTCACCGAACGGCACCGCGAGGCCCGCAAGGGCCGCCGCGTGTGGGCGAGAGATCTCGACGACGGGATGGCCGAGCTCGGCACCCGCGGCCCGGCCGCGCTCATCCACGGCATGTTCGACCGGCTCTCGCAGATGGCGCACGCGGTGAAGAAAGACAATGCCCGCGCGGCGAGAGATGCCGACTCCGATGGCCCTCCGGCAGACGAGCGCACGATCGATCAGTTGCGCGCCGACCTGCTCGCCGACCTCCTGCTCACGGGAACCCCGGCAGGACACGACACGACCGACGGGCTGCTCGGCGAGATCCGCGCCCGCGTCGAGGTCTCCGTGCCGGTGATGTCTCTGATGGACGATGACCGGAAGGCTCCGGATGCCGCCGCTTTCGTGCGCACGCCCGGCGATTCCGGATGCGGGCGCTCCGGTGACTCCGTGCCGCCAGCCCTGCTCGACGGCACGATGCCGATCGACATCACGACCGCCCGCAGGCTTGCCGGCTCGGCCGTGGGCTGGGATCGTGTGCTGACGCATCCGATCTCCGGCGCGCTGCTCGCCGTCGACCGCTACCGGCCGAGCGAGCAGTTGCGGCGACATCTGCGCGCGCGGGATCAGCGGTGCCGGTTCCCCGGGTGCGGGATCGGGGCGCGGAAGTGCGATCTCGACCACAATCACGCGGCTTCGACCGGGGGCGCGACCACGGATGTGAATCTCGCCGCGTTCTGCCGACGACATCACATGCTCAAGCACCACTCCCCCTGGCAGGTCGAACAGCGTGCGGGTGGCGTGCTGGAGTGGACGAGCCCGACCGGACGCACGTACATCGATCGGCCGCCGCCCCAGAACACGGTGAGGTTCACCGAGTCAACAGTGCCCGCTCCGTTCTGAACGGTGGCGACCGGTAGCAGGAAACGGCGACCGGAAGCGGGACACAGCGAACGGGCCGCCCGAACCCGAAGGTCCGGACGGCCCGAGGATGCTGCGGGATTACTGGTACGACTTCACGATCTCGAGGAGGCTCGGGACGTTGGCGTACGCCTCGGCCGCGTTCTCCTTCGTGACGATGACCGGAGGCAGCAGGAACGCGGGAACGACCTTCGCACCGTTGTCGTACTGCTCGGTGTCGTTCACGTCGACCTCTTCGCCCTTCTGGAGCTGGCCGACCATCTTGATCGACTGCTCGACGAGGAGCGTGGTGTCCTTGTTGATCGTGGAGTACTGGATGCCCTCCATGATCGACTTCACCGACTCGACCTCGGAGTCCTGGCCGGTGACGACCGGGACATCCTTGCCCGCACCCTGCACCGAGGTGATGATGGCGCGAGCGAGCGTGTCGTTCGGGGACAGGACGCCGTCGAGCGTCTCAGAGCTGTAGGTCGACGTGAGGATCGAGTCCATACGGCGCTGCGCGTTCTCGGCCTTCCAGCCCTCGGTCGCCGTCTGGGCGATCTCGGTCTGACCCGAGACGACCTTCAGCGTGCCGTCGTCGATCTTCGGCTGGAGGACCTCCATGGCGCCGTTGAAGAACACCGCGGAGTTCGCGTCATCCGGCGAGCCCGAGAACAGCTCGATGTTGTACGGAGCCTCGTGGCCCGCACGCTCGGCGAGACCGTCGAGCAGAGCCTGACCCTGGAGCTTGCCGACCTCGAAGTTGTCGAACGCGACGTAGTAGTCGACGGCCTCCGTGTTCTCGATCAGACGGTCGTACGCGATGACGGCGACACCGGCGTCGCGGGCGGCCTCGACCTGCGTCGCGAGCTGCTTGCCGTCCTTGGCGCCGATGATGATGACCTTGGCGCCACCGGTGACCATCGCCTGGATCTGGTTCTGCTGCTCGGCGACCGTGTTGCTGGCCGGCGCGTACTGCACGTCGGCCTTGAACCCGGCCTTCTCGAGTCCGTCGGTGAACAGCTGACCGGCGAGGACCCAGTTCTCCGAGGTCTTGTCCGGGAGGGCGACACCGATCGTGGCGTCGGCGGCGAAGCCTGCTGCCGCCTCGTCGCCCCCATCGGCGCCGGTGTCTCCGCCACGCTCCGAGGAGCAGCCGGTGAGGGCGAAAGCGCCCACGGCGACGATCGCTGTCGCCGTAAGAAGCATCTTCTTCATGTGATCTCTTTCTCTGGTGTGTGTAGGTCTCGACGCGTGTGCGTGCGCAGTGAGACCCCTACTATCCGCGCGTCTCGTCGACGGCGGGGGCTTCGTACTTCTGACTGGTGGGGTAGTTCGCCTTCGGGTCGAAGGTGTCGGTCATCGGGTCTTCCTTGCGGCCGAAGCGACGCGTGAGGAAGCCGGTGATCGACGGGCGGCCCTGCTGCTTGTTCCAGACGTCGACACCGACGGCGAACAGGAGCACGAGGCCCTTGATCATCGAGACCACGTCGGCACCGGCGCCCAGCAGCGCGAGACCGTTGTTCAGGAACGCCATCACGAGACCACCGATGATCGAGCCGATCACGGTTCCGATACCGCCCGAGACGGCCGCGCCACCGATGAAGACCGACGCGATCGCATCCAGCTCCCAGCCGTTGCCGTCCTGCGGCCCCGAGGCCGTGGCCCTGGCGACATAGATCATGCCGGCCAGCGAGGCGAGCACCGACATGTTCATCATCACGAAGAAGTCGACCCAGCGGTCCTTCACACCCGACAGGCGCGCGGCCTGGCGGTTGCCACCGACCGCGTAGATGTGGCGACCGAACACGGTGTTGTTCGTGATGAACGAGTAGAGGATGACGAGCGCGAGCAGGATGATGCCCGAGATCGGGAAGCTGGTGCCCTCACGGCCGGTGGCGAACAACCAGCCCGCGATGAGGATCACGACCGAGATCAGCACGACCTTGGTGACGCTCACCCACAGCGGCGCCATCTCGGCACCCATCTTGTGCTGGATGCGACGGGTGCGGATCTCCCAGAAGACGATCCACGCGACGCCGAGCAGCGCGAGCAGCATGGTGAAGACGTTGAACGGCACGGGGATGAACGACAGCTCGGGCAGGTAACCGGCGCCGATGACCTTGAAGCCCTGCGGGACCGGGATCGACTGCGAGTCGCCGACCCACTGGTTCGCTCCGCGGAAGAACAGCATGCCCGCCAGCGTCACGATGAACGCCGGTACCCCGACATACGCCACCCAGAACCCTTGCCAGGCACCCACGAGCACGCCGACGCCGAGGCCGAGGAGCACACCGAGCGGCCAGGGGAGGTTCCAGTCGGCCATGGCCTTCGCGACCACGATGCCGGTGAACGCGGCGACCGAGCCGACCGACAGGTCGATGTGACCCATGATGATCACCATCACCATGCCGATCGCGAGGATCAGGATGTACGAGTACTGGTTGACGACGTTGATCAGGTTGCCGGACGAGAGCGTGAGGCCGGTGCCCTTGAAGATCCAGGTCAGCACCTGGAAGACGACCAGGATCACGACGAGGCTGCCGAGGATGCCGAACTGGCGGAGCGTCGACTGGCCGCCCCCGAACATCTTCGTGATGTCCTTGAAGTGGAAGCCGCGCTTCGTTGCGGTGGTGTCGGTGGTCATGCGGATGCTTTCTGGTTCGTCGAGGTCATGCTGCGCATGAGGTCCTCGGGTGTCGCCTGGTCGGCCGGGATGCAGTCGGTGACCCGACCTTCGAAGACGGTGTAGATGCGGTCGGAGATGCCGAGCAGCTCGGGCAGCTCGCTGGAGATGACGATGACGCCCTTACCTTGAGCTGCGAGCTGGTTGATGATCGCGTAGATCTCGTACTTCGCGCCCACGTCGATGCCGCGGGTCGGCTCGTCGAGGATCAGCAGGTCGGGGTCGGTGAACATCCACTTCGCCAGCACGACCTTCTGCTGGTTTCCACCGGACAGCTTGCCGACCCCCTCCTCGACCGAGGGCGTCTTGATGCGGAGCGCCTTGCGGTAGTCCTCCGCCACGGCGAACTCGGCACGCGCATCGACGACGCCGCGCTTGGCGATCTTGGAGAGCTTGGCGGCGACGACCGAGCGCTTGATGGTGTCGAGCAGGTTGAGCCCGAGCACCTTGCGGTCCTCGCTGACGTACGCCAGGCCGTGCTTGATCGCGGATGACACGTCGTGGAGCGCGACCTCCTGGCCGTCCTTGATCAGGGTGCCGGAGAGGAAGTTGCCGTAGGAGCGACCGAAGATGCTCATGGCGAACTCGGTGCGCCCGGCGCCCATGAGCCCGGCGATGCCGACGACCTCGCCGCGGCGGACGTTGATGTTCGAGCCCTTGACGACCATGCGCTCCGGGACGGTCGGATGCTGCACCCACCAGTCCTTGACCTCGAAGAACACCTCGCCGATCTCGGGCGTGCGGTCGGGGTAGCGGCTCTCGAGCGAGCGGCCGACCATGCCGCGGATGATGCGGTCCTCGTTAATCTCGCCGCGGGAGATGTCGAGCGTCTCGACCGTGCGGCCGTCGCGGATGATCGTGATCTCATCGGCGATCTGCTCGATCTCGTTGAGCTTGTGGCTGATCATGATCGACGCGATGCCCTTGGCCTTGAGGCCGAGGATCAGGTCGAGCAGGTGCTGGGAGTCGTTCTCGTTGAGCGCGGCGGTCGGCTCGTCGAGGATCAGGAGCTTGACTTCCTTGTTGAGCGCCTTGGCGATCTCGATCAGTTGCTGCTTGCCGACGCCGAGGGTCTTGATCTGCGCGTCGGGGTCCTCGCTCAGCCCGACGCGGGCGAGGAGCTCGATCGTGCGTTCCTTCTGCGCCTGCCAGTCGATGCGGCCACCGCGGGAGATCTCGTTGCCGAGGAAGATGTTCTCGGTGACCGAGAGCTCGGGGATCAGCGCGAGCTCCTGGTGGATGATCGCGATGCCGGCCTGCTCGCTGGCGACGATGTCCTTGAAGCGCTGCTCCTCGCCGTACAGCAGGATCTCGCCCTCGTAGGTCCCGTAGGGATACACCCCGGAGAGGACCTTCATCAGGGTCGACTTCCCGGCGCCGTTCTCACCGCAGATCGCGTGGATCTCGCCGGCGCGGACGGTGATGGAGACATCGGCCAGCGCCTTGACCCCCGGGAACTCCTTGGTGATGCTGCGCATCTCCAGGATCGGGCCTGACACAGTCGGCAACGTTGCAGTGGTGCTCACGGATCATTCCTCGCGACGTGCGGTCACCTTCAATGTGACCGTTCACATCGATTATCGTCGTCTTCTGACGGACCGCTGTCAAGTCCACGCCGGGATTTCGTGTCGCTACCGTGATGCACAGGCATTGCGCAGGCATTACGCAGCACCGTCGCCGCAGCGACGCACCGTGGTTTCTCGACGGTCAGCGTGATGCGGCGGATTCGCGCGCACGCAGAATCGTCTGCAGCGGGCCGAACTCCGGCACCTGCTCACCACGGATCTGCGCGAGCAGGATGCGCACGGCGCGGCGCCCGAGCTCGGGGAAGTCCTGGTGCACGGTACTGAGCGACGGAGCCACATGCGCCGCGACGGGGATGTCATCGAAACCGATCACACTCACGTCGTGCGGGACGCGCATCCCGGAGTCGCGGAACCCGTGCATCAGCCCGATCGCCATGAGGTCGTTGGCGGCGAACACGGCGGTGAAGTCGCGCCGGAGCGAGAGCTCCTTGCCCGCGAAGTACCCGAAGTCCGCGGTCCAGTCGCCACGGATCGGCGGGAACGTCGGCAGATCGGCTTCGCGCAGCCCGTCGAGATAGCCGCGCATGCGTGACTCGGCCTCGATCCAGTCCTGCGGCCCCGCCAGGTGCAGGATGTCACTGTGACCGAGCGAGATCAGGTGCTCCGTGGCCGCTCTGGCACCGGCGACCTGGTCGGCGGACAGGCTCACCCCGTCCGAGCCGGATGCCGTCTGCAGCGTGACGAACGGCATGTCGACGGACATGCCTCGAAGGACATGGAAGACCCGGACCTGCGGTGCGAGCACCACGATCCCGTCCACCTGCTCGCGCGAGAGCTGCCGCACCGCGTTGCCGATCGCCTCGGGACTCGTCGCGGGCAGGTTCAGGGTCGAGACCGAGTACCCCTCCTCGCGCGCCGCATCCTCGATCCCCGCGATGGACGACGTCGGACCGAACTCCCCGATCGTCGCCGAGAGGATCCCCAGCATGTTCGACTTACTGGTGACCAGCGCCCTGGCCGCGAGATTCGGCCGGTAGTCGAGCACGGCGATCGCGTCGAGGACCTTGGCCTTCGTCTCGGGACGGATGCTCGGATGATCGTTCAACACCCGGGACACGGTCTGATGCGAGACCCCGGCGAGCCGCGCGACGTCGCGGATGCTGGGCAGCCGCGCACGCTCGGAGGCGGTGGACATCACTAGCCTCCTCGCGTGTGCACGGTCACATCGTCACTTCATTATGTCTGCTGGGACGCGCGCACGCACCTCTCGCCGACCGTCGCCACGCGTCAACGGTTGTGCGGGGGCACGGGAACGTGCACCCGGTTTCGTCGAACTGCACCGGAACGGCCTCCCTCAGCATGGCATCGTGACCACGTGGACACTCTGCTGCGCGGCGGGCGCGTCATCGACCCGAAGACCGGATCCGACCGGATCGCCGACCTCCTGATCGCGGACGGACGGGTGGCGGCCGTCGGCGATGCGCTCACGGCACCGGCGGATGCGGACATCGTCGACGCCACGGATCTCATCGTCGGGCCGGGCTTCGTCGACCTGCACAGCCACGTGCACTCGATCGCCGGACAGCGTCTGCAGGCGATGGACGGCGTCACCACCGCACTCGACCTCGAAGCGGGCCTCATGCCGATCGCCGAGGCTCTCGCACGCGCCGCGGCGGACGGACGCCCCCTGAACTACGGATTCTCGGCCTCCTGGTCGCAGGCGCGGGCGTACGCGCACCTCGACCGGGTGCCCGTCGCCGACTTCGCCGCGTCGATGGACCTGCTCGGCAAGCCCGAGTGGCAGCGCGCCTCCTCCCCCGCCGAACGCCGCCGCTGGTTGAGCCTGCTCGAGGACGAGCTCGGTGCCGGCGCCCTCGGGATCGGTGTGCTCATGGGCTACGCGCCCCGCTCCGATCCGGACGAGTACCTGGAGCTCGCCCGGCTGGCCGCGGCCGCGCATGCCCCGACGTTCACGCACGTGCGCGAGCTGATCGAAGCCGACCCCCGCACGCCGATCGACGGGTCGGAAGAGCTCGTCCGCGCGGCCGCCGAGACCGGCGCCGCCATGCACCACTGCCATGTGAACAGCACGTCGCTGCGCCACATCGACCGCGTGCTGGCTCTGCTCGACCGCAGCCGCGCGGCGGGCTCCCGTGTGACGGTCGAGGCCTATCCCTACGGCGCGGGCAGCACGGCGATCGGCGCGTTCTTCCTCGCCCCGGAGAAGCTCAAGGGACTCGGAATCACCCCGAGCTCGCTCGTGCTCGTCGACACCGGCGAGCGCATCGCCGACGACGCCCGGCTGCGCGAAGTCCGCGCCACCGACCCCGGCGCCGCGTGCATCGTGACGTTCCTCGACGAAGCGGACCCCCTCGATCGCGCGCACCTGCACCGTGCCCTCGCCTACCCCGATTCGATCGTCGCGAGCGATGCGATGCCGATCTCGTGGGCAGAGACCGACGGCCGGACCGTGTACGAGCAGCGCGACTGGCCTCTCCCCTCCGGCGGGCACACGCACCCGCGCACGGCGGGGACGTTCACGAAGTCCCTTCGTCTCATGGTCGTCGAGAGCGGAACGTGGAGCTGGCTCGAAGCCTTCCGTCGCTGCGCCTTCCTGCCCGCGCGGGTGCTCGATGAGGTCTCCTCCGGCATGCGCGGCAAAGGGCATCTGGCCATCGGAGCCGATGCCGACATCGTGGTGCTCGATCCGACGACCCTGACCGACCGGGCGACGTACTCCGACCCGACCCGACCCTCGCGGGGCATCCGCCACCTGTATGTGCACGGCACCCCCGTCGTGCGCGCCGGCGCGATCGTGACCGAGGCCCTTCCGGGGCGCCCCGTGCGAGGGAATGCCTGAGGCATCGATCCTTCGTCCGGGCGAACCAACGTCTGCGCAAGTCTCGTCGCCCGGCACCAACGGGCCGGCGGAGCACGCGAATAGTCTCGGCCCCATCGCCGTCGCCCCGAATGCGACGACCCACTCGATGCAGAGGAGCGCACGTGTCCGACCTGAACGAAATCGGCAGCTGGGTGCGGGAGAACCTTCCCGCGATGCTGGCCGACGCGCACATCCCCGCGGCCTCCGTCGCGATCCTGGCCGACGGTGAGATCTTCACCACCGCCGCAGGAATCCTGAACCGCAACACCGGTGTCGAAGCCGACGTGGACTCGGTCTTCCAGATCGGCTCGATCACCAAGACCTGGACGGCGACGCTCATCATGCAGCTCGTCGACGAGGGGCTGCTCGACATCGACGCCCCGGTGCGCGACACCGTGCCCGCCTTCGCGATCGGCGACGATGCGGCAGCGAGCACGATCACGGCCCGACAGTTGCTGAGCCACGTGAGCGGCTTCGAGGGCGATCTCTTCAACGACACCGGGGTCGGCGACGACGCCGTGGAGAAGTACCTCGCGACGATCGCCGACGCTCCGCAGCTCTTCACCCCCGGCGAGCGCTTCTCGTACAACAACGCCGCCTTCGTGGTGCTCGGCCGCATCGTCGAGGTCCTGCGCGGCACGTCGTACGACCAGGCGCTGCGCACTCACCTCGCCGGTCCGCTGGGCCTGACGCATGTGGCCACCACGGCCTCCGAGGCGATCATGTTCCGCGCCGCGCTCGGGCACATCCCGGCAGAGGGCAGCGACGAGCCGGTTCCCGCACCGGTCTGGAACCTCGTGCGCTCCAACGCACCCGCCGGGTCGATGCTCGCGATGACCGCGCATGATCTGGTGAGCTACGCCCGCATGCACCTGGACGGCGGCGTCGCCCCCGACGGGACGCGCATCCTGTCCGAGGAGAGCGTCCGCGCGATGCAGGAGCGTCAGGTCGAGCTCCCCGAGCTCGGCCTCATGGGCGATGCCTGGGGCCTGGGCTGGGAGATCTTCGACTGGGACGGTGGGCCGGTGATCGGCCACGACGGCGGCACCATCGGCCAGAACGCGTTCCTGCGGCTGGTGCCCTCCGCGGGGGTCGCCGTGGCGGTCCTCACGAACGGCGGGCAGACGGTCGACGCCTACCACGCCATCACCTCCCGGGTGCTCGCGGAGCTGGCCGGGGTCACGATGCCCGCGCTGCCCACGGTGCCCGAGTCGCCCGTCGCGGTCGACCTGGAGCGGATCCTCGGGACGTACTCCTCGTCGGTCTCGGACTCGACGGTGCGCGTCGATGACGAGGGGCGCATCTGGCTGGACCGCACGATGAAGGGGATCTTCGCCGAGCTCGGCCCGGCGCCCGAGCCCGTGGAGCTCGTCGGCTGGGCCGGTGACACGCTCCTGCCCGTCAAAGCCGAGCACGGCATGCGCATGCCGCACGCCTTCGTCGGCGATGACGGCACCGGACGAGCCCTGTACCTGCACACCGGACGAGCCGACCGCCGGGTCGACGCATGAGCACGACGGCGGCGATCGAGCCGGACACCGCAGCGACCATCGGGGCGAGCATCGCGGAGATCTTCGCGGATGCGGGCGCCACCGGGTTCCTGCACGCGCGGGAGATCGGCGAAGAGGGCGGCCCGGAGGTGAGCGTCGATGCCGACGAGCCCGTGGTGCTCGCCTCGGTGTTCAAGATCCTCGTGCTCACGGCGTACGTCCGTGCGGTCGCCGCCGGTGAACTCGACCCGACCGAGCGGACCACCGTGACGGCGCGCTACCGCATCGGCGGCGTGGGCACCGCGGGGTTCTCGGACGACGTCGAGGCCAGTTGGCGCGACCTCGCGCAGAACATGATGACCATGAGCGACAACGCCGCGACCGACGTCGTGTACCACCGGCTCGGGAGTGATGCCGTGAACCGGGTCATCAGCGACCTGGGGCTGCGGCAGACGCGGCTCGTGGGGTGCTGCGAAGACCTGTTCGCCTCGGTCGTCTCCGATCTCGGCGGCACACCCGACAGCGACCTCGACGAGCTGTTCGAGGGGGCGAGCGCCGAGCAGATCCTCGCACTCGACGCGGTGCATCCGATCAAGACCTCGCACTCCACTCCGCGGGATGTCACGACGCTGCTCGACGCGCTGTGGACCGACACCGCGGCACCGGCCGAGGCCTGCCGTCAGGCCAGGGACATCATGGCGCAGCAGATCTGGCCGCATCGGCTGAGCTCCGGCTTCCCCTCCGGTGTGCGCGTCGCGGCGAAGACCGGCACGCTGCCCACCTGGCGCAACGAGGCCGGCGTGGTGACCTATCCCGACGGCCGGCAGTACGCGGTGGCCGTGTTCACCCGCGCCGCGTCGCTGGCCGAACGACAGCCTCTGGTGGACGCCTCGATCGGCCGCGCGGGCTTCGCGGCCGTCGAGCACCTGCGCGCCCTCTGACCTGCACCCGTCTCACCCCCTGCACCATCCACCCCCTGCACCATCCACCTGCACCATCCCGAACACTGCTGGAGGCTTCTGATGCGTTCTCGTACCCCGCTGATCGCGCTGCTGGGCGTTGCGGCGCTCGCCCTGACGTCCTGTGCCGCGAGCGCTCCCCCCGGAGGAGGTGACAGTGCCGAAGGAGTCCTCGCCGACGGCAAGACCTTCACCGCCGCCGTCGCCACCGATCCGGGCACGCTCGACCCGTTCACGACCGTCATCGGCACCGCTCGACAGATCGATCGCTACCTGTACGGTCGCCTCGTCGAGGTGCAGAGCGACGGGACGATCCTGTCCGGCCTCGCCTCCGAATGGGAAGCCGGGACGGAGCAGGCGACCTTCACGTTGCGCGACGACATCACCTGCCAGGACGGCTCGCCGCTCACGGCCTCCGACGTCGCCGCGAACATCTCGTTCATCGGCGATCCGGCGAACGGCTCTCCCCTCGCCGGCGTGCAGGTGCAGCCGGGCACCACCGCGACGGGCGACGACGCCAGCGGCATCGTCACCGTCACGAGCGGACGGCCCGATGCCTTCCTCGTGGAGAACATCGGAAGCATCTCGATCGTGTGCGGCAACGTCGTCGACGACGCCGACGCCCGAGCCGCCGGCGAAGGCGCGACCGGGATGTTCACACTCACCGAGGTCGTGCCGAACAGCCAGTACACCCTGACCCGTCGCGACGACTTCACCTGGGGGCCCGGCGACTGGGATCCGAAGCAGCCGGGCATTCCCGACAAGGTCGTCTACCGAGTCATCCCGAACGAGACGACCGCGGCGAACCTCGTGCTCTCCGGCGACGTCAACACGGCACTCGTGATCGGCCCGGATCGCCAGCGCCTGCAGGACGCCGGGCTGTTCGTCTCCGAGCTGCCGCTGGCGGCCGGACAGCTGTTCTTCAACCAGGCGGACGGCCACCCCGGCTCTGATCAGGCAGTGCGTGAAGCCCTCACGGAAGCACTCGACCTCGCCCAGCTCCGCCAGGTTCTCACGAGCGGAGAGGGCACGGCGGCGAAGAGCCTCATCACGATCGCTCCGAACCCCTGCCAGGCCGATGTCGTCGGCGATCTGCTCCCCGCCTTCGACGAGAAGAAGGCCGCCGCGGGCCTCGATGCCGCCGGATGGAAGGCCGGCTCCGACGGCATCCGTGAGAAGGACGGGACGACGATGACGATCACTCTCCTCACTCCCACGACGCTCGGCGACGGCGGCAGCGCCGCGGCGGAGCTCATGCAGGCATCGTGGAAGAAGCTCGGTGTCGACGTGACGATCAAGACCGTCGATGCGCCCTCCTTGAGCGAGACCCTCTTCGCCTCCGGCGACTGGGACGTCTCCGCTGCTCCGCTGGGCGTCTCGCTGCCGAGCATGCTGGTGCCGTTCTACTCCGGACCGACCCCGCCCAACGGCACGAACTTCGCGTCGGTGGCGGACGACGCCTACACCGCCGCCGTCACCGCCGCCTCGTCGAAGCCGGGCACCGAAGGATGCGCCGACTGGGGCGACGCCGAGAAGGCCCTGTACACGTCGGTGTCGGTCGTCCCGTACGCCAACAATGTGCTGACGACGTTCGGCAACAAGGTGACCTTCACCGAGGGCGACGGCATCGACCCCGCCTCGATCCGCATGTACGAGTAGACCCGAGAGCCGGAGGCAGCCGATGGCCAGCACCACCGCCACCCAGGCGATACTGATCAGATCCGCACGGTCGGACAACCCCTGGGTGTCCTTCCTGGTCCGGCGCGGAGGGCAGTTCGTCCTGTCGGTGTGGGTGCTGGTCACGGCTGCCTTCCTCATGATCCACCTGGTGCCGGGCGACCCGGTCCGCGCCGCACTCGGGATGAACGCCCCGGCCGAGCTCGTGGAGGCGCGTCGCGCCGCCCTCGGGCTCGATCAGCCGCTCTTCGTGCAGTACTTCCACTACATCGGCGGCCTCTTCACCGGCGACATGGGCACGTCCATGATCACCGGGCAGCCGGTCGCCGAGATCATCTCCACCCGCCTGCCCGCGACCCTGCAGCTCGCCCTGCTCGCCGTCGTGCTGGTGCTGCTGGTCTCCGTCCCGCTCGGGGTGACGATGGCCGTCGCGACCCGCGGCGGCCGCCGTCGCGGCCTCGAGCTGGCCTTCGCGACCGGATCCGTCATCCTCGCGGCAATCCCCGAGTTCCTCCTCGCCGTCGGACTCGTCTACTTCTTCGCGGTCTCTCTCAACTGGTTCCCGGTCGCTGGAAACACGGCCCCGTTCTCCCTCGTACTCCCCGTGATCGCCCTCGCCGTCGCCCCCACTGCGGTGTTCTCGCGCATCATCCGGGTCGAGGTGCTGTCCGTCCTCAGCCAGGACTTCATCCGCA
This sequence comes from Microbacterium sp. B19(2022), assembly GCF_012030385.1. Taxonomy (NCBI): domain Bacteria; kingdom Bacillati; phylum Actinomycetota; class Actinomycetes; order Micrococcales; family Microbacteriaceae; genus Microbacterium; species Microbacterium sp. B19(2022). The sequence goes on from NZ_JAAUVO010000011.1 coordinate 71,863, forward strand.
CCGCCCGGGCCAAGCGGCTCGCGCCGCGCCGGATCTACTCGCGCCACGCACTGCCGAACGCCATGACCGCGACCCTCACCCTCACCGGCCTGCTCCTGACGGGGATGGTCGCCGGCACCGTGCTGGTCGAGAACGTGTTCGCCTGGCCGGGCCTGGGCACCATGATCGTGCAATCGATCCTCACCAAGGACTACTCGGTCGTGCAGGGCATCGTGCTCGTCTATGGGATCGGAGTGCTCATCGTGAACCTGGTGGTCGACGTGATCCTCGCCCTCCTCGACCCTCGATCCACCATCCGGGAGGCATGATGTCGGCACGTACGGCCTGGTCGGGCATCGTCCGCTCACCGCTGGGGATCACCGCGCTCAGCCTGGTCCTCCTCGTCACGCTCACCGCGATCTTCGCGCCGATCATCTGGGGCGCGCAGGCCGAGCAGGTGAATCCGACCGATATCACCCAGGGACCGAGCGCCGCGCACCTGCTGGGCACCGACACCCTCGGTCGCGACGTGCTCGCCCGCGTGCTGGTCGCGACCCGGCTCTCGGTGGTGCTCGCGGTGATCGCCGTGATCATCGGCGTCGTCGCCGGCACGCTGCTCGGTACCGCCCCGTCGGTGCTCCCCCGCTGGATCGGGCGCCCGATCGTCGGCTTCGTGAACATCGCGGTCGCCTTCCCGGGGCTGCTTCTCGCGCTGTTCTTCGCGGTCATCTTCGGGGTCGGATCCACGGGCGCCGTCCTCGCGATCGGGTTCGCGATGGCGCCGCAGTTCGCGCGGCTCACCCAGACCCTGTCCGCGGCGATCGCCGGACGCGACTTCATCGACGCCGCGCGGGTCGCCGGGGTCTCGCGGTTCCGCATCCTCATCCGGCACATCCTGCCGAACATCGGCGAACCGCTCATCGTGAACGCCACCGTCTCCGCGGGATCGGCGCTGCTCGCTTTCGCCGGGCTCTCCTTCCTCGGCCTGGGCGTGCAGGTCCCCGAGTACGACTGGGGCCGGCTGCTGGGCGAGGGCCTGAACCGGATCTACCTCAACCCGGCGGCCGCGCTCGGCCCCGCCGTGGCCGTGGTGATCGCCGGACTCGCGTTCAACCTCCTCGGCGAGACCGCAGCGGCGGCCCTGGGTGGTCGCTCCGATCGCCGACGCCTCCGCCTCCCCGCCATCGTGCGACCCCGAGCCGCTCAGCCCGCGCAGGTCGACGACGAACAAGTGGTGCTCCTCGTCGACGATCTGCGCGTCTCCTTCCCGACGCCGAGCGGATGGGTCACCCCCGTGCGCGGCGTCTCGTTCACGGTCTCGCGCGGCGAAGCGATCGGCGTGGTCGGCGAATCGGGCTCCGGCAAGAGCCTCACCGCGTTGGCCGCCGCCCGGCTCATCGAGCGCCCGGGAGATGTCACCGCCGCACGACTGGACTTCTGCGGCACCCCGCTGCTGACGACATCGGACCGCGCGGTACGGAGCCTTCTCGGCACCTCGCTCGCCATGGTCTTCCAGGACCCGATGACCTCGTTCAACCCGACCAGGCGGATCGGATCGCAGCTCGCCGAGGCTGCGTCGGAGCACCAGGACATCACCCGAAAGCAGGCGATGGATCGGGCGATCGAGCGCCTGCAGTCGGTGCGGGTGCCCGCCGCGGCACGACGCGCCCACCAGTATCCGCACGAGTTCTCCGGCGGCATGCGGCAGCGGGCGATGATCGCCATGGGGCTCATGAACCACCCGCGCCTGATCATCGCGGACGAGCCGACCACGGCTCTCGACGTCACGGTGCAGCGACAGGTGCTGCAGCTCCTCGCCGGCGTGCGCCGCGACACCGACGCCGCGATCCTGCTCATCAGCCACGACATCGCGGTCGTCGCACAGACCTGCGACCGCGTGCTGGTGATGTACGCGGGACGGATCGTGGAGGACCTGCCCGCGGCGACCCTCCACACCGACGCCCGGCACCCGTACACCCGCGCCCTGCTCGAGGTCGTGCCCGAGATCGACGCCGATCGCAGCGAGCCGCTGAAGATGATCCCGGGGCGTCCCCCGGCACCGGGCGCGTTCCCCACCGGCTGCGCGTTCGCCGCCCGTTGCCCGCTCGCCACCGAGCTCTGCCGGGAGACCGATCCCGAGCTCGTGGCGGATGCCGAAGGCCATCGGGTCGCGTGCTGGCATCCGGTCAGCGGCGAGACGGCGGTTCCGGTGACCATCGCCACGGCCGCCGAAGAGGAAGAGACGGTGCTGCGATGAGCGAACTGCGCTTCGACCGGGTCAGCGTGCGCTACGGCACGCACCGCGCAGGTCTCACGGCTGTCGACGACGCGACCCTCACGGTCCCGTCGGGATCCGTCGTGGGACTCGTGGGCGAGTCGGGTTCGGGTAAGTCCACTCTCGCCCGCGCCGCGATCGGCCTCGCGCCCATCAGCGAGGGCTCGATCACCCTCGACGGCGTGGACGTGCGCAGCTTCCGCCGCCGCCGCCCCATCCAGATGGTGTTCCAGGACCCGTTCTCCTCGCTCGACCCGCGCATGACGATCGGCGAATCGATCGCCGAGGCCCTCCCCCGCGACATCCGCGGAACCAGGGCCCGCCGCGCCGAGGTCGTCCGCCTGCTCGACCTGGTGAGCCTCGACGCCGACCGCGCACAGTCGCTCCCGTCGGCGCTCTCGGGCGGACAGCGTCAGCGCATCGCCCTGGCGCGGGCTCTCGCCGCCCGCCCTGAGCTCGTGATCGCCGACGAGATCACCTCCGCGCTCGACGTCTCGGTGCAGGGCTCGGTGCTCAACCTCGTGCGCGAACTGCGGGCGGAGCTCGACCTGACGATGCTCTTCATCTCGCACAACCTCTCCGTGGTGCGCTACCTGAGTGACCACATCGCGGTGATGTACCTCGGCCGCATCGTCGAGTTCGGCCCGACCGAGCAGGTGCTCGACGACCCGCAGCACCCGTACACGCGGGACCTGCTCCAGGCGGCGCCGACCCGGCACGGGAACCTGCTGGCGGTCGACCCACTCGCCCCTGTCGACGTGGAGCCCGCCGATCCGCATGCGCCGCCGAGCGGATGCCGCTTCCACCCGCGGTGCCCGATCGGTCCTGCCGCTCGCCCCGACCGGCAGCTCTGCGTGATCGCGGAGCCTCCGCTGCCCACGGGCACGGCGGGCGCGGCCTGTCATTTCGCGGGGCTGCCCGCGGATGCACCGATCGGGACTGTGCCCATCTCCCAAAGCATCCCCGTGGTTTCGGCCGCGACCACAACACCGACCCCGCTCTCAGCGGACACAGTGAACTGACCATCCGATTGGAGCTCCCATGAACCGTGTCACCGTCGACGACCTGCTCGCCGTCCGCACCCCCGAGCAACCGGCACTGTCACCCGACGGCGCCCGCATCGCCTTCGTGCTGCGGACGACCGACCGCGACGGCGACCGGGACACGCGCGCCCTGTGGCAGGTGCCGACCACCGGCGGTGACCCCGTGCCGCTCACGCACGCGACGGCCGACTCGACCCCGGTCTGGAGCCCCGACGGGTCGCAGCTCGCGTTCCTGCGCGCGCAGGACGGCCCGGCGCAGCTCTGGCTGCTCCCGGCCGGCGGTGGCGAGGCCCGCGGACTCACGACTCTCCCGCTCGGTGCCGGCGCTCCGGCCTGGAGCCCCGACGGGACACGCGTCGCCTTCACCGCCCCGGTCGACAGCGCGGCGCTTCCCGGCGAGACCGCGGAGACCATCCTCGCCCGACGCTCGGCGCCGGCCTCGACCGACCGGCTGGGCTACAAGGCCGATGGTGCGGGCAACCTGGGCACGCTCGTGCAGCAGCTGCACGTGCTCGACGTCGACTCGGGGAAGGTGACGGTCCTCACCCGCGGCCGCTCCCACGCCTCCTACCCGTTCTGGTCGCCCGACGGCACGCGGATCGCCTACTCCGCGAGCGTCGAGGATGACGCGGATCTGACGATGCGCGTCCCCGTGTTCGTCCGCTCCGCCACCGATCCGAACAGCGAGGCCGTGCAGGTCAGCGCCGCCGATGTGCAGGCGACCGCGGTGGGCTGGACGCCGGACGGCCGCCATGTCGTCGCCGCCGGACGCACCGACACCGAGGTCGGCAACGCAGACCTCCTGCTGTTCCCGGTCGACGGCGGCGAACCGCAGAACATCACGCGCAGTCTCGACCGCAACGTGATGCCGGGTGGTCCCGGCTACCCGGGCGGCATGCCGCAGTTCACGGACGGCGGGGACCTCGTGTTCTGCCTCCGCGACAACGGCTACTCGCACGTGTACCGCGTCGCCCCGGACGGTTCGGGCGCCACGGCCCTCGTGGACGGCACCGCGAACGTGTCGGGGCTCTCGGTGGCGGCATCCTCCGCGGCGATCACGCTCGCGACGCCGGAATCCTTCGGCGACATCGCGGTGCTGGACCTCACGGATGGGTCCACCCGTGTCCTCACCGACTACGGCACACCCGCATTCGATCTCCTCCCGGCGCAGGAGCGCCGTTTCACGATCGCCGACGGCACCGTCGTCACGGGATGGCTGCGCCGCGATCCCGATGCCGCAGGTCCGCTCCCCCTGCTGCTCGACATCCACGGCGGTCCGCACAACGCCTGGAACGGTGCCGCCGACCTCGTCCACCCGTACCACCAGGCGCTCGCGCGCCGCGGCTGGGCGATCCTCACCCTCAACCCCCGCGGCAGCGACGGCTACGGCGACGCGTTCTTCTCCGCGGTCTCCGGCGGGTGGGGCGTCAACGACGCGAACGACTTCCTCGAGCCGATCGACCAGCTCGTCGCCGAGGGCATCGCAGACCCGGCCCGACTGGCCGTGACCGGATACAGCTACGGCGGATTCATGACCTGCTTCCTCACGTCGCGCGACGACCGCTTCGCGGCGGCCGTGGGCGGAGGCGTGGTCACCGATCTCTTCTCGATGGGCGGCACCTCCGACTTCGGGCATTACCTCTCGGCGAAGGAGAACGGCGGGCTCCCCTGGCGCGATGAGGAGCGCCTCTCCGCGCAGTCCCCGTTCACGCAGGTCGACCGGGTCACCACCCCGACTCTGATCCTGCAGGGTGCGGCCGATGACCGCTGCCCGGTCGGTCAGGCCGAGCAGTGGTTCACGGCGCTGCGCGAGCGCGACGTGCCCACGCGCCTGGTGCTCTACCCCGGCGGCTCGCACCTGTTCGTGCTCTCCGGTCCTCCGTCGCACCGCGCCGACTACTCGCAGCGCGTGATCGACTGGGTCGAGCAGTACGCGCCGCCGGCCGGCACACCCGTGCGCGCCCGCCTCGACGCCCGTCATTGGCAGCAGCGACTGAGCGCGCTGGCTGCAGCGCACAAGGTGCCGGGCGCGACTCTCGGCATCCTGCGTCTCGGCGAGGAGCCGGTATATGCGCACCACGGCATACTCAACGCGCGCACGGGCATCGAGACCACCGACGACTCCGTGTTCCAGATCGGCTCGATGGGCAAGGTGTGGACGACGACCGCGATCATGCGCCTCGTCGATCAGGGTGTGCTCGACCTCGATGCCCCGGTCGTCTCGTACGTGCCGGAGTTCTCGTCCTCCGACCCGGAGATCACGCGGACAGTGACGCTGCGTCACCTCCTGAATCACACCAGTGGGATCGACGGCGACGTCTTCACCGACACCGGCCGCGGCGACGAGACACTCGAGAAGTACGTCGCGCTCCTGGACGGCGTCGCGCAGAATCACCCGCTCGGTGCGACCATGTCGTACTGCAACTCCGGATTCTCGCTGGCCGGGCGCGTGATCGAGAAGGTCACCGGAACGACCTGGGATCAGGCCATGCGCGACCTCGTGTTCACGCCCCTCGGACTCACCCACTCCTCGACCCTCCCGGAGGAGGCGATCATGTTCCGGGCGGCCAGCGGGCACACCGTGGTCGACGAAGATGGTCCGCACCTCGCACCCGCCTGGATGCTCCCTCGATCGATGGGCCCGGCCGGACTCATCAACTCCACCACGGCCGACGTGCTCGCCTTCGCCCGCATGCACCTGGCAGGCGGACTGGCCGCCGATGGGACGCGCGTGCTGTCCGAGGCCGCCGTGGCGCGGATGCAGGAACGTGAGGTGGACATGCCCGACCCGTACACGCTCGGAGACGCGTGGGGCGTGGGCTGGATCCTGTTCGACTGGAACGGTCACCGCCTCATCGGGCACGACGGGAACACGATCGGGCAGGCGTCGTTCCTGCGTATCCTCCCCGAGGAGGGCCTCGCGGTGACGCTGCTGACCAACGGCGGCAACACCCACGATCTCTACGTCGAGCTGTTCGGGGAGATCTTCCGCGAGCTGGCGGCGCTGGAGCTGCCGTCCGGCCTCACTCCGCCCGAGGAGCCGTTCACAGATGACTTCTCCGAGTTCGAGGGCGTCTACGACCGCTCGGGCGTGCGCACCGAGATCTTCCGCGACGAGAACGGCCTGCGTATGCGCACGACCCTGAATGGGCCGCTCGCCGCCATGCTTCCCGACCCGGTGCAGGAGCATCCGCTGGTGCCCGTCCGTCGCGGCGAGTTCGTGATGCGCCCCGAGGGTGAGCAGGCCTGGCACGCCGTGGTGTTCTATTCCCTGCCCGGCGGCGAGCGCTACCTGCACCACGGCGTCCGCGCGGCGCCGAAGGTGTCGTGATGCCGGTGCAGGCCGGCGTGGACCTCGACCTGGTCCTCGCCGACATCGAGACACTGGTCTCCTGCGAGTCGCCCTCCGATGACCTCGACGCCGTCGCCCACAGCGCCGATGTCGTCGCCGCCCTCGGCGAGCGCCTGCTGGGCGTCGCACCGGAGCGCATCGTGATCGACGGTCGCACTCACCTGCGGTGGCGGTTCGGCGATCCCGCGGTCCTGCTCCTCGGGCATCACGATACGGTGTGGCCGCTCGGCTCGTTGCGGCGGCATCCGTTCCGCATCGATGACGGCGTGCTCCGCGGTCCCGGATGCTTCGACATGAAGACGGGCGTGGTGATGGCTCTGCACGCCGTGGCCTCGCTCAGCGACCGCACGGGCGTCAGCATCCTGATCACGGGGGACGAGGAACTCGGCTCCCCCAGCTCGCGCACGCTGATCGAACAGGAGGCGCTCGGCTGCGCCGCGGTGTTCGTGCTCGAGGCGTCGGCCGACGGCGGCGCCGTGAAGATCGCCCGCAAGGGGGTCTCGCTCTATCGGCTGCACGTCTCGGGGCGGGCGGCTCATGCCGGATTGGAACCGGAGCGCGGCGTGAACGCGGCGGTGGAGGCCGCGCACCTCCTCCTCGCGGTCGCGGAGCTCGGCGATGCGGCGGCGGGGACCAGCGTCACACCCACGCTCCTGCGCGCCGGCAGCACCACCAACACGGTGCCGGCCGATGCGGAGTTCGCCGTCGATGTGCGGGTGCGCACGGTCGCGGAGCAGGACCGGGTGGATGCGGCGCTCCGCGCCCTCCCCGCCACGCTTCCCGACGCCACGGTGCGCGTGGAGGGTGGCCCCAACCGTCGACCGATGGAGCCCGAGGCCTCGGCGGACCTGTTCCGCGCCGCCGTGGCGATCGCCCAGGAGGCCGGTCTGACGCCGTTCGAAGGCATCGCGGTGGGTGGAGCGTCCGACGGCAACTTCACCGCGGCGCTGGGGGTTCCGACCCTCGACGGCCTCGGCGCGGTGGGCGGCGGCGCGCACGCCGATGACGAACACGTGATCGTGGGGATGATCCCGGAGCGCATCCTGCTCCTGCAGGGACTGATCTCCGGAGTAAGGGCATGAGCATGACGGATGCCGCAGCTTTCCGCGCCTCGCCGGAGGAAGCCGCCGACGCGGCGAGCGCCGCCGCGTCGAGGGCGGGGGTGGAGATCCGGTTGCTCGAGGATGTGGGGGATTTCGCCCGGGTGGCGGAGCTGTTCCAGAGCATCTGGACCAAGCAGGGCGAGACCTCGCCGGTCAACGTCGAGACCCTGCGTGCCCTGTCGAAGGCCGGCAGCTACGTGGGCGGCGCGTTCGAGCACGACGAGCTCGTCGGCGCCTGCTTCGGCTTCTTCGCGGCTCCGGATCAGCGCGCCCTGCACAGCCACATCGCCGGTGTCTCGGCGCGGATGCGCGGGCGCAGCGTCGGCTTCGCGCTCAAGGTGCATCAGCGCGCCTGGGCGCTCGAGGAGGGACTCGACGAGATCTCCTGGACGTTCGATCCGCTCATCAGCCGCAACGCCCACTTCAATCTCGTGAAGCTCGCTGCGACGCCCACGTCGTACCACCGCAACTTCTACGGGCACATGGCCGACGCGCTCAACGGTGCGGACGACACCGACCGGATGCTCGTCACCTGGTACGTGCGCGACCCGCGCGTCGTCGCCGCCTGTCACGGGGAGCCCGTGCCTGCGAGAGAACACGACGGTGCGGCGCTGCTCAGCGTGGGCGGTGACCTCGGGCCGCTCCGGCATCGCACCGACGCCCGGCTCGTCCGCGTGGCGCTGCCGCGCGACATCGAGTCCCTGCGTCTCGCCGAGCCCGCCCGCGCGACCGCGTGGCGCCTGGCCCTGCGGGAGACGCTCGGATCTGCGCTGGAGGGTGGAGGGCGCGTGCTCTCGTTCGATCGCTCCGGCGCGTACACCATCGACAGAGGAGAACAGGGATGAAGCTCACCGGATTCGAGCTGCGTGTGATCGAGATGCCGTTGGTGTCGCCGTTCCGCACGTCGTTCGGCGTGCAGACCGTGCGCGAGGCGCTGATCGTGCGGGCCGTCACCGACGAGGCGGAGGGCTGGGGCGAGGGCGTCGCGATGAACGACCCGCTGTACTCCTCCGAGTATGTCGAGGCGAGCGTCGACGTCATCACCCGCTTCCTGCTGCCGGCGCTGGCGCAGGTGAAGGACCTGCATGCCGGTGGCGTGGCTCCGGCGCTCGCGAAGTTCAAGGGGCATCGCATGTCGAAGGCCGCCGTCGAGCTGGCGATCCTCGACGCCGAGCTGCGGGCCACGGGCGTGCCGCTGTCGCGCGAGCTGGGCGCCGTGCGCGACCGGGTCGACTGTGGCGTCTCGGTCGGCATCATGGACTCGATTCCCGAGCTGCTCGACGCCGTCGACGGCTACCTCGACGAGGGATACGTGCGCATCAAGCTGAAGATCGAGCCGGGCTGGGACATCGATCCCGTCCGTGCCGTGCGCGAGCGGTTCGGCGACGACGTGCTGCTGCAGGTCGACGCGAACACCGCCTACCACCGGGGTGATGCCCGGCACCTCGCCAAGCTCGACCCGTTCGACCTGCTCCTGATCGAGCAGCCGCTCGACGAGGAGGATCTGCTCGGCCATGCCCAGCTCGCGAAGGCCATCACGACCCCGGTGTGCCTCGACGAGTCGATCGTGTCGGCGCGTGCCGCGGCGGATGCCATCGCCCTGGGTGCCTGCTCGATCGTGAACATCAAGCCCGGCCGCGTCGGCGGCTACCTCGAGGCCCGTCGCATCCACGACGTGTGCGTGGCGAACGACATCCCGGTGTGGTGCGGCGGAATGCTGGAGACCGGGATCGGCCGGGCCGCGAACGTCGCCCTCGCCGCTCTCCCGGGCTTCACCCTCCCCGGTGACACCTCGGGCTCCGGCCGCTACTACTCACGCGACATCACCGAACCGTTCGTCGTCGAGGACGGCACGCTGACGGTCCCGACCGGTCCGGGCATCGGCGTGACCCCGGATGCCGATGCGCTGGATGCCGTGACGGTGCGCACGGAGTGGATCACCTTCTGAGCATGGGTTGATGTCCCGTGGGGCACGACGAGCCTGTCGAGATCGACCAACTGTCGATACGATTTCGTCGTGCCCCACAGCTCCGCGACCGGTGGTCGCCCCCTAGCCTGGGCCCTGTGCTCATGTCCGTGACGACAAGGCCCCGCGCCAGCCTCGGCCGGGTCATCGAAGACCTCGGCAACACCCTGCTCGAGGTGGTCAGCGGCGCGGCCGACGACGACGCCGAGATCGAGACCGTCGTCATCCACGACGTCCTCGACGATGCGATGCCGATGCGAGGCGCGCTCGTCCTGGGCGTCGGCTTGAGCGATCCGGATGAGATCGCGGAGCTGCTCCGGGTGCTCGCCGCGCAGCAGGCCTGCGCCCTGGTGCTGCGTGCGCCGGTGCGAGCCGAGCTGCCGGTGCGCGAAGCATCCGAGGCGTCCGGCATCCCCGTGCTCGCCCTCACCCGCGGCGCCTCCTGGGCGCAGCTGGCGGCGATGCTGCGCTCGTTGATCGCCGAGGGCGACGTCGGCGAACAGGGGGCCACGACACTCGGCGGGATGCCGTCCGGCGACCTCTTCGCCCTCGCCAACGCGATCGCCACCCTGCTGAACGCGCCGGTCACGATCGAGGACCGCAACTCCCGCGTCGTCGCCTTCTCCGGACGCCAGCACGAGGCCGATCCCGCCCGCATCGAGACGGTGCTCGGGCGGCAGGTGCCTGAGCGGTTCGCACGTCAGCTCGAGGAGCGCGGCGTCTTCCAGGAGCTCTACCGCAGCGTCGACCCGATCGACGTCGGCCCCGTGAACAACACCGAAGGACTCCCCTCGTTCCCGCGCGTGGCGCTCGCCGTCCGCGCCGGCGACGAGATCCTCGGCTCCATCTGGGCGGCCGTGCAAGAGCCGCTGTCCCCCGATCGCGTGCGGGCGCTCAAGGACTCCGCCGGGCTGGTCGCTCTGCACATGCTGCGGCTGCGTGCCGGCGCCGACGTCGAGCGCCGACTGCGCGCCGACCTGCTCGCCACGATCCTCGAGGGCGGCCCCGGAGCGGCGGATGCCACCGCTCGGCTGCGTCTCAGCGATCATCGCTGCGTCGTGCTCGCGCTGTCCGCCGCGGAAGACGTCGACGACGAACCGTCCGCCGGCGCCCGCGGTGTGGCCGAGCGGCAACGGATCGCCGATGCCTTCGCCGTGCACCTGGGCGCCGTCTACCTCCGTTCGGCTGTCGCCATGATCGGCAACGTCGTGTACGCGGTCGTCGGCATCCGACCGGAGCATTCCGACGCCGAGGCGGGCGCGGAGCACCCCGACGCCGACAGCCGCGCCGCCCGCGTCGCGACCGACTTCCTGGGCCGGCTCGGCGCAGCACGCGAGATCCGCATCGGCGTCGGCACCGTCGCAGAGGGCGCGGCGGGCATCCCCGCATCGCGCGCGAATGCCGACCGCGCCCTCCGAGTGGTCCGCCAGGCGCCGTCGCACGAGCCCGTCGCCCGCTTCACGGCGGTGCAGATGGAGGCCCTGCTCGTCGAGCTCGGGGATCTCGTGCGCTCCCGTGGCGACCAACCCACCGGTCCCGTCGCTCAGCTGCTGGCGCAGGACCGGGAGAAGGGCACGCACCTGGTGGAGACGCTGCGGGCCTGGCTGGATGCGTTCGGCGATGTGGCCGTGGCCGCGGCGCGCGTCTACACCCACCCCAACACGTTCCGTTACCGGCTGCGCCGGCTGTCGGAGATCAGCGGACTCGATCTGACCGACCCCGAGGCCCGGTTCTCGGCCATGGTGCAGCTGCGACTGCTGCTCCCTCGGGACTGATATCCGATCGACGGCTGAGGCTCGTGGCCGGTCGCCGTCGCCACCCGGCGTGTGCGGCTTGTGGCCTTCCGTCGAGTGCGCGTGATGCCCGCTCGTGGCCGGCATTCTGCGTATCTGACAGATATCTCACCACGAGACGCGCATTCAGACCATAGAGTGATTTCTGATTGATCGATCCGATCAATCCTGACCCCGCGAGAAAGGCGATGGTGATCGAAATGGCCAACCTCGACGAGACCGACCGGAGAATCCTCGGAGTGCTCGACACCGACCCCCGCCGCCCGGTCGCCCTGATCGCCCAGGATCTGGGCCTCGCCCGCGGCACCGTGCACGCCCGGCTCGACCGCCTCGAATCCGGCGGGTATCTGCGCGCCCACAGCGCGCGCATCCTCCCGCAGGCGCTGGGACGCGGCGTCGCGGCCTCGATCCTCGTCGAGCTCGATCAGCACCAGATCACCGCCGCGATCGATGCGCTCAGCCGGGTCCCCGAAGTGCTGGAGTGCTTCGCCCCCGCCGGCGACACCGACCTGCTGCTGCGCGTCGTGGCCAAGGACCCCGACGACCTCTACCGCGTGGCTGAGGTCGTGCGCCTCTGCCCCGGCATCCTCCGCACCTCGACGAGCCTGTTCCTCCGCGAGGTCATCCCCTACCGGGTGAGTGCGTTGTTGCAGGCGGGGTGAGGCGCGGGAAGCGGGTGTCAGCCGATGATGCGCGCACCCGGCACGGGGCCGTGCACGTGGAGCGGGTCGAGGCCGATCTCGCGCAGGGAGGACTGCACGTCCTGCGCCGTCTCAGGGTCGGGGCAGAGTAGGGCGACGGTGGGACCGGAGCCCGACACGATCCCCTGCAGCGCACCCGCCGCGACGCCCTGTCGGATGGTGTCGGCGAGGTCGGGGCGCTCGAACAGCGCGGCGGCCTGCAGGTCGTTGAACAGGGTCTCGGCGAGCTGGGCGGGATCGCCCGTCCGCAGCGCCTGCAGCACCGGGATCGGCACGTCGAGCGACAGCGGCGGGTCGTCGGCGAGGGCGCCCTCCTCCTCGCGCAGGATGTCGAGGCGTTCGTAGACGACGGGCGTCGAGAGTCCCTTGTCGCTCGGCACCAGGATCCAGTCGAAGCGCCCGCGTGCGAGCGCCGGATTGAGCTGATCGCCGCGACCGGTGCCGACCGCGGTGCCGCCGTGCAGGGCGAACGGCACGTCGGCGCCGAGACGGGCGGCGAGGTCGTGCAGCCGGGCCTGCGAGAGCCCGGTCCCCCACAGCGCGTCGCACGCGACCAGAGCGGCAGCGGCATCCGCCGACCCTCCACCCATGCCGCCGGCGACGGGAACGCTCTTGCGGATCTCGAGCGCGACGCCGCCCTGGTGGTCGACAGCGAGTGCGAGCAGCTTGGCGGCGCGCATCGCCAGGTTGCGGTCGTCGAGCGGGACCGAGCCGATGTCCTCGACGCCTGCGACCGTGACCGAGAAGTCGTCGGCCGGGCGGGCGATCACGTCTTCATACAGCGAGACCGCCTGGAAGACCGTCGCCAACGCGTGATAGCCGTCGTCGTGCTTGCCGCCGACCCCGAGGTAGACGTTGATCTTCCCCGGGGCGCGCACGTGCACGGAGTCGGTGAACGCGGCGTGGCTCATGATCGGATCACAGCTCCGAGGACTTCGCCCACAGGTTCACGTCGATCGCCCCGGCGAGCTCGTCGATGCGGGTCAGCTCCTCCGCGGTGAAGTCGGGGCCGTTGACGGCGGCGATGTTCTCGTCGAGCTGCTCCGGGCGCGAGGCGCCGATCAGCGCGGACGCGACGACCGGGTTGCGCAGCGTCCACTGCAGCGCCAGCTGCGCGAGCGACTGTCCACGGCTCTGCGCGACCTCGTTCAGCGATCGCAGGGTCTGTACGGCCTCATCCGTGAGTCGCCCATCCGGCAGCGAGCCGCGCTTCTGGGCGCGCTCGGCCGTGCCGTCGCCGAGGTACTTGTCGGTGAGCAGCCCCTGCGCGAGCGGGGTGAAGGCGATCGCGCCCAGGCCCGACTGCTCGAGGGTGTCGGTCAGACCGTCTTCGACCCAGCGGTTCAGGATCGAGTACGCCGGCTGGTGGATGACCAAGGGCGTGCCGAGGTCCTTGGCGACGGCGACGGCCTCGGCCGTGCGCTCGGCGCTGTACGAGGAGATGCCGACGTAGAGGGCCTTGCCCTGGCGCACGAGCGTATCGAGCGCACCGACGGTCTCCTCGATCGGAGTGACCGGGTCGACGCGGTGCGAGTAGAAGATGTCGACGTAGTCGAGGCCCATGCGGGTCAGCGACTGCTCGGCGCTCGCGAGGATGTACTTGCGGCTCGCGAAGTCGCCGTAGGGGCCGGGCCACATGTCCCAGCCGGCCTTCGACGAGATGATCAGCTCGTCGCGGTACGGGCGGAGGTCCTCGGCGAAGATGCGTCCGAAGTTCTTCTCGGCCGAGCCGTAGGGCGGGCCGTAGTTGTTCGCCAGGTCGAAGTGCGTGATGCCGCGGTCGAACGCGTGGCGCAGCAGTGCGCGCTGGTTGTCGAGCGGGATGTTGTCGCCGAAGTTCCACCACAGCCCGAGCGAGATCGGGGGCAGATACAGACCGGACGTGCCGACCTGGCGGTAGGCGAACTGCTGATAGCGGCTCTCGTCCGCCGCGTACGGGCGGTGCAGCTCGGGGACATCGGGGCGGAAGCGCGGGGAGTCGGTCACGGTGCCAGATTAGTCCCTGGTGCATGCTGCGCGATGCGCTGGTAGTCCTCGACCGTGAGGTCTTCGCCGCGGGCCGTGGGGGCGACGCCGGCGGCGATCAGCACCTCGGACGCCACCGCTGAGCTGCCGAAGATCCCCGACAGTGCCTGGCGGAGCATCTTGCGGCGCTGGTTGAACGCGGCATCCACGATCTTGAACGTGCGGCGACGCTCGTCCTCGGTGCCGCGCTCCCCCTCGGAGCGGTCGAAGCCCACGAGCAGGCTGTCGACGTTCGGCACCGGCCAGAACACCTGGCGCGAGACGTTCCCGGAGAGCTTCCACTCCCCGTACCAGGCAGCCTTGACGCTGGGCGAGCCGTAGATCTTCGACCCCGGCTTCGCGGCCAGACGCTCGGCGACCTCGGCCTGCACCATCACCACACCGCGCTGCAGGTAGGCGAAGTTCTCGAGGAAGTGCAGCAGCACCGGCACCGAGACGTTGTAGGGCAGGTTCGCGACCAGCACCGTGGGCTCGCCCGGCAGCTCGGTGATGCGCAGCGCATCCGCATCGACGACGGTGAGCCGGTCGGCCTCGACGCCGTGCTCGGCGGCGGTCTGCGCGAGCCGAGCCGCGAGACGGTGGTCGATCTCGACGGCCGTGACGGATGCCCCGGTCTCGAGGATCGCCAGGGTCAGGGAACCCAGCCCCGGACCGACCTCGACCACACGCTCGTGCGGTTGCACACGGGCCGCCTGCACGATCTTGCGGACGGTGTTCGCGTCGGTGACGAAGTTCTGGCCGAGCTTCTTGGTCGGAGTGACGTCGAGCTCGGCGGCGAGTCGGCGGATCTCGGAGGCGCCGAGCAGGGTGACGGTCATCCTGCCATTGTCCCCTACTCTCCCGGTGTCCCCCGCCGATGTCCCCCGCCGTCAGTAGTCTTCTCTGGTGCCTTCCCTCGGTGAACTCGTCGCGCCCCGCCGCATGGGCCGCGACTTCCGCTGGCTCCTCGCCTCGTCGTGGACCAGCAACATCGGCGACGGCGTGGCACTCGCGGCCGCTCCCCTGCTGATCGCGTCGATGACCTCGTCGCCGATCCTGGTGGCATCCGGCGCGATCCTGCAGTTCCTCCCGTGGCTGCTGTTCGGGCTGCACGCGGGTGCGATCGCCGACCGCTTCGACCGCCGCCGCCTGGTCATGTTCGCCAACGCCGCGCGGGCCGTGGTCCTCCTCGCCCTGTGCGTGTTCCTCGTGACGGGCGTCGCGAACATCTGGATCGTGCTCGCGGTGGCCTTCCTCTACGGCACGGCCGAGGTCTTCGTCGACACGGCGGGCAGCACGCTGCTGCCGATGCTGGTGAAGCCCGCCGACCTCGGCATCGGCAACGCCCGCCTGCAGGCCGGATACCTCGTCGCGAATCAGTTCGCCGGGCCGCCGCTGGGCGCCTTCCTGTTCGCCGCGGGCACCGCCTGGCCGTTCCTGCTCGAGGTCGTGTGCGTGAGCTTCGCGGTCGTGCTCATCTCGCGCATGGCGAAGACGCCCGTCCCTCCTCGCGAGACCGACACGCATCCGCCCGTGCACACCGACATCGCCGAGGGCATCCGCTGGCTGTGGCGCAATCCCCCGGTGCGCATGCTGGTGCTCATCATCCTGGTCTTCAACATCACCTGGGCCGCCCCCTGGGGCGTGCTCGTGCTCTACGCCACCGAGCACCTGCACATGGGCGCGGTCGGCTACGGAGCGCTCACCACGGCATCCGCGGCGGGCGGCATCCTCGCCACGCTCAGCTTCGGCTGGCTGGAGCGGCACGTGTCGTTCGCGACCCTGATGCGGGTGGTGCTCTCGCTCGAGGTGCTCATGCACCTGTCGTTCGCGCTCACCACCACGGGCTGGGTGGCGCTGATCATCATGTTCTTCTTCGGCGCCTACGCGTTCGTGTGGGGCACGATCTCCACGACCGTGCGGCAGCGGCTGGTCCCCGCCGAGCTGCAGGGGCGCGTGGCCTCGGTGAACATGGTCGGGGTGTTCGGCGGCATGGTCGTCGGCCAGGCGCTCGGCGGCGTGATCGCCCAGGTCTGGGGCCTCACGGCACCGTGGTGGTTCGCGTTCGTGGGCGCGGCCCTCACGCTGCTGCTGGTGTGGAAGCCGATCTCGCAGATCGTGTCGGCGAAGCCCGTCGCCGATCCGGAGAGTCAGTCGGCGAACGAGCCGTAGACCCGCAGGGTGTTCTCGGCCAGCTGGGCGCACAGCTCATCGACCTCGATACCGAGCTCGGCCGCCATGAAGCGCACCGTGATCGGCACGAGGTAGGGCGCATTCGGACGACCCCGCAGCGGCACCGGAGTGAGGAACGGCGCGTCCGTCTCGACCAGGATGCGATCGAGCGGGGTGACCTTCAGCGCATCCCGCAGGTTCTGGGCGTTCTTGAACGTCACGTTTCCCGCAAACGACAGGTGGTACCCCGCATCGGCGCAGACGCGCGCCATGGCGTCGTCGCCCGAGAAGCAGTGGAACACCGTACGTTCGGGGGCGCCGACGCGGGTCAGGGTCTCCAGCACCGCATCGTGCGCGTCGCGGTCGTGGATCTGCATGGCGATGCCGTGCTTCTTCGCCAGCGCGATGTGCGCCTCGAACGAGGCGAACTGCGGCGCCTGCCGCTCGGGCTCGGTGCGGAAGAAGTCGAGCCCCGTCTCGCCGATCGCCCGGGTGCGCGGGTGGGCGGCGAGTTCGTCGATCACCGCGAGAGCCTCATCGAGGCGGCCCTCCTCCGCATAGGTCGGCGCGTCGTTCGGGTGGATGGCGACGGCGGCGAGCACGCGCGGATCGGATGCTGCGGCCTCGACCGCCCACCGCGACGACTCGATGTCGCCCGACGCCTGCACGACGCCGGCGATGCCCACCGCCGCCGCCCGATCGAGCTGCTCGGTCAGCGACAGCGGGTCATCACCGTCGACGATCTCCAGGTGCGCGTGGTTGTCGTACACCGGGACCGTGAGCGGCTCGGGGGCCGCCGGATACTTCAGATCCTTGCGTCCGTCGCCGTCACGGCGCTGCACATACGTCCCCGACATGGCTCAGGCCGCGGCCTCCACCCGGGGGAACAGCGGTGCGAGACCGTTGACGCTGGTGCCGGGGCGCAGCACGCCCCAGGCTCCGGCCTCGCGGATCGGCTGGTCCTGCAGACGGCCCAGGGTCTCGGCGGCACCGAGTGCGACCCAGAGCTTCTCGGTCGACTGCGGCATCACCGGCGACAGCAGCACGGCGAGCGCGCGCAGTCCCTCGGCGCAGGTGTACAGCACGGTGCCGAGGCGCGCGCGCTGAGCCTCGTCGCGGGCCAGGGCCCACGGCTCGTTCTCGGTGATGTAGCCGTTGAGCGCGTCGACGATCGTCCAGATCGACGAGATGGCCTCGTCGATGCGGAACTGCGCGACCGCGGCATCCGCGTTCGACGCCGCATCCGCCACGATCTTCTGGATCGCGAGATCCTTCTCGGTGTATTCGGCCGCGGGCGGCACCACGCCTTCGAAGTACTTCTCGATCATCGCCGTGGTGCGCGAGGCGAGGTTGCCGAAGCCGTTCGCGAGCTCGGCCTGGTAGCGAGCCGACAGGTCTTCCCACGAGAACGACCCGTCCTGACCGAACGCGATCGCGGAGAGGAAGTAGAAGCGGTACGCGTCGGAGCCGAACACGTCGGTGATCTCGGTCGGCGCGATGCCGGTGAGCTTCGACTTCGACATCTTCTCGCCGCCGACCAGCAGCCAGCCGTGCGCGAAGACGCCCTGGGGCACCTCGAGGCCGGCGGCCATCAGGAGGGCGGGCCAGATCACCGCGTGGAAGCGCAGGATGTCCTTGCCCACCACGTGGTACGCGGGCCAACGGCGCTCGAACGTCTCGTCGTCGGAGCCGTAGCCGACGGCCGTGGCGTAGTTGAGCAGGGCGTCGACCCACACGTAGATGACGTGCGACTCGTCCCACGGCAGCGGGATGCCCCAGTCGAAGGTCGAACGCGAGATCGACAGATCCTTCAGGCCCTGGCTCACGAACGACACGACCTCGTTGCGCGCGGAATCCGGGCGCACGAAATCGGGCTGCGTCTTGTAGAGCTCGAGCAGACGATCCTGGAACTCGCTCAGCTTGAAGAAGTAGTTCTTCTCCTGCAGCAGCTCCAGCGGCTTCGAGTGGATGGCGCAGACCTTCAGCCCCTCGAAGGGACCGGTGCCGTCGACGATCTCCGACTCGGGCTTGAACTCCTCGCAGCCCACACAGTAGAGCGCCTCGTACTCGCCGGCGTAGATGTAGCCGCGGTCGTAGAGCCGCTGGAAGAACGTCTGCACGTTCGTCTCGTGGCGCTCCTGCGTGGTGCGGATGAAGTCGTCGTTGGCGACGTCGAGCGTCGTCAGCAGCGGGAACCAGCTCTCGGTGACGAGCTTGTCGACCCACTCCTGCGGCGTCACGTTGTTGGCCGCCGCGGCGCGCAGCATCTTCTGGCCGTGCTCATCGGTGCCGGTGAGCATCCAGGTGTCATCCCCCGCCTGGCGGTGCCACCGTGCGAGCGTGTCGACGGCCACCGTCGTGTACCCGTGACCGATGTGCGGCACGTCGGAGGGGTAGTAGATGGGCGTGGTGATGTAGAAGGATTCGCCTGCGGGCATGGAGCAATTCTAGGTGTCCGGGCACCGGAGGTTACGCGCTCAGGCCACCGAGACGTCGATGCGGTGCCATCCCTGCGCGCCGTCGGGTGCCGGCGGCGCCGGATCCGATGTCTGGGTCTCCCCCTCGACACTGAGCGCCCGGCATTCGACGGTGTGCGATCCGCTCTCCGCGGTCCACGCCAGACTCCACTGCACCCACGTGTCGGCCGAGATCGCGGTTGCGAGCTCGGCCCGCTGCCACGGCCCGTCGTCGATGCGCACCTCGACCCCGGCGATGCCGACCTGCTGCTGCCACGCCATCCCCGCGATCACGGTGTCTCCGGCCGGAACGGACTGGCCTCGACGCGGCACGTCGATGCGGGACTGCAGCTTGATCGGGCCGCGCTCGGACCATCCCCGTGTGGTCCAGTACGCGGTGGCCCGGTCGAAACGGGTGACCTCCAGCTGCGTGACCCACTTCGTGGCGGACACGTATCCGTACAGCCCGGGGACCACGAGTCGCGCCGGGAACCCGTGTTCGATCGGCAACGGCTCGCCGTTCATGCCGACGGCCAGCAGCGCGTCGCGGTCGTCGGTGAGCGCCTCGATCGGAGTGGATGCCGTGAAGCCGTCGGACGAGGTCGACAGCACCATGTCGGCGTCGGGGTCCACACCCGCGCGCGCGAGCAGCTCGCGCACCGGAACGCCCAGCCAGCGGGCGTTGCCGATCAGCGATCCGCCGACCTCGTTCGACACGCACGCGAGAGTGACGTCGGACTCCTGCATCGGCAGCGCGACCAGCTCGTCCCACGTGAGGCGCACCTCGCGGTCGACCATCCCGTGGATGCGCAGCGACCAATCGGCCGGGTCGATCCGAGGCACGATCAGTGCGGTGTCGATGCGGTAGAACTCGGCGTTCGGGGTGACGACGGGAGCGAGGCCGGGGATCTCCAGGTCGGCGCCGGCAGGGACCGGCGCCGCCGCTCGCGCCGGCTTGGGCAGCCGCAGCGCGTCACGGACCACCTCGATCGAGCGGCTCGCCCCACGTGCGACGTTCCCGACGATCAGGAGCACGAGTCCGGCGGCCGCGGCACCGGTCGTCCAGATCAGGAACCGGCGCCGGTCGATCTCGTCGGGGGTGATTCCGGCGACGGGCCGGAGCCGCTGCACCAGCATCCGCACGACGATCACCGCGACGAGACCGGCGACGAGGCCGGGGAGCCAGGCGAACGGCCCCGCACCGGGGCGGATCATCGCGGCCACGACGGCGAGCGCGCCGAGGGCGGCGAGGATCACGGCCCCGATCGGAGGGCGCCGCAGCTCCAGGACGCCGGCGAGCGCCGCGACGACCGCGAGGACGATGGCGACCCCCACGATCAGGGCCACCTTGTCGCCGGTGCCGAACAGCGCGATGGCCGCGTCTTTCGCCCAGCTCGGCGCGAGATCGATGAGTCCGCTGCCGATCACGGCGAACGGGCTCGCACTCGGCTCCACGATCGCCGCGACGAGTTCGGCCAGGCCGACCGCGACGACGGCCGCGCTCAGGCCCGCGGCTGCGGATCGGATCCGGTCCTGCCGCGTCGCGGGCATCGCGTGCGTCATGACCTGAGCGTAGCCCCCGAAGTCAGAGCGCGTTGCGGCGCGCGACCTCACCGAGCCAGGCCAGCGAGGGCTTCGGGGTGCGCACGAACGTCTCGCGGTCGAAGCCGATCAGCCCGAAGGTGGGGGCGAAGCCGCTGGCCCACTCGTAGTTGTCCAGCGCGCTCCAGTGCTGGTACGCCCGCACGTCGATGCCGTCGGAGATCGCGCGGTGCAGTCCCTCGAGCGCACCCTGCGTGTAGGCGATGCGACGGGTGTCGTCGGAGGTCGCGATACCGTTCTCGGTCACGAGCACGGGCACGCCGCCACTGCGCTCCCACGCGCTGCGCACGCCGAGCTCGAGCGCCTCGGGGAAGAACTCCCAGCCGGTGAGCGTGGTCTCCACGTCGGACGACACCGGGAGCGGACCCTCCGGCCCGATGAACGTGCGCGTGTACGCCTGCACGCCCACGAAGTCGTCGCCGGCCGACTGATCCAAGTACCAGTGGTCGCGCGGGTCGCCGTACTCGGCCAGCATCTCGTCGGCACCCGGCTCACCGGTGGAGTGGAACGCCTGCGTGGCGATGGTCCAGCCGGCCTTGACCCCGGGCACCGAGTGCAGGATCTCGGAGGCGCGGTGGTGCGCATCGAGCAGGGTGTCGGCCACGGCGAGGTCGGGGTTCGGGAGGCCGAACGCCACGAGGTTCGCGGCATCCTCTCCCCCGGCCAGCATCGCGGCGATGTTCGGCTCGTTGATGGTGCAGACGTACTCGACGCCGTCGAGGATCGGCAGCACGGTCTCGACGTAGCGGGCGAACAGGTCGACCGCGTCGTCGGCACGCCAGAAACCATCCTTCTGGAACCACTGCGGCACCGTGAAGTGCATGAGCGTGACCGTCGGGTCGAGCCCGTTCTCGCGCGCCGTGTCGATCATGCGGCGGTAGTGGTCGAGCATGGCCCGGGAGACGAAGCCGCGCTCGGGCTCGATCCGCGCCCACTCCACCGAGAACCGGTAGGAGTTCAGCCCGGCGGCGGCCAGCAGCCGCATGTCTTCCGGGTAGCGGTGGAAGTGGTCGGCGGCGTCACCGGAGGGCTCGACCATGGGCGAGCCGGGCGCGTGTTCCATCGCCCACCAGTTGCTCGTGGTGTTGTTGCCCTCCACCTGGTGGGCTGCTGTCGCGGCGCCCCACAGGAAGCCGTCGGGGAATGCGAGCACGAATGCTCTCCTCTCTCTGTGATGAAGTCGTGGGTCAGCGAAGTCGCGCGGGGTTGGGCACGGCATCCAGCAGCTGGATCGTGTACGGGTCCTCCGGATGCTGCAGCACCTCGGCGGTCTCGCCGCGCTCGACGACCCGGCCGCCGTTGAGCACCAGGATGTTCTGGGTCACCAGTCGCGCGCTCAGCAGGTCGTGCGTGATGTAGAGCATGCTGATGCCCCATCGCTCGCGCAGATCCTCCAGCAGCGCCAGCACACCCGCACGGAGCGAGACGTCGAGCATCGAGACCGGCTCGTCGGCGATGAGCACCTGTGGGTCGCTCGCGAGCGCCCTGGCGATCACGACGCGCTGCCGCTGCCCACCCGAGAGCTGATGCGGCAGCTTCGCCGCGAACTGCTCGACGGGGGTGAGGCCCACGGTCTCGAGCAGCTCGAGCACCCGCGCCCTGGCTTCCGGCCCGCGCAGCTTCGTGTAGTTCATGACCGGGCGCGTCAGGGCGTACTCGACCGTGTGCAGCGGGTTCAGCGCCGCATACGGGTCTTGGAACACCATCTGCACGTCCTTGCGCAGGTCGCGCAGACCGCGGCGCTTGAGGGTCGCCACATCGACATCGCCGAAGCGGACCGTGCCGGAGGTCGGCTTCTCGACACCGGTGAGCATCTTGGCGATGGTCGACTTGCCCGAGCCCGAGGCGCCGACGAGCGCGAGCGCCTCCCCCGGTTCCAGCCGGAACGACACGTCGTCGACGGCCGTCACGGCATCCTGTCCGCGGCGCGGGGCCGGGTAGTGCTTCGA
Source organism: Microbacterium sp. B19(2022) (assembly GCF_012030385.1). Taxonomy (NCBI): domain Bacteria; kingdom Bacillati; phylum Actinomycetota; class Actinomycetes; order Micrococcales; family Microbacteriaceae; genus Microbacterium; species Microbacterium sp. B19(2022). The sequence continues at coordinate 94,258 of NZ_JAAUVO010000011.1, forward strand.
CACCCCGTCGACCACGATCGCCGCATCCGCGCGACGCGCATCACGCGATGACACGGTCGGCAGCGTCTCGGTGACGTCGGTGCGCGAGCGGCCTTCACTGCGCCGCGTGCCGAGATCGACGAAGCCGGGGATCGACAGGGTTTTCGCCCGCGGGTCCGCGTAGTGGCTGAGCAGCATCCGCGTGTACTCGTCTTTCGGCCGCTGCAGGATGTCGATACTCGGCGCGTCTTCGACGATGCGCCCCTCGTGCATCACCATCACCCGGTCGGTGGCCTCGAGCACGATGCCGAGGTCATGGCTGATGAGGATGGCCGTGAACTGCTCGGCCCGCTGCAGCTCCTTGATCGTGTCCATCACGGCGTGCTGCACGAGCACGTCGAGCGCGGTGGTCGGCTCGTCGAAGACCATGAGCTGCGGCTCCAGCGAGAGCGCGATCGCGATCGAGGCGCGCTGGCGCATACCGCCGGAGAGCTCCCCGGGGTAGCGGGCGAGCACCGAGGCGTCGAGGCCGACCTTGCCGATGAGCTCGCGGGCCCGGGCATCCCGGTCGCCCTTGGGCACGTGGCCGTGGGCGGCGAAGATGTCGCGGAAGTGGTTACCCACAGTGCGCACCGGGTTCAGTGCGTTCATGCCCGACTGCAGCACCATCGCGAACCCGCCCTGGCGCTGACGACGCAGCTCCTCGGCATCCAGCTCGCGGATGTCGCGCCCGCCGAAGAGGATGCGGCCTCCGCTAATGCGCGCCGGCGGCTTCTGCAGCCGCGTCAACGCGAAGCCGAGCGTCGACTTGCCCGATCCCGACTCGCCGACCAGTCCGACGAACTCGCCGCGGCGCAGCGAGAACGAGACATCGTGGACCGCGGCGACCGGCGTCGCCCCGGGTGAGGCGTATTCGACCGAGAGGGAGTCGACCTCCAGCAGCACATCATTCGTGTTCATGGCGGTCATCGGCCCTTCCCCTCTCGCAGGCGCGGATTGGAGATGCCGTCCACGCCGAAGTTGATCAGTGTCAGGCTCAGAGCCAGCAGTGCGATGCACAGACCGGGGGCGAACAGCAGCAGCCACTGCCCGGTGAGCAGGGAGTTGGAGTTCTGCGCCCAGTAGAGCATGGTGCCCCAGCTGACGATGCTGGAGTCGCCGAGGCCGAGGAACTCGAGTCCCGCCTCGGCGAGGATCGCCGCCGTCGCCGCCCCGAAGAGCGTGCCGGCGATGATCGACGTCATGTTCGGCAGGATCTCGCGGAACACGATGCGCGTCCTGCTGTCGCCCGAGAACTGCGCCGAGGTGACGAAGTCGTTGCCGCGCAGCGACTGCGTCTGGCTGCGGAGCACACGAGCACCCCACGCCCAGCCGGTCACCACGATCACGGCGATGATCATCAGGATGCCGCCGTTCTGCAGGTAGGCGGCGATCACGATCATGAGCGGGAGCCCGGGGATCACCAGGAAGAGGTTGACGATGAAGCCGACGACCTCGCCCAGGAATCCGCGCATGTACCCCCAGCTGAGGCCGATGAGCACAGCGACGATCGTCGAGAGGATGCCGGCAGCGAAGCCGACGAGCAGGCTGATCTGCGCGCCGTAGATGAGCTGGCTGAGCACGTCCTCCCCCGCGGCGGTCGTGCCGAGCCAGTGCGCCCAGGACGCGTCGGCGTTGCGCTCGAACCCGTTCTCCTTCGCACCGTACGGGGCGAGGACCGGGGCGAACACCGCGACGAGCACGAAGAAGGCGAGGATGCAGAGGCCGAGTCGGGCCTTGCCGTTGCTCCAGAGGGTGGCGACCATGCGCCCGAAGGCGCGCCACGGGCTGGGCGCGGCGATGCGCTCGGCGGGGATCTTGACGTTCATGGTGGAAGTCATCGGCGTGTCCTCGGGTCGAGAACCCCGTAGAGGATGTCCACGAGGAAGTTGGCGATGAGCACGCTCACGGTGATCATCAGGAAGAGCGCCTGCATGAGCGGGTAGTCCTGCCCGATCACGGCGTTGAACAGCAGGTACCCGATGCCGGGATAGCCGAAGACCTGCTCGACGAGGATCGATCCGCCCACGACCCCGCCGAGCGTGAGCCCGAAGCCGGTGAGGTTCGGCAGGATCGCGTTGCGCGCGGCGTAGCGGAGGGCGATCGTGCGGCCGTGCAGCCCGTTCGCCTCGCCGAAGGTGATGTAGTCCTCACCGAGCGTGTTGATCATGGCGTTGCGCATCCCGATGATCCAGCCGCCGAGCGAGGTGAGCAGGATCGTGAGCGCGGGGAGGAACGCGTGGCTGAGGAGGTCGCCGAAGAACTCCCAGGTGAACCCGGGTGTCGTCGTCGCGGAGTAGGCGCCCGTGGTCGGGAACCAGTGCAGCACGTAACCGAAGAAGAACAGCAGCAGCAGCGCGGTCCAGAAGTAGGGGAACGTGCTGAGGAAGGAGCCCGTCAGCGTCGGCAGCGTGTCGAGCCAGGTGCCTCGGCGCCAGGCGGCTGCGACGCCGATGAGGGTTCCGATCACGAACGCGAGGATCGTGACGATGCCGACGAGGGCGATCGTGTACGGCAATGCCGTCGACACCATGCTCGCCACCGACTGCGGATAGAACGTGTACGAGACGCCGAAGTCGAGCCGGACGACCTGGCCGAGGTAGGCGATGTACTGGTCCCACAACGACCCGGTCGGCACACCCAGTTGGGCTTCGATGGCGGCGCGAGTGGCGTCGGACACCGGCCCGTTCTGGGACAGCTTGGCGATGGCGGCATCCGCCGGGGAGCCCGGCATCATGCGCGGGAGGAAGAAGTTCAGGGTGACCGCGGCCCACAGGGTGAGGACGAACAGGCCGAACTTCTGGAGCACGTACTTCACTTGTCGTCCTCCTTGACTCGCTCGAGCCGCGTGAAGATGCCCAGCGGCGCGGAGTCGTAGTTCTGCGGGATCATGTACGGGTCTTCCTCGCTGGGCCAGCCGGTGAACTTGGCGTCGTTGAACAGACCCCAGATGCCGCCGTAGTACAGGCCGATCACGGGCAGTTCGTCGTAGACGATGCCCTGCAGCTCCTTCACGATCTCCGCGTGGCGGGTCGTGTCGACGGTCTCGCGGTACTCGGCCAGCAGCGCATCGACCTCGTCCGAGCGGTACCGCTCGAAGTTGTTGGCCGTGGTCTCGCCCGATGGCACGTAGAACTCGCTGGAGAGCAGGTTGTTGTAGGCCTGGTAGACGTCACCGTTGCCCATGCCGCCGATCGCCATCTCGAAGTCGCCGTTGCTGATCGCGCTCTGGTACCCCGCGGGCTGCGGGAGCTTGAGCGTGACCTTCACGCCGACCTCGGCCAGCTGGCTGCGCACGGTCTGCGCCGCCCTGGTCCAGTCGGTGAAGCCGTTGGCCGTGGTGAGCGCGAATTCGAGCTGCTCGCCGTCGGCGTCCACGAGCCGGTCACCGTCGAGGGTGTAGCCCGCCTTCTCGAAGGCGTCGAGTGCGGCATCCGTGTCCTGCGTGATCATGCCCTGGTCGGGGATGCTCGGGTCGAGGTACTCCTCCTGGTTCGGGAGGATGAGTCCGGTCTGACCGGCCGGCTTCATGTACCCCTCGGAGGCGGTCTCGGCGATCTCGTCGCGATCGAGGGCGAGCGCGATGCCCCGCCGCACGTTCACGTCGTCGAAGGGGGCGACCTCGAGGTTCGGCATCAGGGCGATCACGCCGCCCGGCGGGAACCACCAGTTGTTGTCCGGGCTCGCCGCACCCCAGGTGCCCTCGACGTCCGAGATGAACGCGTAGGCCCAGTCGTAGCCGCGGCTCACGGTGTCGAGCTGCGAGTTGGTGGCGGGCAGGATGATGTGCTCGATCTCGATCTTGTCGGCCTGCCAGTAGTCGGGGTTGCGGTCCATCGAGTACTGCTGGTCGTTGTAGTTGCCGAGCACGAACGGCCCGGTCCCGACCGGCGTTTCGTTGCGGTAAGTGTCCGCGTTCTTCACATCGGCCCAGAGGTGCTCCGGCACGATCATGGTCAGCCCGAGGATCGACAGTGAAGGCGCGTCCTCGGTCTGGAGGTGCATGATCACGTCGTCGCCCTCGGTCTCGACGCTCTCCAGGTGCTGCCAGGCGCCCTTGATGTCGAGCGCGGGGTTGTCCTTGAGCAGCTGGAACGTGAAGGCCACATCGTCCGGGGTCAGGTCTTCGCCGTCGCTCCACTCCACATCGTCACGGATCGTCATGACGATGGTGCGGGCGTCGGGCTGCGTCCACTCGGTCGCGAGCCAGGGGTTCAGCGTGCCGTCGAGCGGGTTGACCAGGATCAGCGGCTCGTAGATCCATTTCGACGCGGTGCGCGCGTTGGTCAGGTACGGGTTGAAGTTCTTCGTGAAGAACGGGTTGCCTTTGTCGGCGTTGATCAACATCGTGTCGTCGCCGATCGATGGATCGGGTTGCGATGTGATCTGGATGCTGCAGCCGCTCAGTGCGACTGCGGCTGCTGCAAGGCCGACGATCGCGGCTCTGCGCCAGCGTCCCATCATCCGCGCTCTCGGTGTTCTGCCACCGGACATCTGCCACCTCATGTCGTCTCTGTCATGACTGACGGCCCGCGCCGCCTCAGTGATTGTAAGCGCATACATTTTGGGAAAGCAACCCCTTGACACCGGCAGACCGGCGTGGGACGCGCGGGTCAGACGGAGCGCTGCGAGCTCTCGCGCAGGATGATCTGCAGCGGCAGACGGGCCAGTACCGGCTCGGCGTCCACGTTCTCCAGGCGGCGGGCGAGCACCTGCACCGCTGCCCTCCCCAGGTCGATCATGGGCTGGCGGATCGTGGTGAGCGGGGGGCGGGACAGCGCCGCCGCCTCGATGCCGTCGAACCCGGTCACGAGAACGTCGTCCGGCACGCGGATGCCGGCGCCGCGCAGCACATCGAGCGCGCCGAGCGCCATCTGGTCGTTCGCCGCGATCAGCGCCGCCGGAGCGCCGGATGCGACGAGTTCCTCGGCGGCACGACGGCCGGATCCGCGGGTGAAGTCGCCGCGGAGAACGGACACGTCGTCGAGGGAGCGGCCGGCAGCCGTGACCGCCGCCGCGAAACCCTCCCACCGCTGCAGGCCGTCCGGAGAGTCCGCCGGTCCGGCGAGGAAGGCGAGCCGCCCGTCCCCCACCTGGGCCAGGACGTGCCGGGTCAGCTCGGCCATCGCCTCGGCGTTGCTCACGGTGACGTGGTCGTAGTGGTCGCCGCGCGGCGGCCCGGAGAGCACCACGACCGGGATCCGCCGGGCGAGGCGCGCCAGCACGTCGTCGGGCACACTGCTCGCGAGCACCATGAGGCCGTCGACGCGGCCGGCCATGTCGCGCACCGTCGAGCGATCGGGATCGTCGCGTCCGACGCCGACCATGAGCACGAAACCCTGCTTCCACGCCTCCAGCTCCGCACCGCGCAGCACCTCGTCGAGGAAGAGCATCGAGGTGTGGCCGTCATCGGCATCCGCGTCATCGCGGACGATCGCGAACGGCGGCGCATCGGCGTCGGAGAGCACGTCCAGCGGCGGAGCGTCTTCCGCGGCGTCGAACCCGGGAAAGTACAGCCCGAGCACCCCGGTGCGGCGCTCCGCGAGACCTCGGGCACTGCCGCTGGGCACATAGCCCAGCGCGGACACGGCATCGAGCACGCGCTCCCGGGTGACTGGACGCACCGCATCCGGCGAGCGCAGCACGCGCGACACGGTGGCGATGGACACACCCGCCCGATCGGCCACGTCGTACACGGTCGCCGCCTTGCTCACGGTCATGCCCCTCCGGAGCGGGCGGCCAACGCGGCCTGGTAGAGGTCGCGGGAGGACAGGCCGGTGAGCGCCGCCACCTCGGAGGCGGCATCCTTCAGGCGGATGCCGTCGGCGACGAGTTTCTGCACCTGGGCGAGCGCGTCCTCCGGGGAGGCGTCGCGGCGGGAAGCACCCTCGACGACGACGACGATCTCACCCTTGACGCCGTTCTCGGCCCAGGCGACCAGCTCGGATGCCGTGCCGCGACGCACCTCCTCGTACAGCTTCGTGAGCTCGCGGCACACCGCGATCCGCCGCTCGTCGCCGAACGCCGCACCCATGTCGGCGAGCGCACTCGCGAGGCGGGCCGGGGACTCGAAGAACACCATGGTGCGGGGCTCCGCGGCGAGGGCGCGGAGCGTCGAGCGGCGCTCCCCCGGCTTGCGCGGCAGGAAGCCCTCGAACGTGAAACGGTCGGTGGGGAGGCCCGAGATCGCGAGCGCCATCAGCACCGCACTCGGACCGGGGATCGCCGTCACCGTGACGCCCTGCGCCACGGCCTCGGCGACGAGCCCGTAACCCGGGTCGCTCACGGTCGGCATCCCGGCGTCGCTCATCACGACGATGTCGGTCTCCGCGGCGAGGGCGGCCAGTTCTGCCGCCTTCTGCTTCTCGTTGTGGTCGTGCAGCGCGATCAGACGTGGACGGTTTTCGATCTGCAGCGCCTTCAGGAGTCGCACCGTGGTGCGGGTGTCTTCCGCGACGACGACCTCGGCGTCCTCCAGCACCTCCACCAGGCGGCGAGACGCGTCGCCGAGATTTCCGATCGGAGTGGCGGCGAGGATGATCACCCGCCCAGCTTAGGCGCGTTGTCTAGGCTGGACCGGTGACCGCGCCCGTACCCCTGCTCCCTGCTCCCGAGGCACGGCTGACGCGCTACGGACGGCTTCGCGATCGGGTGCTCCTCGCCCCCGACTGGGGGCGGGCGATCCGCTGGCTCGCCCCGCTGGTCATCACCGCCCTGGCCGCGGTCTTGCGGCTGATCGGCGTCGCCCATCCGCACGAGCTGGCATTCGACGAGACCTACTACGTCAAGGATGCCTGGTCGCTGTGGACCCTGGGCTATGAAGGCACCTGGGGCGACGGCGCGAACCAGGCGTTCCCGACCGGCGAGGATCTTCCGCTCTCCGACCAGGGTGCGTTCATCGTGCATCCGCCGCTGGGCAAGTGGCTGATCGCGCTGGGCATGGCGATCGGCGGCCCGGAGAACAGCGGCGGCTGGCGGCTGGCCACGGCCCTCTTCGGCACGGCATCCGTCTTGCTGGTGTACCTGATCGCCCGGCGCCTCAGCGGTTCGGTGGTCGTCGCGAGCGTGGCCGGAACCCTGCTCGCGATCGACGGACTCAGCATCGTGATGAGCAGGATCGCCCTGCTCGACGGCATCCTGACGTTCTTCATCCTGCTGGGCGTGCTGTTCGTGCTGATCGACCGGCAGCGGACGATCCCGGTGCTCGAGAGACGCGACCTCGACGCGCCGGACCCGTTCTGGGGGCCTGTCCTGTGGCGCCGTCCGTGGCTGGTCGCCGCAGGTCTCGCCCTGGGCGCGGCCTGCGCCGTGAAGTGGTCGGGACTCTACGTCCTCGCCGGCTTCGGGCTGTACGTCGTGATCACCGATGCGCTGGCTCGGCGCCGCGCCGGCGTGGTGTTGTGGCCGACGGCCGCCGCGTTCCGCCAGGGCCCGGTCTCCTTCGTGCTGCTCGTCTTCCCGGCTCTCGCGGTCTACCTCATCAGCTGGACGGGTTGGCTCGTGACCGGCGGCGGCTATGACCGCAAGAGCGACACCAACCCCCTGCTCGCGCTGTGGAAGTACCACGAGTCGATGCTCGGATTCCACGTCGGCCTGAGCCGCGGGCATCCCTACGCGAGCCCCGCCTGGGAGTGGCCTCTGCTGCTGCGCCCGACCGCCGTCTGGGTCGACCCCTCCCCCTCGGGCTGCGGCACGGACCACTGCATCGGCGTGATCTCGGCCATCCCCAACCCGCTCATCTGGTACGGCGGGGTCGCTGCGGCCGTCTATCTGATCTACCGCCTGGTGCGGAGCTGGATCACGCGGCAGCCGGTCGGGCCGGAGCTGACCGTTCCGCTCGTGGGCCTGGCGGTCACCTACCTGCCGTGGCTGATGTTCCCCGAGCGCACGATCTTCCAGTTCTACACGGTGGTGATGATGCCGTTCCTCGTGCTCGCCCTGGCGATGACGCTGCGGATCATCGCCGGAAAGCGGGAGGATCCGCTGTACCGGCGGCAGTCCGGCGAGCGCACGGTGATCATCTTCCTCACGTTCGTCGTGCTGGTCTCGGCGTTCTTCCTGCCGCTGTGGACCGGGATGAGCGTGCCGTACGAGTTCTGGCTACTGCACAACTGGCTGCCCGGCTGGGTGTGAGGGTGTGAGGCGCTAGGCGGGATCGTCCGTCGCGACGTGGTCCACCAGCGGGAGCACCCGCCCCGACAGGTGGGTGCGCATCGCGATCGACGACGCCGTCCGCGCGACGCCGGGCACGAGCGCGACCCGGTCGAGCACCTCCTGCAGCCGCGTCGCATCCCGCGCCACCAGCCGCAGCTGCATGTCACTGGCGCCCGTGACGGTGTGCATGTCGACGATCTCGGGCACCGCGTTCGCGAGGGCAGTTGCCACCTCGTCGTGCCCGACCTTCTGATCGATTTCGACCAGGCAGAAGGCGACCACGCCGTAGCCGAAGCCGGCCGGGTCCACGCGCGGCACGATCGCCTCGATCACCCCGCCCTCGTGCAGGCGCGCGAGACGGCTCGTCGCGGTGCCGCGGGCGATCCCGAGCCGCCGCGCGACCTCCAGGATCGGCAGCTGGGGCGGCTCGGTGAGCAGCCGGATGAGCTGGGCGTCGAGGCGATCGATGCGCATCGGCTACTCCCTCGGCACGCCGGCCCGCGCGTATCCCCTGGTCGCACGGGCGACGAGCAGGAGCACACCGGTGAGGGCGAGAGTCAAAAGCAGCTGGATGCGCGCGGCCGGGTCGATCATCGCGAGTGCGATCACCGCGGCGAGCAGCACCAGACACAGCCACGACAACCACGGGAAGCCCCACATCCGCATCGGCATCTCCTCGCCCGTGCGATCCGCGCGGGTGCGGAGGATGATCTGCGCGACCGCCGTGGCCGTCCAGATCACGAGCAGCGTCGAGCCGACCACGTTCAGGAGCGCGGGGAGGACGACGTCGGGGAAGGCCCAGTTGAGTCCGACCGTCACGAAGCCGAAGGCGACCGAGGCCAGCACGGCGACGAACGGCACGCCCTTGATGCTCGTGCGGGTGGCGGCCAGCGGAGCGAGTCCCCGCTCCCCCAGCGAGTAGGCCATGCGGGAGGCGCCGTAGATGTTCGCGTTCATGGCCGACAGCAGCGCGATGATGACGATCAGGTCCATCACGAGACCGACGCCGGGCACATTCAGGGTCTCGAGCACCGCCGAGAACGGGCCGTCCTTGACCGCGGGATCGTTCCACGGCAGCACGGCCACGATCACGAAGATCGATCCGACGTAGAACACGAGGATGCGCACGAGCACCTCGCGCACGATGCGGCGGATGTTGTGCGCGGGGTCGTTCGACTCGGCAGCGGCGATCGCGACGACCTCGGTGCCTCCGAACGCGAACACCACGATGAGCAGGGCGCCCGCGATGCCGGCGATGCCGTTCGGGGCGAAGCCGCCGTTGTCGACGAGGTTCGCGATGCCGGTCGCCGGCACGCCGGGGATGAGCCCGATGATCGCGCACACGCCCACGATCAGGAAGGCGATGATCGCCGCGACCTTGATCGCCGCGAACCAGAACTCGAAGCGGCCGTAGTTGCGCACACCGAACAGGTTCACGGCGGTGAGCGCCACGACGAAGATCAGCACCCACACCCAGGCGGGGATGCCGGGGGTCCAGTTCGCCACGATCGCCCCGGCACCCGTCGCCTCGGCGGCGATCACGACGACCAGCTGGATCCAGTAGAGCCATCCGACCGCACTGCCGGCGCTGCGGCCCATCGCCTTCTGGGCGTACGAGCTGAAAGCGCCGGAGCTCGGTCGTGCCGCCACCATCTCGGCGAGCATCGCCATCACGAGCACGACGATGCCACCAGCCACGAGATACGAGACCAAGACGGCGGGACCGGCGATGCTGATCGCCTGACCCGAACCGACGAACAGGCCGGCGCCGATCGCGCCGCCGAGCCCCATCATCGAGATCTGGCGGCGGGTCAGCCCCGGATGCAGACCCTTGGTGGTCGTCGTGGTGGGCGGGAGTTCTGTCGCGCGGTCGCCGGTCACGCGCCGACCTCCACACGCGCGGCGGCGAGCGCCTGCTCGACGCGGTCGATGTCGGTCGGAGAGCCGGAGGAGATGCGGATCCCCTCGCCGGCGAAGGCGCGGGCGACCACGCCGCCGGCCTGCAGCAGTTCCTCGAGCTCCGCCGTGCGGTCACCCGACGCCACCCAGACGAAGTTCGCCTGCGAGCGGACGGCGGGCCAGCCGGCCGCGGTGAGCACATCGTGCAGGCGGTCGCGTTGCTCGATCACCTCGCCGATGCGTACCGCGAGCTCGTCTTCGGCATCCAGCGAGGCGAGGGCGGCCGTCTGGGCGAGGTCGGTGACCCCGAACGGCACGGCGACCTTGCGCTGGTTCTCGGCGACGGCGACGGGGGCGATCGCGTAGCCGATGCGCAGCCCGGCGAGCCCGTAGGCCTTGGAGAACGTGTGCAGGACGGCCACGTGCGGATGCCGACGGAACAGCTCGATACCGGCGCCGCGGCTCTCGGTCGTGTCGAAGTGCACGTACGCCTCGTCGATCACCACGAGCACATCCTGCGGCACGGCGGCGACGAAGCGCTCCAGCTCGTCGGCGCCGACCACGGTTCCGGTCGGGTTGTTCGGGTTGCACACGAAGATCAGCCGCGTCTGCGGGGTGATCGCGGCGAGCATCGCGTCGAGGTCGTGCGCGTGATCGGCATCGAGCGGCACGGACACGGGCGTGGCCCCGGCGATGCGGACCAGCGAGGGATACGCCTCGAATGAACGCCAGGCGAAGATCACCTCGTCGCCGTCACCGGCCACCGCGTGGATGAGCTGGGAGGCGATCTCCACCGATCCCGCACCGACGGTGACCTCGGCGGGGTCGACGCCGTAGCGGGCGGCGAGACGCTCACGGAGGGCGGCGGCACTCATGTCCGGGTAGCGGTTGATGCCGTCGATCCGGTCGCGCACGGCCTGGGCGACCGAAGGAAGCGGTGGATGCGGCGACTCGTTCGAGGAGAGCTTGGAGGCACCGGCCGGCGCGGAGCGCCCCTGACGGTACGCGGGAACGGCGTCGAGTCCGGCGCGGGTGGGGAGGGGCATCGTCAGAGCATCCTTGCTGTGATCGCGGGTGGGGTCGCGCAACAGTAGAACGGATGCCCGGCGCTGAGCAATCGGTGCACCGAATGCTGCGCAACCCGCGCAACCGGACGGTGTCTGCGCGCGAATCGCTGTGCAGATTGTGCACCCGCCAGCGTGGCTGACGTCAGCGCGAGATCGAGACCTCCGCCGGGTCGCTCACCGGCAGGCGGCACACGAACGCGCGGCAGTCGTAGGCGCGTTCGGCGGACGCATCCTTGCCCTCGAACAGCTCGAAGCCCGCTTCGGCGAACGCCTGCGCCTGCACGGGGCTCACGACGGCGATGACCTCGGCGTCCGCACCCCGGGCGGCTGCCGCGAGCGCACCGTCGCGGTCGGCGGTGATCACCACGAGCTGCCGGGGAGGGAGGGCGAAGCCCGCGGCCACCCGCAGCACGGTGCCGTGGGCGAACGGCTGCTCCAGCGAACGCGACGCGAGGGCGCTCACGGTCGCGGCGGCGGCCTCGCGGTACGGGTCCCCCGCTCCGAGCCACCAGGCGGTGAGCGCGGCACCGGCGACGGCTGCGGCATCGGAGGGCAGGTCGCCGTCGGTCTGGTCGGGCGAGGTCGCGATGCCCTGCGCCGAGAGCAGCGGATCGTCGCCACCGGTGCCGGCGAGAGCGTCGTCGAGGATGCCTCGTGCCGTGACAGCCCACTCCGCCTCCCCCGTCGCGAGGGCGAGGGCGAACAGGCCGTCGGCGAGGAGTCCGAGATCGGCGGGGGTCGTGACGGCGGCGGATGCGCGGCCGTCGAGCGAGGTGCGGACGAGCGCGCCGGCGGCGTTCCGGTTGACCCGCAGCACGTGGTCGGCGGCAGCAGCGGCGGCATCGATCCAGGCCCGCTCGCCGAATGCCGCACCCGCCCGGGACAGCGCGCCGATCGCCAGGCCGTTCCACCCGGTGATCACCTTGCCGTCGACGGCCGGCGGCTCCAGGTCGGCGCGGTCGGCGACCGGACGAAGGTAGTAGCCGCCCTCGCTGCGGGCGCCGTCGATCGTCGACTCGGAATCCTGCGCGGCGCCGAAGCCGCCGCCGTCGCGACGGAGCACGTCGATCAGGAAGGCGGCGATCCCGCGCACCGTCGACTCGTCCCCCGCCGCCAGCGCGATGTCGAGCAGTTGTGCGTTGTCGGTGAGCATCCGCTCGTAGTGCGGCACCGTCCAGTCGCGCTGCGTGGCGTATCGGAAGAAGCCGCCGTCGGCATCGCGGAGGTCGGAACCCGCCATCGCGGCGAGCGCCCGTGCTGCCGAAGCCGCGGCCTGCGGAGCGCCCTCCCGCACCAGCGGATGCTGCAGGAACCGCAGCGTCGTGGCGACGGGGAACTTCGGGGCGCCGCCGAAACCTCCGTAGACGCGGTCCTCCCGTTGCGCGATCGTCTCGGCCGCCGTCGCGATCGCCACCACGTCGGGCAGGTCCGACGGCGTGGACTCCGCCGCGCGGGCGAGGGCGTCGGTCACGGCATCCGCCGACTCCTCGGCCTGTTCCCGCCGCACGGTCCACGCCTCGCGCACCGCGGCGAGCACGTCGCGGAAGCCGGGCATCTGACCGCGGGCCTCCGGCGGCCAGTAGGTGCCGGCGTAGAACGTGCGTCCTCGGGGCGTGGTGAACACTGTGAGCGGCCAACCGAGGTTCTGCGTGAAGGCGGAGGCTGCGGCCATATAGGCGCCATCGACCTGCGGATGCTCTTCGCGGTCGACCTTCACCGCGACGAAGCCCTCGTTGATGAGGGCGGCAGTATCCGGATCGGCGAAGGACTCCCGCGCCATCACGTGGCACCAGTGGCAGGTCGAGTAGCCGATCGAGATCAGCAGCGGCACGTCGCGGCGCGCGGCCTCCGCGAACGCCTCTTCGCCCCACGGGTACCAGTCGACCGGGTTTTCGGCGTGCTGGCGGAGGTACGGACTGAGCGTGTCGGCGAGCCGGTTCGTCATACGGCTATCCTCTCGCCTCCGCCGCTGTCTCGGCCAGGTTGGCGAGAAGCTGCAACCGCTCTCGACTGGCGGAACCCGGCTCCGCGGAGAACACGATCATCTGCAGCCCGCGGTCGGACGCGAGATCCATCGCCTGGTACGTGAGGTCGAGGTCGCCGACGACCGGGTGATGGATCGTCTTCAGGCCCGCGCGGTGTTCGCGGACGTCGTGAGTTCCCCAGAGCCTCCGGAAGAGATCGCTGCGGGTGGACAGCTCGCCGACGAGGTCGCTGAGCCTCCGGTCGTATGGCGAACGGCCCGCCTCGGTACGCAGCACGGCGACGATCTGCCGCGTCTGGGCGTCCCAGTCCCGGTAGAAGGTCTGCGCGCGGGACTCGAGGAAGATGAAGCGCGCGGCATTCGCGGGTGCAGGAGCATCGTCGAGCATCTCCGAGAAGAGAGCGCGTCCGAGTGCGTTGGTCGCGACGGCATCCAAACGGCCGTTCTGCACATAGACGGGGACCGTGGACATCGCATCGATCGTCTGTCGCGTGGCAGCGGAGACCTGGACTGCCCGCGCCGGACGCTCGCTCTGTCGCGGACGTGCGCCCGCATTCGCGGCGCGGATCAGGTCGTGCAGGTGCGCATGCTCGGCCTCGTCGAGGCGCAGCGCGCGGCTGACGCCGTCGATGACGGCATCCGACACGCCCTTGGCCTGACCCCGTTCGAGGCGCTTGTAGTACTCGGGACTCATCCCGGCCACGAGGGCGACCTCTTCTCGACGCAGCCCCGGCACACGGCGACGTCCGCCGAAATCCGGCAGGCCCACCTCCTCGGGGGTGAGTCTCGCGCGCCTCGTCGTGAGGAAATCGCCGATGGCGTCCGGAGTGTCCATGCGATCGAAACTACGCCGAACCGGACGCGGCAGGGGGTCCCTGCGGGGGCACCCATAGACAGGGCCGCGCTGAATCCGGAGAAAACGGGTTTGCTCGAAGCACGGAACGCAGACGAAGGAATGACATGAAGAACGCACTTCTGGGGACCCTCGAAGTCTCCCGCATCGGCCTCGGCGCGATGACCATGGCCGGCACCTACACGACCGGCGGTGGCCTCGACCATGACGAGTCCGTCCGCACCATCCACCGCGCGCTCGACCTCGGGGTGACACACATCGACACCGCGGAGATCTACGGTCCCTACCTCAGTGAGGAAATCGTCGGCCGTGCGGTCCGCAAGCGCCGCGATCAGGTGAGGATCGCGACGAAGTTCGGGCTCGTCTCGCACGCCGGTGGCGGTCCCGGAGTGATCGACAGCTCGCCGGAGAACGTGAAAGCCGCCGTGGAAGGGTCGCTGCGTCGCCTCGGCACCGACCGGATCGACCTCTATTACCAGCATCGGGTTGATCCGAACACGCCCATCGAGGACACCGCCGGCGCCGTCGCCGATCTCATCGCCGAGGGCAAGGTACTTCATTTCGGCCTCTCCGAGGCCTCGACACAGACGATCCGGCGGGCGCACGCCGTGCAGCCGGTCTCGGCACTGCAGACGGAGTACTCGCTGTGGACTCGCGACGTGGAGGAGGAGATCCTGCCTGTCCTCCGCGAGCTCGGTATCGGCTTCGTGCCGTACTCACCGCTCGGGCATGGTCTGCTGACCGGTGGAATCCGCTCGTCCGCCGATATCCCGGACGATGACTGGCGCAAGACGAACCCGCGGTTCGTGGGCGAGAACTTCGAGCGGAATCTGCGTCTCGTGGACGAGGTCCGCGCGATCGGCGCCGAGATCGGCGCGACCCCGGCGCAGACGGCGCTGGCGTGGATCCTCACCCGGGGAGACGACATCGCGCCGATCCCCGGCACCCGTCGGGTGGCGCGCGTGGAGGAGAACGTCGCCGCCGACACCGTGGAACTCAGCGCGGATCAGGCCGAGCGCCTGTCGGCGCTCGAACCCGCGGCGGGCGCGCGACACGACGAGGCCAACATGGGCACCATCGATCAGTGACCCGCGGCGTTGGAGTGAGCCCGTCGGTCAGCCGACGAGGAGCTCGACGGGACGCGAGGCCGCGTAACCCACGAGCGGCAGGGCGCGCTCGGCAGCCAGAGAGATGCGCGCCTGGAGCACATCCGAGGCGATCTCGTAGCCGTCGAAGTCGGTGTTGCTCGCGTAGACGCCGACCGGGAGGGTGAGCGCCTGGAAGAACGCGAACAGCGGCCGCAGCTGGTGCTCGATGATCAGCGCGTGCTTCTCGCCACCGCCGGTCGCCGCGAGCAGCACGGGCTTTCCCACCAGGTCGTACTGCCCGACGAAGTCGAAGAGGTGCTTGAAGAGACCGGTGAACGAGGCCCGATAGACGGGGCTGCCCACGATCAGCAGGTCGGCCGACTCGATGGCCTGCAGCTGCGCCTCGACCTCCGGCGGCAGCTGGTCCCGCTGGAGCGCGCCCGCGAGGCCCGGGCCGATCTGCGTGAGCTCGATGAGCTGCGACTCGACCTCGGCGCGCTCGGCGACGGCGGCCGTGATCGCGCGGACGAGGGCGGTCGTCTTGCTCGGCTCGTGCAGGGATCCCGACACGGCCACGACGCGGAACGGAGCTGTCATGCCTCGAAGCTACTCACGACGACGCCCCGTGTCGCGCGGAGCGACACGGGGCGTCATGTAGGCCGGGAGGCCCGATCCGATCACCCGGGTCAGTTGACCTCGTCCGGGTGCGAGCCGACGCGGCCCGAGCCATCGAGCGGGTCGAGGGCGTCGATCGCGGCGATCTCGGCATCGGTCAGCTCGAAGCCGAAGACGTCGAGGTTCTCGCGCAGACGCTCGGCGCGCACCGACTTCGGGAACACGATGATCCCCTTCTGCAGGTGCCAGCGCAGCACGGCCTGCGCGGGGGTGACCCCGTGCGCGGCCGCGGCATCCGCCACCGCCGGGGTACCGAACAGGTCGTACTTGCCCTGACCGAGCGGACCCCAGGCCTCGATCTTGATGCCGTGCTCGCCGGCCCAGGCGACCACGTCGCGCTGCTGGTAGGCCGGGTGCAGCTCGATCTGGTTCACGGCCGGCACCACGCCGGTCTCTTTCACCACGCGCTCGAGGTGCGGCACCAGGAAGTTCGAGACGCCGATGCTGCGGGTGAGTCCGGCCTCACGCAGCTCGATGAGCTTCGTGAACGCGTGCAGGTAGTCGCCGATCGCGGGAGCCGGCCAGTGCACCAGGTAAAGGTCGACCTTCTCGATGCCGAGCTTGTCGAGGCTCTCGCCGATGGCCGCACGCGGCTCGTCGCCGTGGTGACGGTCGTTCCAGAGCTTGGTCGTGATGAACAGCTCGTCGCGGGCGATGCCGGAGGCGGCGATCGCGGCGCCGACGCCCTCTTCATTGCCGTAGATGGCGGCGGTGTCGATGTGGCGGTAGCCGATCTCGAGCGCCTCGCTCACCGCGCGCTCGGTCTCTGCCGGCGGCACCTTGAAGACGCCGTAGCCGAGCTGCGGGATGGAGTTGCCGTCGTTCAGTTCGAGTGCAGGAATGCTCATCCCTCCAGCCTATGACCGGCATCCGACGTCGAGGCCGGGGATGGGGAAACAAGTGCCATCGCGGCCGCCCCACGGCCGACCAGCCGTTCCAGCGGTCCTCGACCGAAGAACATCGACCAGAGCGTCGTCACCACCAGCAGCCCGATGGCGGTCGCGGCCCAGAACTCGTTGCTGGAGAAGAAGCCCCCGGGCCCACCGAACAGGACGATCGACAGCACGTGCGCACTGTATGCCGTCAGCGGCATGGAGCCCAGCGCGCCCAGCGGCAGCAGCACCCAGCGCAGCGGTCGGCTGAGCAGCAGGCACAGGGCGATGACGGTCAGCGCGAAGCCGCCGGAGCCGAGTACCTCGGCCGTGCCACCGCTGTGCGGCTCGACCGCGAACACCGCCGCGAGCACGGAGCCCAGCGGATCGGACGCTTCCAGCGCCTGCGGATACCCCTCCCACCCGCTGGGCATCGAGACCGCGCCGCCATCGCTCTCGGGGAACGCCCCGTCGAAGGAGCTTTCGCTGAACGACGAGCCGTCGACGAACGAGGAGCTGCTGTATTCCGCCGGTGTGCTGAGGCCCGCAGCCTGACCGATGCCGCCGAGGCCGTAGCCGACCACCGCGAGCACGATGCCGACCGCGAGCGCGATAACGGCGGTGCGGACTCGCTCGACGTGCATCCGCCCCAGCGCCATGCCGCCGAGCACGAGAGCCAGCCACACCGTGATCGGGTAGGTGCCGTAGAGCACGAAGCCGATCCCGGTGCCGAACGGATGCAGCATCACGGCTCCGAGGAACGCCAGCAGCGCCGGGCCGAGCAGGGCGAGCGCGGCCGCGGCGAGCAGCAGCTGCCACGGGCGCCACCGGAGGAACGGGATCACCGCGACATAGAGGATGCCGTAGAGCGTGAGGATCACGGCGATCGGGGTGTTCAGCATCTCCAGCGCCAGTCCGATCAGGAAGATCACGGCCCCGCGCCCTACGAGGTTCAGGCGGATGCTCGGCAGGCGCTCGCGTTCCGGAAGCGCGCTGCGTCCGGTCATCAGCGCGATGGACACTCCGGCGAGCAGCGCGAAGAGGATCGATGACCGCCCGTGCACGAGGTCGGTCCACGTCGCCGGGTCCATCCACTCGAACGCCTCGGTCTCACCGATGTGCGCGCCGGCCATGCCGAGGATCGCCAGCCCGCGAGCGACGTCGAGACCGAGGATGCGCGGCGGGCGCCCGAACTCGCGGAACCAGCGGACGGGGGCTGCGGCGGTGATCACCAGATGATCGTAGGGGGCGATTCCCGTCATACGATGGAGGGCTATGTCCTCCCCCGTGATCTCCTACCCCCCGGAGCTGCCCGTCAGCGCTGCCCGGGTCGAGATCGGCGACGCCATCCGCGACCACCAGGTCGTGATCGTCGCGGGTGCCACCGGGTCGGGCAAGACCACCCAACTGCCGAAGATCGCGCTCGAGCTCGGGCGGGAGCGCATCGCGCACACCCAACCGCGTCGCCTCGCCGCCCGGACGATCGCCGAGCGGGTCGCGGAAGAGCTCCAGGTCGAGCTCGGCACGCTCGTCGGCTACAAGGTGCGCTTCACCGACAAGGTGTCCGACGCCACGCGCATCGCGCTGATGACCGACGGCATCCTGCTCAACGAGATCCACCGCGACCGGCTGCTCACCCGGTACGACACGATCATCATCGACGAGGCGCACGAACGCTCCCTCAACGTCGACTTCCTGCTCGGCTACCTGGCCCGCATCCTGCCGGAGCGCCCCGACCTCAAGGTGATCATCACCTCGGCGACCATCGACCCGGAGAGCTTCGCGAAGCACTTCGCCGCAGCGGATGGCACACCGGCGCCGATCATCGAAGTATCCGGTCGCACGTATCCGGTCGAGATCCGCTACCGCGGACAGGTCGAAGACGGAGACGACGAGGAGGTTGCACCGGCCGAGCCGGAGGACGAGGTCTCGGCCATCGTCGCCGCCCTGCGCGAGCTCGACCGCGAGGCGCCGGGCGATGTGCTCGTGTTCCTCCCCGGCGAGGCCGAGATCAGGGATGCGGCCGACGCCGTGCGCGGCGCCTACGCGAACGACCGCGCCCCCACCGAGGTGCTGCCGCTGTTCGGCCGGCTCTCCGCCGCCGACCAGCACCGCGTGTTCGAGCGCAGCAGGGTGGCGGGCGTCCGCCGCCGCGTCATCCTCGCCACGAACGTCGCCGAGACGAGCCTCACGGTGCCCGGCATCAAGTACGTGATCGACACCGGCACCGCACGCATCTCGCGCTACAGCAACCGGTCCAAGGTGCAGCGGCTGCCGATCGAGGCCGTCTCGCAGGCCTCGGCGAACCAGCGATCCGGCCGCGCCGGCCGCACCAGCGACGGCATCGCGATCCGCCTCTACTCGGAGGAGGACTACGACCGGCGCCCGGAGTACACCGAGCCCGAGATCCTGCGCACCTCGCTCGCCTCCGTGATCCTGCAGATGCTGTCGCTCGGCTTCGGCGACATCACCGCATTCCCCTTCCTCACCCCGCCCGACTCGCGGGGTGTGAAGGCGGCGTTCGACCTGCTCACCGAGCTCGGCGCGGTCGAACCGTCCCGCCGCGACGGCGCTCCGCACCTCACCCGCATCGGACGCGACATCTCGCGGATGCCGATCGACCCGCGGTTCGCGCGGATGCTGATCGAGGCGGGGCGCGGGGGCTCGGTCGGCACTGTGACCCGTGACGTGCTCGCGATCGTGTCGGGTATGACGATCCAGGATGTGCGGGAGCGTCCGGAGGAGCGCCGCGAGGAGGCCGACCGCCTGCATGCCCGCTTCGTCGACCCGACGAGCGACTTCCTGACCCTGCTGAACCTGTGGAACCACCTGCGCGAGCAGCAGCGCGAACTCGGCTCGAGCGCGTTCCGTCGCCTGTGCCGCTCGGAGCACCTCAACTACGTGCGGGTGCGCGAGTGGTTCGACGTGCACCGTCAGCTGCGCACGCTCGTGAAGACGCCCGACCGCACCGGCGACGACACCGGCACGAGCGACCCGGACGCCATCCACCGCGCCCTGCTGTCGGGACTCCTGTCGCAGATCGGCCTCCTCGACGAGCGCACCGCCCCTGCGGGCAAGGCGCACTCCCCCGCGAAGGAGCCGAAGGGCCGTCGCATCGCCGAATACCGCGGCGCCCGTGGCATCCGCTTCTCGATCTTCCCCGGCTCGGGACTGCGCAAGAAGAGTCCTCGCGCGGTGATCGCGGCCGAGATCGTGGAGACCTCCCGCACGTTCGCGCGCACGGTCGCCGCCATCGACCCGGCGTGGGCCGAGCCCCTCGCCGGCGACCTCGCCAAGCGTCAGGTGACCGAGCCGCACTGGTCGAAGGATGCCGGCGCCGCCGTCGCGTTCGAGAAGGTGACGCTGTTCGGCCTCGAGATCATCCCGCGTCGCCGTGTGCAGTTCGCCCGCATCGACCGGGCGGCCTCGCGCGAGCTCTTCGTTCGCCATGCGCTCGTCGAGGGCGAGTGGGACCCGACGCGGATCGACAAGCGGGTGAGCGCGTTCTGGCGCAGCAACGCCGAGCTGCGCAAGCGCCTCGAGAAGCTGGAGGAGCGCGAGCGCCGCCGCGACATCCTCGCCGGCGACGAGGCCGTGTTCCGGTTCTACGACGAGCGCATTCCCGCCGATGTGTTCGACGTGCGGTCGTTCGAGAGCTGGTGGCGCGAGGCGATGGCCGCGACGCCGAAGCTGCTCGTGATGCGCGAGAGCGACCTGATCGACGACGAGGAGCGTGCCGACCAGCGCGAGTTCCCGACGCGGTGGACGCAGGGCGACCAGGTGCTCGGCCTCGCGTACCGGTTCGAGCCGGGTGCCGACGACGACGGTGTGAGCGTGGTCGTGCCGCTGCCGCTGCTCGCGCAGCTCCAGGACCGCGGCTTCGACTGGCAGGTTCCGGGCCTGCGTGCCGAGCTCGTCACCGGGCTGCTGCGCGCCCTGCCCAAGGCCATCCGCCGCCATGTCGTGCCCGCCGCGGACTGGGCCGAGAAATTCGGCGCCGAGCTGGCCGAGCAGGGGCCGGAGTCGCACGGCGGCCTGCCGCCGCGCACACTCAAGGAGGCACTGGCCCGGCTCATCCAGCCGCTCGCCAACCAGCTCGTGTCCGCCGCCGACTTCGACGACGAGCGCGTGCCGCCACACCTGCGCATGAACTTCCGTGCGGTCGACAAGCGCGGCCGGGTGGTCGGCTCGGGTCGCGACCTGCGGGCGCTGCAGGCGCAGCTCTCCGACCGGGCGCGCAGCAGCGTGGCGCGATCGATCGCCGCGCCGCCGAAGTCCGGCGCCAAGGGTGCCCGCAACGGC
Source organism: Microbacterium sp. B19(2022) (assembly GCF_012030385.1). Lineage (NCBI taxonomy): Bacteria > Bacillati > Actinomycetota > Actinomycetes > Micrococcales > Microbacteriaceae > Microbacterium > Microbacterium sp. B19(2022). Next base: position 115,170 of record NZ_JAAUVO010000011.1, read on the forward strand.
GCTGAGCGCGGTGGTGCGGAGCGCGTCGCTGCCGCACCGATCGAGCAGACCGGTCTCACGGCGTGGACCTTCGGAGACCTGCCCGAGGTGCTCGACACGCGTGTCGCCGGCGGCGTCGTGCGCGGCTACCCGGCGATCGTCGACCAGGGCAAGACCGTGTCGGTGCGCGTCGAATCGACCCCGGATGCCGCGGCCGCCGCCACCCGCGACGGCGTGCTGCGGCTCGTGCTGCTGGGCGTCCCCTCGCCCTCGTCGTACGTGCAGGAGCACCTGACGAGCCAGGAGAAGCTCGCCCTCGCCGCCTCGCCGTACCAGTCCGCCGCCGCCCTCATCGAGGACTGCCGCGCGGCCGTCGCGCGGCAGGTCATCGAGCAGACGGCACCGGGCGGTATCGTGCGCAGCGAAGCCGACTTCGTCCGGGTCCGCGACGCCGTCTCGGGCGTGCTGGTCGATCAGCTCTTCGCGTGCGTCTCACTGGTGGCCCGCATCCTGACGAAGTCCCGCGATGTCGAACGCGGCATCAAGTCGCAGAACTCGCTCGCCCTGCTCGGCCCGCTGAACGACATCCGCACACAGCTCAGCGGCCTGCTGCATCCGGGCTTCGTCTCCGCGGCCGGAGTCGACCGTCTCGCACACTTCCCGCGCTACCTCGAAGGCATGCTCGACCGGCTGAAGACGCTCGGGAGCGAACCGGGCAAGGACCGCGCACGCATGACCGAGTACGAGCGGATGGCGAAGGCGTTCGAGGATGCGGGCGGCACGATCCCCCTTCCGTCCGACGCTCCCCCTGCGCTCGTCGAAGTGCGCTGGCTGCTGGAGGAGTACCGCGTCAGTGTGTTCGCGCAGCGCCTCGGTACCGCGCAGCCGGTGTCGCCGCAGCGCATCATGAAGGTGCTGTCCGGGCGCTGATCCGCGACGGCGGGCGTGTGGCGCGGGTAGCCTGAACCCATGGCACGCGCGATCGTCTACACCGAGTTCGGCTCCCCCGACGTCCTGCACCTGATGGAGATCCCCGATCCCGTCGCGGCTCGCGGCGAGGTCGTGGTGCGCATCGAGGCAGCGGGGGCGAATCCCATCGACGCCAAGCTGCGCAGCGCCAAGCGGCCGTCTCCTCCGATCACCGAGCCGCGTCCGGTCGGCTTCGACGGGGCCGGCGTGGTCGAGCTGCTGGGCGAGGGGGTCGACGACTTCGCGGTCGGCGACCGCGTGGCGATCCGCGACGCGCACGGCACCTACTCCTCGGCGATTGCGATCTCCACCGAGAAGCTCGCGAAGCTCCCCGACTCCGTCACGACCGCCGAGGGGGCGGCGATCGGGATCCCCGCGGGCACCGCGTACCAGTCGCTGCGTTCACTCGGGGTCACCGAGGGCGATGTGCTGCTCGTGCACGGCGGCTCCGGTTCGGTCGGGCAGGCCGCCGTGCAGTTCGCCGTGGCCTGGGGCGCGACCGTGATCGCGACCGCGAGCCCCGCCCGCCACGACCAGCTGCGCGAACTCGGCGCGATCCCCGTGGCCTACGGCGAGGGCCTGCTCGACCGCGTGCGCGACGCCGCCCCCGAGGCCGTCACCGTGGCCCTGGACTGCGCCGGCACCGACGAGGCGATCGAGACCTCCCTCGCGCTGGTCGCCGACCGCGACCGGATCGCCACCATCGTGCGCGGCCCGGATTCCGCGTCCTTCGGCATCCGTGCGTTCTCCGGCGGCTCCCCGGTCCCTCTGACCGAAGAGGAACTCGCCTGGCGCGCCGAGGCGCTCCCCGAGACGATCGCCCTCCTCGACGCCGGTGACTTCGTGATCGAGCTCGGCCCCCAGCTGCCGCTGACCGAGGCGGCGCAGGCCCATGAGCTCATGGAATCCGGCGCCGCCTCGGGCAAGATCATCCTCGTCCCCTGACGGCGAGGTGCCGTAAGAGCGGTCAGGCCGGAGCCACCGGCCGTCCGATCGACAGCATCAGCCGGTTGGCCCAGTTGAAGAACGCGGCGCCGTGGATGAGGTCCGAGATCTCCAGGTCGTCGAGTCCGGCGGCGCGCAGCCGGACGATCTCGTCCTCGCCGAACGCGTTGGGCGTGTCGGTGAGGGCGACGGATGCCGCGACGACGGCGTTCCAGCGCTCGCCGAGGTCCGCGTCCACGCCCTCGTCGAGCAGCAGGTCGACGTCGTCTGCGCGCTTGCTGTGGTGCGCGGCGAAGCGCGAGTGCACCGAGGCGCAGAACACGCAGCCGTTGCGGCGGGAGGCCGCGGTCGCGGCGAGCTCTCGGTCGGCTCGCGGCAGACCCTCCGCGGCGTTGTAGAAGATGTCCTTGTCGACCAGGGTGCGGGCCTTCAGCACCTCGGGGTCGCGGGCCAGCAGGCGGAAGTAGTCGTTCTTCGCTCGAGCCGCATCGACGAGGCCGTCGTAGTGGCGCTCGGTCAGCTCGTCCTCGGCGAGGGGCTCGAGGTGCGGGACCCATCCGACCTCTCCGCGGGTGAACGCGTGCGGGTGCGGGGCGTCGTCGTGCCGGAGCACGCTCTGTTCGGCGGTCATGCGGCCTCCTCCTCGGGATTGTCGGTAGCGGATTCGGACGTCAGCCCCGCAGCGGCGAGCACACGGAGCCCGGTGACGACGCGCTGCTGGAAGGCGAGGAACGACACCAGCTGCGACAGCGTCACGATGCCGTCCGCCGACCAGCCCGCGTCGAGCAGGCGACCGAGGTCGGCGCCCGAGGCCTCGCGGGGGCGGAACACCAGGAGGTGCGTGTGCGCGAGGGCAGCCGCGAGGCGCTCACCCGCCGCGGCGATGACAGCCTCGGACGGGACGTAGCGCGCCCCGTCGGCGTTCTCGGCCTGCAGCCCGAGCTCGGTGTAGGCGCCGAAGGGTCCGGTGGTCGCCGCCCGGGCGGCCTCCGCGAGCACGACGGCCGCGCGCTGGGCGTCGGCCTCCTGCGCACGACCGACGTAGAACTCGGCGGTCGGGTCTTCGGCTCCCGCGAGACCGGTGGCGAAGGCGGCCACGAGTTCGCGTTCGGCCTGCGAGACGTGCTCCGTGCTCACCGGCTGGAAGAGGGCGTCGAAGCTCGCCTGCAGCTGCTCCCTGGTCACCGGACGGCGACGGCGCAGCGCATCCAGCTCCGGCGTCACCTCCGCGATCCGGTCCACGATGTCGTCGGTCATGCGTTCTCCTTGAGGGTGAGGTTCTGGTCGGTACTGATTCCGTGCGGTGTCGGGGTCAGCGCGTAGCCAAGGGCCGGGGCGACCTCGTCGGCGAAGAGCGCGATCGAGCGCAGCACGTGCTCGTGCGGGGCATCGACCGAGTGCACCTGGAACGCCACCTCGGTCGCGCGGGCGAGGGTGGTGTCGGCCGCGAGCGATTCCGCCACCTGCTCCGGCGTCCCCAGGTGCGTGTCGAGCGCGGCGATCAGCTCGTCGATGCTGTCGCCCGGGATGGTCTGGCCCTGACGGCGGAAGCCCTCGGCCGCCCGGCGCAGACCGACCTCGGCGAAGCGCAGCGCCTCGGCACGATCGTCGGCCACGAACACGGTGCGCGAGGCGGTGATCCGCGGCGCCACCCCCTCCGGCAGCGCTTCGAGGTACGCGTCGATGATCGGATCCTGCAGGGCAGACAGCGGCGCGTGCAGCCGGTCGGCACTGCGCGGTTGCGTGCGAGACAGCAGCAGCCCGTGCCCGTGGATGCCGGCCCGATGCCCGCCCGGCACCGAGAACGTCGCCTGCCAGACGCGGTCGGCGAGGTCGCCGGCATCCGGGTAGAGGGTGTTGCCGGCACCGACATCGCGGCCGGCGAGACCGTCGAGCAGTGTCCGCAGCTTCCGGTCGTAGGTCGGTCCCTTGTCGCGCACGTCCTCGCCGAACGGCGCGAACGACGAGGGCGTGCCGCCGCTGCCGAGTCCCAGATCCACGCGCCCCCCGGAGAGCAGATCGGCGACCACGGCATCCTCCGCCACCCGCACCGGGTCCTCGAGCGGCAGCGTGATCACGCCGGTGCCGAGACGGATGGTGGAAGTCACGGCGGCGACGTTCGCGAGGAACACCAGGGGCGACGGCAGCCCGCCCTCGGCCGCGTGGAAGTGGTGCTGCGCGACCCACGCCCGGCCGATGCCGTGCCGCTCGGCCTGCTGGATCTGCGCGGTCGCGAACGCATACCGCTCGGCAGGGGCGGCGTCGTCGAGCAGTCGGGTGAAGAAGGCGACGGTGGGTGCGGTCATGCGGGTACCTCTCTGATGCCGGAGACTTCTCTGGTTCCGGGCACTGCGGCCAGCAGCTCCCGGGTGTAGTCGTGCTGCGGGTCGCGGAAGAGGTCTTCCGTCTGCCCCTCCTCGACGATCCGGCCGCGGCGCATCACCGAGACCGTGTGGCTGATCCGCCGCACCACCGCGAGGTCGTGCGAGATGAACAGGTAGGTGAGCCCGAGTTCGGCCTGCAGCGAGGTGAGCAGCTCGAGGATGCGGGCCTGCACCGTGACATCCAGCGCCGACACCGCCTCGTCGAGCACCACGATGTCGGGGTCGATCGCCAGCGCACGGGCGATCGCCACGCGCTGCCGCTGCCCGCCCGACAACTCACGCGGGGTGCGCCGTGCGACCTCGACGGGGAGTGACACCCGGTCGAGGAGGGCGAGAGCGCGCTCGCGGCGCTCGGGGCGACTGCCCACGCCGAAGTTCACCAGCGGTTCGGCGACGATGTCGGCGATCTGCTGGCGCGGATCGAGCGACGCGAACGGGTTCTGGTAGACGAGCTGGATGCGTCGGCGCAGCACCCGCAGCTGCTCGCGCTTCGCGTGGGTCACGTCGTCGCCGTCGACCTCGATCGTCCCGGCATCCGGCTGGTGGAAGCGGGTGATGAGCCGTGCCGTCGTGGTCTTGCCCGAGCCCGACTCCCCCACGAGCGCATGCGTGGTGCCCTTGCGCACCCGGAACGACACGTCGTCGACGGCCCGGAAGCGCTCGCGCCCCGCGACGCGGAACTCCTTCACGAGCCCGTCGGCCACGATCGCCCAGGGGTTCTCGGCGGCGACCGCCGCGGCATCGCGCAGGAACGGCGGGGCGTCCGGCCGACGGAAACCCGTCGCGAACGCCGGAGCGTCGGCGAGCAGCTGCTTCGTGTACGGGTCGGCCGGTGCGGCGAGCACCGCCTCGCTGGAGCCCTGCTCGACGATGCGACCGTCTTTGAGCACGACGAGCCGCTCGGCCCGGTCGGCCGCGACGCCGAGGTCGTGGGTCACGAGCAGGATGCTGGTGCCTTCCTCGCGCTGCAGCTCGTCGAGCAGGTCGAGCACCTTGCGCTGCACCGTGGCGTCGAGGGCGCTGGTGGGCTCGTCGGCGATCAGCAGCCGCGGCCGCAGGGCGATCGCGGTGGCGATGAGCACGCGCTGGCGCATGCCGCCCGAGAGCTCGTGCGGATACTGGCGCGCCCGCAGGTCGGGGTCGTCTATTCCAACCCGGTCGAGCAGCTCGATGGCCCGTGCCCGCCGCGACCGACGATCCCGGTGCCCGTGCAGACGGAGGATCTCCTCGACCTGCGCGCCGATCGTGCGCACGGGGTCGAGCGAGGTGGTCGGATCCTGCGGCACGAGACCGATCTCGGGACCGCGGATGCCGCGCAGCGCACGATCGGACCACCCCGAGATGTCGAGGTCGCCGAGCAGCACCCGGCCGCCGTCGACGCGGCCGCCTTCGGGCAGCAGCCCGAGCAGGGCGTGCGCGGTGGTGGACTTGCCCGAACCCGACTCCCCCACGAGCGCCAGGGTCTCGCCCTCCGCTATCTCGAACGAGACGCCGTGCACGACCTCGCGGCGGCGGTCCTTGTCGCCGTAGGAGATCCGGAGGTCGGTGGCGGAGATGACGGTGCTCACTTCGCGCTCCTTCCGATGCGGTGGCTGATCCGGTTGGCGCTGAGGACGACGACGACCACGACGAGACCGGGCAGGGCGGTGAGCCACCAGGCGGTGCCCACGTAGTTGCGGCCGTCGGCGATCAGCAGGCCCCACTCCGGCGTGGGCGGCGGCGCACCGTAGCCGAGGAACCCGAGCGTCGAGATCGCGAGGATCGCCGTGCCGAACTGCAGTGCGGCGAGCGCGACGATCGGCGTCAGCGAGTTGGGCAGCACGTGGCGGCGCAGGACGGTGAAGAACGTGCCGCCGCTGCCGAAGGCGGCTTCGACGTACTCGGTGCGCCGCACGCGCGCGACCTCGGCGCGCATGAGCCGGGCGAAGGCCGCGACGCTGCCGAGACCGACCGCGATCGCGGCGTTCACGGTGCCGAAGCCGAGCAGGATGATGACGGTGAGGGCGAGGAGCAGCCCGGGGATCGCGAGCAGCACGTCGACCACGCGCATCAGCACGTCATCGACCACACCGCCGACGGCACCGGCGATCGCGCCGATCAGCGTGCCGAGGGCGAGCCCGACCGTGACGGCGATGAGCGCTCCCGAGAGCGAGTGCACCGCACCGTGCACGACCCGGCCGAACAGATCGCGGCCGAGGGTGTCGGTGCCGAACCAGTGCGCGGCACTCGGCGCGAGCAGCTTGTCGGCCGGGACGCCCGTGAGCGGGTCGCCGGGGGCGAAAACCCCGGGGATGACGGCCCAGAGCACGGCGAGCGCGACGACCGCGTAGGCCAGGTACAGGCCCCAGGCGCGGCCACGCAGTCGGCGGCGAGGGGCCTTCTCGGTCTCGGTCGCGGCCGGATGCGCGGGCGCGGCCGGGTCGGGCCCGACCACGGGATCGATGATCACGGGAGCGGTCATGCGGTCGCCTCCTGGAGTGCGCGGGGCGCCGAGGCGCGGGCGACGGTGCGTTGGCGGGGGTCGATGAGCGGCGTCACGAGGTCGACCACGAAGCTGATGATCACGAAGCCGAGGGCCGACAGCAGCACGACGCCCTGCAGCACCGGGATGTCCTGGTTCGCGACGGCCTGCTCGGTGAGGCGGCCGATGCCCGTGCGGCCGAACACGGTCTCGGTCACCACAGCTCCGCCGACGAGCTCGCCGAACAGGACACCGGCGATCGTCAGGGTCGGCACGGCGGCGTTCCGGGCCACCGAGCGGGTGAGCACCCACAGCGGCGGAGCACCCTTCGCCCGCACCACCGTGACGAACGGCTGCGCCTGCACCTGGTCGATCGCGCGCACCAGCACCTGGGCCAGCGGGGCCGAGATCGGCACGGCGAGGGTGAGCACCGGCAGGACGAGTCCGGCCACCGGGTCGGCGCCGACGATCGGCACCCAGCCGAGCCCGAACGAGAACACCTGGATGAGCAGGATGCCGAGCCAGAAGACTGGCACCGCCACGAACAGCCCGGGCACCTGACGCAGGCCGTCGCGCAGCCAGGCGAACGGCGCGAGCGAGGAGAGCCCGGCGATGAGGATGGCGAGGATCAGCGCCACGATGAGTCCGAGCGACGCGAGCAGCAGCGTCGCGGGCAGGGCCTCGCCCAGCATCGTCAGCACCGGGGTGCCGAACTGGGTCGAGAACCCGAAGTCCCCGGCGAGGAAGCCGAGGCCCGCGTGCACGTACTGCTCCCACCACGGCAGGTCTGCGCCGTAGGTGGCGCGGATGCTGTCGAGCTGGTCCGGCGACAGCCCGAGGCTGGGGTCGGAGAACTTGATCAGGATCGCATCGCCCGGCAGCAGCTGCAGCAGGAAGAAGGTGGCCGTGAAGGCCGCGATCAGAACGATCGCGGCCTGCCCGGCTCGTCGGAGGACGAAGCTCATCGTGTCACCGGCGCTCTCAGTGCTCGGCGAGCCAGACGCCGGAGAACGTCGGACGCCCCACCGACTCGAAGGCGACGCCCTGCACGTAGGTGGCGGTGCCGTACACCTGCGGCTCCTCGAACAGCGGGATGACATAGGCCTGCTCGGCGATGTAGTCCTGCACGGCCTGCGAGGCGGCGATGCGCTTGTCGGCGTCGGGCTCGGAGGCCACGGCGAGCAGGAGCTCGTCGAGCTTCGCGTCCTTCGAGATCAGCACGTCGCGGTTCTTCGTGAAGTACTGGCTCTTGATGACGTCGAGGTCCGCCCGTCCGACCATCGAGTGGTAGAAGCCGGTCTTCAGCGGATCGCGGGTGTCTTCGGCCGCGCTGCCGGCGTCGCCGGGCTTGACCGAGAGCTCCACACCGACCTTCGCCAGCTGCTGCGCGACGAGCTCGAGCGTCTGCTTCGACAGCGGCTGCGGCTTGGCCTCGTAGACGGTGATCGACAGGCGCTCGCCGTCCTTCTCGCGGATGCCGTCGGAGCCGGGCTCCCAGCCCGCCTCGTCGAGCAGCTCCTCGGCCTTGTCGGGGTCGTAGGCGTAGTGGGCGGATTCGTCCTTGTAGCCGACGGCCTGCGAGGAGAGCACCGACGTCGCCACCGGGTAGTTCTCGGTGAAGAGCGTGTCGACGACCTCCTTCGCGTCCACGGCGGCGACGAGCGCCTGGCGCACACGGATGTCGCCCAGCAGCGGGTTCTCGGGGCGCAGAGCGATCGAGTTGTTCACGCCGCGGGTCTGCGGGGCGTAGAGCGTGAAGCCGGCGCCTTCGACGCGGTCCTCGTCGAACGCCTGCACGTAGCGGACGTAGTCGGCCTGGCCCGCGAGCAGCGAGCCGATGCGCACCGAGTCCTCGGGGGTGATGAGCACGTGCACGGCGTCGAGGTAGGGGCGGCCGTCGTTGTCGACGCTGTCGGGGCCCCACTCGTAGTCGTCACGGGCGGTGAGCGTGTACTCCGTGCCGAGCTTCTCGTCGGTGACGGTGAACGGTCCGGATCCGATGATCTCGGCCGCGTTGCCCGCGCCGAAGTCCTCGATCGTGCCGTCGAGCGTCGCAGGCGACAGCAGGCCCGAGTTGATGGTCGAGGTGGCCTGCAGGAACCCGGGCGACGGCGCACTGAAGCGGAACGTCACGGTGTCCTCGTCGACGACCTCGCTGCTGGCGTAGTTGTTGATGGCCTCCGAGACCGTGAGGCCGCGGTCCGCATCGCCCAGCCCATACGTGTCGAAGTTCTTCGCGACGGCCGCGGCATCGAGCACGGTGCCGTCCGAGAACGTCACGTCGGGGTTCAGGTCGAACGTGTACTCGGTGGCATCCGCGTTCACGGTCCAGTCCGACGCGATCCACGGCTCGATCTCGAGCGTCTCCGGGTTCTGCCAGGTCAGGCGGGCGGCGATGTTGTTGACGATGCCGCCGTTCGGGTAGAAGCCGGCCTGCGGCGGGTACAGATTCGTGTACGCCTGGTGCTCGAGGTAGGTGAGCGTGCCGCCTGCGACGGGGTCGCCTCCCTCGGCGGGGGCGTTGGCGGGAGCGGGCGAGGAGGCGCAGGCGGCGAGGCTGCCCGCGAGGACGAGCGGGACCGCGATGGCGGCGGCACGGATGAGACGGCGGTTCATGCGGAGGGTCTCCTGGGCTTAGGGTGTCGGGATGTGTTCACGGTAGGAATCGGAGTGGCCGTGCCGCGAGGCGGCGGACACCGGGTGTCGCGCGACGACATGCGTGGTCACGCGTCGACATACGAGGAAATGCGCAGGCGGTCGCGGAGGGTCGCGCCCTCGCTCTCCGCCGCGTCTCGCAGCAGTCCGCGGCGGCGCAGCTCGGGAGCGGCCTGGCGGGTGAACGCCTCGAACTGGGCGGGTTGGAAGGCCGACAGCACGTTGAACCCGTCGGCCGCCCCCTCGTCGCGCCAGGTCTCGAAGTGGTCAGCGATCGTGCGGGCGTCGCCGACCACGAAGGCCGCCGGCACCGCGTTGGCAGCCACGAGGTGCCGCCAGGTGAGCGGATCGCCGGTCGTCACCCCGGCTCCCGAGACGCGCAGTCCGGCGATGCCGGCGAGGCGCTCGATGAGTGCGGAGCCGCGCTCCCCCAACCGTTGCGCCTCGGCGGCCGTGACCGGGCGGTCGAACTCCGACGCGCGCAGCGGGTCGTCTGCGGCGACGTCGAATGCATCGGCGAGCGCGGCCACCGTGCGGTTGGGCGGGAACGCGGTGCGAGCCGTCTGATGTCCCTCGGCGAGCGGCACCAGCGCGAGCAGGCGCTCGACGATGCGGCGGGCGTCGGCATCCGTGTCGGCGACGACCGGCAGCACCGGGGCGATCACCTTCACCGCATCCGGAGACCGTCCGGCTTCGGCCGCGATGTCGCGCAGCAGGCGGCGCGTGGCGATCGCGTCGGCGAGCGTCGGCGCGGCGGTCAGCGCGAGGTCGGCCTCGGTCGCGGCGAGCGCACGCGACCGCGGCGACGTGCCGGCGTGCACGATCGGGATCTGCCCCTGCGGCGGGCGGGCGACGTTGAGCGGACCGGTGACCCGCACCTGCGAGCCCTGCAGGTCGGCGGCGCGGAGCCCCTCGGGGTCGATGAGCACGCCGCGCACGGCATCCGCGATCCAGGCATCCTCGTCCCACGAGCCCCACAGGCGTCGGAGCGCCTCGACGAACTCCTCGGCGCGGTCGTAGCGCGTCTCGTTGTCGGCGTGCGCGTCGCGGCCGTGGTTGCCCGCGGCACGCGGCTCGGCGCCCGTGACGAGGTTCACGCCCGCACGTCCGCCCGTGAGCACGTCGAGCGAGGCCAGCGAGCGCGCCGTCGTGTACGGGTCGGCGTAGGTGGTGTTGACCGTGGCGATGAGGCCGATGCGCGAGGTGACCCCGGCGAGGAACAGCACCGCGCTCACCGGGTCGATGCGCGCCAGCAGATACGGGTCGCGGAACTCCAGGTCGGGGCCGGTCGCGAGCCAGTCGCCGAAGAAGAGGTAGTCGAGTCCGGCCTCCTCCCCCTCGCGTGCGATGTGCCGGAGGATGGCGGCGTCCGCGGCCGGATCGCGGTGCGCGCCGGGCTGCCGCCAACCCGAGGGGTAGGCCCCCAGGGTGCGCACCATGGCGCCGATGATGAGGGGTTCGGTCATGCTCGTCACGGTAGGAGCGGGCGCGCACCCGCGACCAGGCGGCCGTCGCTGGACGTCTCGGGGTGTAACAGTCCGACATGTGCACCCCACCCCGTACGCTGAGACCATGACTGGTCTTCGTTGGGGAATCCTCGCTACCGGCGGCATCGCCGGCGCGTTCGCATCCGATCTGCGCACGGCGGGGCTCGACCTCGTGGCGGTGGGTTCACGTTCCCAGGAGTCGGCCGATGCGTTCGCCGCCCGCTTCGACATCGCGCACGCGCACCCCTCCTATGAGGCGCTGGTGTCCGACCCCGACATCGACATCATCTATGTCTCCACGCCGCATCCGATGCATCACGAGAACGCCCGGCTCGCGCTCGAGCACGGCAAGCACGTGCTCGCCGAGAAGGCGTTCACGCTGAACCGCGCCGAGGCCGAAGACCTGCAGGCGCTCGCCGCCGAGAAGGGGCTCCTCGTGATGGAGGCGATGTGGACGCGGTATCTGCCGCACATGATCCGCATCCGCGAGCTCATCGCCGATGGCACCCTCGGCGAGATCCGTGCGGTCAGCGCCGATCACACGCAGCTGCTGCCCACCGACCCCACCCACCGGCTCAACGCCCTGGAGCTCGGCGGCGGCGCACTGCTCGACCTGGGCATCTACCCGATCTCCTTCGTCTGGGACATGCTGGGCGCTCCGACCGACATCCGCGCCGTCGGCCGCCTGATCGAGACCGGTGCCGACTCCGAGGTCGCCACCGTCATGACGCACGAGGGCGGTGCGATCTCGACCACGCTCTCATCCTCGCGGGCATCCGGGCCGAACGCGGCCAGCATCATCGGCACCCAGGCGCGGATCGACATCGACCGGGTCTGGTACACCCCCACCACGTTCCGGGTCACCCTCCCGGACGGCACGGTGCAGGAGGAGTACATCTCCGAGGTCGACGGCCGCGGCATGCAGTTCCAGGCCCTCGCCGCCGAGCGTCTGGTGCGCGACGGCATCCTCGAGGGCGACATCCTTCCGATCGCCGAGAGCGTCGCCATCATGGGCACGCTCGATGAGATCAGGGCGCAGATCGGCGTCCGCTACCCCCGTGAGGAGGCCTGATCATGGCCGAGACCACCGATGCCCGCGTCGCCGTCTACCTCGACTTCGACAACATCGTCATCTCCTGGTACGACCGGGTTCACGGGCGTAACGCCTACGGCAAAGACAGGCAGCGGATCACCGAGAACCCCAACGACCCCGACGTCGTCGAGCGCCTCAGCCGCGCCATGATCGAGGTCGGCGCCATCATCGACTACGCCGCGTCCTTCGGCACGCTCGTGCTGACGCGCGCCTACGCCGACTGGTCCTCCCCCGTGAACGCCGTGTACCGCTCGCAGCTCGTGGCCCGCGCCGTCGACCTCGTGCAGCTGTTCCCCGCCGCGGCCTACGCCAAGAACGGCGCCGACATCCGCCTCGCCGTGGATGCGGTCGAAGACATGTTCCGCCTGCCCGACCTCACGCACGTCGTGATCGTCGCCGGCGACAGCGACTACGTGCCGCTGGCCCAGCGCTGCAAGCGACTCGGGCGCTACGTGATCGGTGTCGGCGTCTCCGGCTCGACGGCGAAGTCGCTCGCCGCGGCCTGCGATGAGTTCGAGTCGTACGACTCGCTGCCTGGCGTCGTGCGTCCGGTGAAGGCGGCTCCCGCCGTCGCGGCGGCGAAGGCCGAGGCCGTCGCGGAGCCCGCGCCGGAGACGGTGCCGGATGCGGCCGACGCGGCGGATGCGCCGAAGGCCAAGGCCCCGCGCCGCGCGAGGTCGAAGGCAGCCGCGGCCAAGGTCGAGGAGCCCAAGCTCGACGAACAGGGCGAAGCGACACAGCTGCTCGAGCGCGCCCTGCGTCTCGGCCACGACAAGGCCGATGCCGACGAGTGGCTGCACAGTTCCGCCGTGAAGACGCACATGCGTCGCATGGACCCGTCGTTCAGCGAGAAGGCCCTCGGCTACCGCTCGTTCTCCGACTTCCTCAAGTCGCGCGACGACATCGCGGAACTCGAAGAGACCGGGCACGAGCGTCTGGTGCGGTTGCGCGAGCTCACGAGCTGATCGGGAGACTCACTCCACGAATCCGGCTCCTCGCCGCTTCACCTCAGTTTATGCAGTTCTACCCGTTTCATAGACAAGCAGCCCTTGCTCCTCCATCTGCTGGAGCAAGTTGGCGATTTCCTGAGCCTTAATAGAATTGTCGGCATCGACGGCGAATAGACGCGGGGATGACCATTCGACCAACCCGCCTTGCGCTTCGATCGAACGAACTACATCTGCGGCGACCGAGGATATCGAGTCCTTTACGTGAACTCGGAAGACATATCGGCCCGAGCGTTCTACCACGCGTTTGACCTCGAAAGACGCGTCTACTTCGACCACATCGCCTAGAGAAATGTCATACGCGAAAAACGGTATGCAGCAAATCTCAAAGGTAGACTCAGACACTTTTCGCGCCCACAACTGCTCAGTGATGACATCAGTATTCCCCGGATCGATTGGAATTCCGATAATAAAGTCCGAGCGCTCACGCCACACAGGCTCGCGGTGCGTTGCTTCCTGCTGAACCATCTAATTTCACCACCTTGTCCGGCGCCATGCAAAAGGTGTCGAATCGCAAGTTCGGCATCCACCCGCTACTCACCTTCAGTCCGCTCAGCTGGAGGATGAGCGAGCCCCGCACTGCTTACGACTCGGCACGCCCCAGGAATGGCACCAACCGTCCTCGTCACACATCGGTGTCAAGCCGAACGACGCCTCCAGCCACGGCCACCCGCGGTTCCTCTTGGCGAACGGATCTAGAAATCAGCAAGTGGCTCAGGTCGCTACAGGGAGGAATCCGTGGTGGGCAGCCGCGCTACGATCGCACGAATCTCAGCCAAACCTCCGGGGAACTTGCGCGACACGATTGTATCGGCTTCGCTCACTGCGGCTACAAGCAACGGCAACAAATGTGCCCTGTAGTCACTCACCGCATCCTTGGCGATTCCCACATCGACGACCAGCAGGTTCCGTTTTGCGTTTATCCGACGAGCGCGAATACCGTGGAACTTTAGCGGCCAGATTTTTCCCTCGATATGAAAGATGACATTTAACCGCACAGGGCTAGATAGGTCACCCGCAAGCGCCCTAACTTCCTTTGAAAGGCTCGTGGTGGCGCGCTTCCAGGCGAGACTCTCGGAGTCTGAATCCCCGAGCACCGTGCCGATAGCAAAGACAAAATCGGGTGCACTCATCCAATCGACCCAGCCCATGGTTCAAAGTTCAGCGGACCCGGATTTCTGCTAACGATCCATCGTTCGAGATTCAACATGTCTGCTCTCGTTCCGTAAGTCATTGGCATGAGAACATCATTGCCAAGTTCGGCCGGCGAGTATCGTGCTCCAACGTTAGCCGTGATTCCCCATTTTTGCAGAACACCGTCCTCGGTTTCGCGGCGATACAGCGTCGTCGTCGCCGTGCTCCCCCGGGAATTGCCGTGCAGAGTCGACGCTGGGGGCGCTACCCGTTCGGGGTTCGCCGTGAAGCGTCCAGTGGCTGGATCTCTCAGCGTACCGTTAGGGCCGGGCGTGAGCCCGCAGTTGTGGGTGACAACAGCGTCGACACCAGCGTAGACGCTGTACGTGTGGGTGGTGTCGATCGTGAGGTTGTGGACGGTCTGCTCACGGTGATCGTGTTCGATCGCGGTGACCTGCACCCAGGTACCAGACGAGGTCTGCACCCACATCCCCGGACGCAACTCTCCCGCGTCCACCCACTCCTCGATGTCGGGCACCCAGAACGGGTGACCCGCAGTCGCAGTCACCTGACCCGTCTGCCCCGACCCATCCGTGACCGACACGGTCACCAGATCCTTCACCCCGGTACCGGTGATCGTGGCGACCACCGCACGCGCGGACGTCTTCCCCGTCTCCGGATCCGTCGCCAGCACCAAGTCGCCGAGCTCGATCTTCTCGATCTCCTTCTTCGCCCCGTCTGCCATCAACACCGACGTGCCCGGCACGAAACTATTCGCCGCACACGACGACATCGGCCGACTCCCACCCGACGACGACGGCTTCGCCGCCGCGGACGGACGGATGCTCTGCAACGGCGAACTCGACGGACGCACCGGCGCCCCCGCCACCTGACCCCCACGAGACGCAAGAGGTTTGAACGCACTCGACACCGCAGCCGTCAACCTGTTCGCCACCGGCGTGAACACCTTGCCCACCACCGCAGCCACCGGGCCCAACGCCCAACCGACCGCAGCGCCCATCACCGTGTCCCGGGCGAAACTGCCGATGTTGAACGGCTTCTTCGACTGCGACTGCTTCCACACGTTCGTCGTGGCCGCACCCGCTGCGCCGCCGGCGATCGCACAACCGACACTGCCCGCACCAGCCGTCACCGCCAGGCAACCGGCTGTGACGAGCGTCCCGACCACGGCGCCCGCGATCTCGGCCTGGTACTTCTTCACGAACTTCTTCGCGGAGTTGAAGAAATCGCCGAACCAGTTCCGCCCCGACGGGTCGGACCACGTCATCGGGTTGTTCCCCGAGTACACGTACGCATTGAACTGCGCAGGTACCCCTGCGGTGAGCTCAGGATCTGGACTGAGGAACGTGCCGGTATCGGGGTCGAAGAACCGCGCTCCCAACAACGTCAGACCCGAGGCGTCCGCCGGCGCCCCCAAGAATCCGCGACCCGCAAGAGTCCCGGCCGCGTCCGCCCGCGCCGACCCGAACGGGTCCGTGCGAACGCGTCGCACCGCCTCTGCCCAGTTCGTGTTGTGCACGTAGGCGAGAGGCGTACCGTGTGCATCGGCGACCACGCTACTCACTCCGGCCATGCCCGTGCCTGTCCGCACCGCGACGTTCACACCGCCGAACGAGTACCACCTCGTCGCCGACACAGCGGTCGCACTCGCACGCACTTCCTGACCGCCGGGGAGGAACAGGGTCGCTCCCGCCTCATCGGTACGAATGAGCCGAACGCCGTTCGCGTCGAACACGTTCGAGACGTCTTCGTCACCACCCGAGATCGAGACGAGCTCACCCTCCGGGTCCGCGGCGGCGAAGCCGTCGTCGTCGGGTGGGAGTCGGCCGATGTCGTCGTGTGCGGCGAATAGTTTCGTGCCGGGCACGTCGGTGTTGATGGCAGACGGGGCGAAGAAGGAGATCGAGAAGATCGAGCTCGGCGACTTGGTGCTGGCGACGGATCCGGAGACGGGGAAGACGTCCGCGCGTGCGGTGGTGACCACGATCACCGGTACCGGGGTGAAGGATCTGGTGACCGTGTCGGTCACGGATGGGTCGGGGCAGACGGGTCAGGTGACTGCGACTGCGGGTCACCCGTTCTGGGTGCCCGACATCGAGGAGTGGGTGGACGCGGGAGAGTTGCGTCCGGGGATGTGGGTGCAGACCTCGTCTGGTACCTGGGTGCAGGTCACCGCGATCGAACACGATCACCGTGAGCAGACCGTCCACAACCTCACCATCGACACCACCCACACGTACAGCGTCTACGCTGGTGCCGACGACGCCATCCTCACCCACAACTGCGGAACCGGCGCCGCGGCCGCAAAGCCAGCAACCGAAAGTGAGCCGTTTGCGATGGGGATCTCGGATCATCTCGATGACTTCGCTAGCCGTCATGGTGCGAGCACCTGGAAGAACCTGCCTGATCCGGTGAATTGGAAGCCGGGCGTCCTCGACAAGCTGTCCGATCCGAATCAGCGCGTCTTGTTCAACCTCGATGGCGTTGATGTGTGGCCCGGGGTCACACGCGCGGCCTCCGGACGTGGCGGGGCGACGGACTGGGAGTTGTTCCAGATCAGAGGGGGAAGTTTCCCCAACCTCGAGTTCTGGCGGGGCGGCGTTCGTGTGGGGAATCCGTTCGAATGATCGCCAGCTACCCCGACCGTCGATTCCAACTCTGGGAGTATCGAGTCGGCCACGGCTCACTGCTCATCAGGAGTCCGAAGGGTCCAGAAGCTGATCTTAACGTCGACCTGATCTTCGTTGGGGTCGCCTATCTCGCGGTTCCACGTACGTTGAAGGGCTTGGCCGTCGACCAGGGAACAGCGGAAGACGTCGCGGCGGTCAGTGCTGCCTTTGGTGAGGTCGCCTCGGACCATGTCTTTGCGCTGCTTTCGCAGGGGCGCCGGCATCCGATCGTTGCCGTTGCTTGCCAGATCAGCGAAAACGGCGAGGACATCTTCGACAGCCCCTTCTGATCTGGTTCCTCATGTTTCTTTGGAGAAGGGCGCACGCGCATGGCTCGAGCGACTGACCCTCACTCCACGAAGTCGTACTCCTGGAACTCGGCCACCTCGGGCAGCCACCGCTCCGCGACGAACGCCCTGTGCGCGGGATGGCCGTCGTAGGCGTCGTAAACGCTCTGATCGGCGAACACCATCGAGAACTGATGCGTGAGGTCGCTCTTCGCGCTGACCTGACGGCGGATCGTGAAGTCCCCGACGCCGGGGATCGACGTGAGCACGGCGTGGCCGGTCGCCAGGAACTCCTGCTCCTCCGCGGAACCGGCCGGATGGATCAGGCGGAAGACGACGGTGTGCTGGATCGGCATGGGGTTCCTGTCGGGGTGGTCACTGGTTGCTGAACGCGGCGTCGAACGAGGCTTCGGGCTTCGGCCACAGCAGCGAACGCACGTAGGCCAGCGCCTCGGGGGCGCCGTGCAGGCGGTCCATACCCGCGTCCTCCCACTCGATCGAGATGGGACCGGAGTAGCCGATCGCGTCGAGCGCGCGGAACGAGTCCTCCCACGGCACATCCCCGTGCCCCGTCGAGACGAAGTCCCAGCCGCGCCGAGGGTCGCCCCACGGCAGATGCGAGCCGAGCACGCCGGCCCGGCCGTTGTGCGGCCGCATCCGGGTGTCCTTGCAATCCACATGGTAGATCCGGTCCGCGAAGTCCACGATGAACCCGACCGGATCGATGTTCTGCCACATCATGTGCGACGGGTCCCAGTTGAACCCGAACGCCTCGCGGTGGTCGATCGCCTCCAGCGCGCGCACCGACGACCAGTAGTCGTAGGCGATCTCTCCCGGGTGCACCTCGTGCGCGAACCGCACCCCCTCCGCATCGAACACGTCGAGGATCGGATTCCACCGGGCCGCGAAGTCCTCGAACCCACCCTCGACGACGGATGCCGGAACCGGCGGGAACATCGCCAGATACGGCCAGATCGACGAGCCGGTGAACCCGACGACTGTGTCGATGTCGAGCTTGCGCGCGACGCGGGCCGCCCGCTTCATGTCCTCGGCCGCCCGCTGCCGCACGCCCTCCGCCTCACCGTCACCCCACACGTACTCGCGCAGGATCGCCTGGTGCCGGAAGTCGATCGGCGCATCGCACACGGCTTGACCGGCGAGATGGTTCGAGATGGCGAAGATCTTCAGGCCGTGCCGGTCGAGGACCTCCCGGCGCGACGCCACGTAGGCGTCATCCTCGTCGGCACGCCGCAGGTCGAGGTGATCACCGGACGCGGCGACCTCCAGCCCGTCATACCCCCACTCCGCAGCGAGGCGGGCGACCTCCTCGAACGGCAGGTCCGCCCATTGCCCGGTGAACAGCGTGACCGGATGCGTGCTCATGGATACTCCTTCGTATCGAAAGCCCTGAGGGCAGCGATGCTGCGTGCGGCGAGTTCGTCCTGGCTCGGGGCGAGGGGTCGCCACACCGAAGCCGCGACCGCGATGGTGGCGTTCTCTCCCGTGAAGCTCTCCAGCCCCAGCGGGCCGCGATAGCCGGCGTCGTCGAGGGCCGCGAGGGTCCCCGGCCAGTCGGTGTGGTCGTCGCCGACGGCCCCACGGTCGCTGCCGCACACCTGCACGTGGGCGATCGCGGCGCCGGCGGCCCGGATCGCCTCGACGGGCTTCTTCTCCTCGATGTTGAGGTGATACGTGTCGAGCGCGAGTCCGAGTCCCGCACCCAGCAGCGGGCCGAGCGCATCGAGGCTCTGCTCGACCGTGTTGAGCAGGCTCGTCTCGTAGCGGTTCAGCGGCTCGATCGCGAGGGTGATGCCCGCCTCTGCGGCCTCGGCGACGAGGGGCGCGAGGTTCTCCCGCAGCTCCCCCACGACCGCCGCCCGCTCGTCGGCATCCATCCGCCAGGTGACGCCGGTCGGCGCGTAGAAGGGGCCGGCCACGACCTCGGCCCCGAGCGTCTGCGCCGCCGCGATGCACGCCCGCAGGTACGTCTGGGTCGCGGCGACATCGCCGGCACGGGCGACCAGCGATCGTCCAGGGCCCATCGCCCCGACCACGATCGCGCCGAGCCCGAGCGCGTCGAGCAGGTCGCGGGTGCGCACGGGATCCCAGTCGCCGACGCTCTCGAGCGGCAGCTCCAACGCGTCGTAACCGAGGTCCCGAGCCTTGCGGGCGAGCGGCTCGAGCGTCGCGTCGGTCAGCGGAGACGTCCACACCCAGGTGTTGACGGCGATCGTGCGGGGCATCGTTGTCCTTGTGATCGTGAAGCGCTCCCACCCTC